>JAFLUF010000004.1 GCA_022508925.1 Oscillospiraceae bacterium | reverse complement strand
AAAGTCTTTGAAAGGGAGTCTGAGGGAAAACTTTCTTCAGAAAGTTTTCCCTCAGAAAAATACACCTTATTTGCCTCTGTTTCCCGAGGCAAACTCACCACAGTTAATGTCAAGAACAGCGCGAACCGGCTGGATAAGCGAGTTTTCGTACTGCGTTTTCCACTGGATCGCCTGAGATATCTGCCCGCTTTTATCAAGCCCGTCAACGGTGTCTCCGCTTTTTATCGGGAAATCCGCGTCAAACTGATAGCTCGCGATATTGTACACATACCTCACTACGTCATCGGGGTTAAGACCGTGAAAATGCATCTGAACGTCAGCACCTCCGAACGCGAAAAATCCGAGAGTATCGACTACAAAGTCCTCCGAATTTTCAATTCTGAAAAAGCGCGCGTTCACCGCTGTTCTGATAAATCTGCCTGACAGGTCAAACTCCATTCCCTCGCGGAAATGATCGACTGTAGTAAGCTTTCCGCTGTGCGGGACATAGATAGCCTCGGCAGTAGGAAAGCATCTGAGAGCCGCCTCTATCTCCTTTAAAAACAGCTCGGCTTCCTGTTTATAAGGCATGGTTCCAGAAAGCATTCCAAACACAGACGTGTGATACTTAAACTCGTCGAAATTGCCTTTAAAATCCCAGAATTGGCTTTTAATAAGAGGGTCAAGCTCTGTATTGAATTCCCCGCCGATTATGAAATTAGCAAGCACGGGCAGCGAAACAGTGCCGTCGCCGTTGTCGACCGAATGATTGTATTCCTTGCCATCTTCTTTTTTAAAGGTCGCGCGGTAATTTTTCAGCGCGAAAAACGGCGCCTCCGGAGCGTCATACACTAATTCTATTTCTCCGAATATATCCTCAACGACCTTCTGAATATCCGAAACAGAAACCTCCCCGGGCTTTTCCCTGAATAAAAGCTGAGCCATAAGCATCGTCCGCTCGGGAGCTTTTTCACTCATATCCTGCTTTAATATTTTATCGCTCATCGTTCATCTCCTGTCAAGAACTTTTACTTTCTCGGGTCAATGCACTCTCTGTAATCATAAATATACTTTATTCCCGAAATTACCGTAAGCAAAACCGTGATATACATAAGCACGTCGCTGATGATCACTATCGGAAACCCGAAGCTCTCCGAAGAAACAACTCCGATGTCGTATATCAATCCGAAATCCGAAAGGATATACATAAGCAGTATCGCGATTATCGCTATCATTGTAAACGCTGTTTTCAGCTTACCCCAGATACTCGCGGAAATGACAGTCTTTTTTTCGCTTTGTACGGCGACAAGTCTTACTCCCGAGACCGCAAACTCGCGCATCATGATAACAGCGACTATCCACGCCTTTGTCCAGCCAAGCTCTACAAAGCAGATAAGCGCCGCCGCTACTAATATTTTATCCGCAAGCGGGTCGAGAAATTTCCCGAAGTCCGATACCATATCGTATTTTCGCGCTATCTTTCCGTCAAGCATATCGGTTATGCTGGCAACAATAAAAATTATCAGCGCCCACAAAAATCTCATCGGTATCTCGGAAACGCTCATAATAACCAGAAAAAACGGCACCAGAACAACGCGGAACATCGTAAGCTTGTTTGCTAAATTCATTCGACGGCTTCTCCTACAAGGTTATTGTTTACTACTCTTACATATTTTACATTTATAAAATCTCCGACGGAGGGCTGTTTATTCGCCTTGAAATAGATCATTCCGTCAATTTCGGGAGCAAACGCCGCGCTTCTTCCGAAATAATACCCGATAAACCGGTCATAACCTTCTACGACTACTTCGGCGGTCTCGCCTATCATATTCTTAAACGCTTCTTCCACGCGCGTGTCCTGCTGTTCCTCGAGAATTTCCTTGCGGTGCTCGCGGACTTCCTCGTCTACCTGGTCGGGGTATTTCGCGGCTGGCGTGTTTTCTTCCTCCGAATAAGCAAAGCAGCCCATTCTGTCAAACCTCATTTCCTGGGCGAATTCTCCGAGGCGGTTGAACTGTTCTTCGGTTTCGCCGGGAAAGCCCGTTATAAAAGTCGTGCGAAGTGTTATTCCCGGAATTTCGCGGCGGAGCTTTGCTATAAGCTCGCGCAGGGAATTCTCATCGCCCTTTCGGTTCATTCTTTTCAGAATTTCACCGTCGCAATGCTGAATGGGTATGTCCATATATTTCACGATCTTCGGCTGAGTCTTTATAACGGAAATAAGCTCGTCCGTAATTCTCTCCGGATAGCAATACAACAGCCTTATCCACTTGAAATCAAGCTCGCAGAGCTTATTAAGCAGTTCGGGGAGCGCAAGTCTTCCGTACAGGTCAAGTCCGTAGCGCGTGGTATCCTGAGCTATTAGGATAATTTCCTTTACTCCGCTTTCGCTGAGCTCGCGCGCGTCGTTTAAGATGTTTTCCATTGTTCTCGAGCGAAAACGTCCGCGTATCTGCGGGATAGCGCAGTATGTACAGCAATTATCGCAGCCGTCCGCGACGCGGAGATAGGCGTAATACGGCGCGGTCGATAAAACTCTGCCGCCTTCCATTGTGTGCTTTTCCTTATCGCCGAATACAACTACCTTCTCGCCGTTTTCGATTTTCCGGATAATCTCGGCAATGTCGCTGTACTCGGAAATACCAACTATTCCGTCAACCTCGGGATATTCTTTTTCAAACTCCTCGCGGTATCGCTCGGAAAGGCAGCCCGTAACGCATATCTTTTTTATCGTGCCCTCGTTTTTAAGCGTGATAAGCTCGTTAAGCCACTCTATCGCTTCCTGCTTTGCCTCGGTGATAAATCCGCAGGTGTGAAGTATTGTGATATCCGAAAGCCCGGGTTCTTCGGCAAAAGCGTATCCCGCCTCGTTAAGCTTGTAAAGCATAAGCTCGGCGTCGACCTGATTTTTCGCGCAGCCAAGCGACACCATTGCAATTTTGGTTTGGGCTGTTTTCGTTTTTTCGCTCATTTATCATTCCTCAAATTCTTCGTCAAGTTTTTCGTTTATAACCGCCTCTATACAGCGCTTTATCGAGCCGAAATCATATCCTCTCCGCGCCAGAGCCGCGATGGTTTTTCTGCGGCTGTCATGATCTCCTATTTTTTCGGAATACTTGCGCCTTATTAGATACATCAATTCTTCATCAAGTTCTTCTTCGGTAAATTCCGCAAGCGCGTTTTCGGTTATTTCCTTTGAAAGCCCTTTCATAAGCATTTCGCGGCGTGCGCGTGAAACTCCGTGACGCTTTGATTTAATAAGATACTCGGCGTATTTGCCCGCGTAATCCTCGTCGTTTATGTAGCCGAGCTCCAAAGCGTAATCGACGGCGCTTTCGGCAATTTCCACGCCGTAGGTTTTTGAAAGCTTTTTCTTAAGCTCTCCCGAACAGTACGCTCTTTCGCCCAGCAGATAAAGCGCGCGCTTTTTTGCCTTTCTCAGCGTATCCGCCGCGATAATTTCCTCTAACCGCCCGTCTGAAAGCTCTTCGCCTTTTTTCAGCCCGAACCGCGCGATAACAAAGCCGTTTATGTAATATTTACAGCCACTGTCGATCACGATCTCCCATGTGTCACCCTTATAGACCGACAGAGAAGTTATAAGCATTACAGATCCTCTTCCTTAAACTCGGAAAAATCATCGTTTTCGGCAGCCTTCGGTTTTGCTTCCTGTACAGCCTCTTCGCCGCTGTCTTCATCGCGGGTCTTTCTCAGAAACTCCTCGCGCACCTTTTGCTCTACCTCGGCGCAAAGCGCGGAGTTTTCCTTAAGAAACTCGAAAACCTTGTCGCGTCCCTGTCCGATCTTCATATCGTCATAGCTGAACCACGAGCCGCTTTTCTTTATTATTCCCATGTCAACGGCGCAGTCTACGACCTCGCCCATTCTCGAAATGCCCTGACCGAATATCATATCGAACTCGGCAGTTTTAAACGGCGGCGCGACTTTGTTCTTTACGACCTTACACTTTACGCGGTTTCCGTAAACCTCAGCGCCGTTTTTAAGCGCCTCGCCCTTTCTTACCTCTATTCTTACCGAGGAGTAGAACTTAAGCGCTCTGCCGCCGGGGGTAGTTTCGGGGTTTCCGTACATAACGCCTATCTTCTCGCGTATCTGGTTTATGAAAACGGCTACGCAGTTGGTTTTTCCGATTATGGCGGTGAGCTTTCTCATTGCCTGAGACATTAGCCTCGCCTGAACTCCGACGTGCGCGTCACCCATTTCTCCGTCGATCTCCGCCTGCGTCGCCATTGCCGCGACAGAGTCGAGTACGACAATGTCTATCGCTCCCGAGCGCACAAGCGTTTCAATTATCTCAAGCGCCTGTTCGCCCGTATCGGGCTGAGAAACAAGGAGATTGTCTATATCGACCCCCAGGTTCTTCGCGTAAACGGGGTCGAGAGCGTGCTCTACGTCGATAAACGCCGCAGTTCCGCCAGCCTTCTGAGCTTCCGCGACTGCGTGCAGGCAAAGCGTTGTCTTTCCCGAGCTTTCCGTTCCGTATACCTCGATGATACGTCCTTTGGGAAGTCCGCCTATCCCAAGAGCCAGATCGAGCATAAGCGAGCCTGTCGGCAGATGCTCTACATCTAAATGCTTATTTTCGCCCATTGACATAATGGTACCGTCGCCGTATTTCTTTTCGATCTGCGCTATCGCTGTCTGAAGCGCCTTTTTTCTCTCGTCGGGAGTAACCGATTTATCAACGGGACTTGCCGCCGATGCTTTTTTCTTTTCCGATGCCATAAAATTTATCCTCCGTTTAATTTTTTACTGCGTACACAACTCTGTAAATACCATTTAGATCCTTTTCACAAGAAGGCTCGAGACCGTTTTCCCGGAATATTTCCATCACAGGCTTTTCCTCGCCTATCCCTATTTCAACCGCGAAAAGTCCGTTTTTCTTTACGTTTTTCGCGTGAACTTTAAGCAGTCTTCGGTAAAAGTCAAGCCCGTCGTCTCCGCCGTATAACGCAATCTCGGGTTCAAAGCGAACCTCGCGCTGCAGGTTTTTCATATCGGATATCGTGAGATACGGCGGATTTGACACTATCGCCGAAAACTCCCCATATTCGCTATATTCATCAAGGCAGTCGCCAAGCACCGCCCTGCACTTTTCCTCAACGCCGTTAAGCGCGATATTCCGCCGAAGATATTCAAAAGCCTCGGGAGATTTTTCCACGAGCACCGCCTCAGCATTGCAGTATTTCGCAAGCGAAATCCCTATACATCCGCTGCCCGCGCACAGATCGAGAACACTCTCGCCCCCGGGAAAATTATTCAGAAACTCCTTTGTGATATCCACGAGCAGCTCGGTGTCCTGACGGGGGATCAAAACGCCCTTTCCGACTTTAAACGGAAGTCCGTAAAACTCCCATTCTCCCAAAATATACTGTAAAGGCTCGCCCGAAAGCCGTCTTTCAAGATAAGCTCTCGCGTTATCAGCCGCTTCTTCGGAAACCTGTCCTCTCGGGTCGGTTATGACTTTCATGCGCGGTATTCCCGAAAGCTCGAGCAGTTGATTTGCCTCAAAGCCCGCGTTTTCTGTTCCGTTGTCCGAAAGCGCGCATATCAGTTCTCTGAGCAGTTCTCTGTTTTCCAAGTCAATCACCGCTTACCAATTATCGTTTTCATTCTCTTTGGGGAGGCAAGGCTTCATCGCGGCAATGGCTATCTCAATTTGCCTGTCGTCCGGCTCGCGCGTGGTAAGGCGCTGAGTCCACAGTCCCGGAGCGGAAAGTATTCTGGTAAAAGCGTTTGAATATCTTCCCGCAAGCTTTATAAGCTCGTACGATATCCCCACCACTATCGGAAGAAACGGAAGCTTTATAAGCACCCTGAGCAAGGCCGAAAGCACCTTGTTTTCTATACCGAGCCATGCTCCCGGTTCAAGCGGGATAAAAGTATACACCAAAATGCTTACTAAAAGAGTTATTACGATAAAGCTCGTCCCGCAGCGCGGGTGAAATCTTTTCATCGGGCGGACATTTTCTACCGTAAGCTCTTTTTTCGCCTCGTAGCAGGCGATTGTCTTATGCTCCGCGCCGTGATACTCATAGGTTCTGCGAATGTCCTTTGTCTGCGCCACTATCGCCATATACGCGATAAACAGGACTAATTTCAGCACGCCCTCAAAAGCGGACTTCCACCCGGAAATATCCGCGCTTACGGCGTTTTCAAGCAATGTAAACAAATAACTCGGCACAAACAGAAATACCGCGAGCATTGCCGCGACCATCAGAAAGGAAAGTATCCCCGCGATAGCTCCTCCGACCTTTTCAGCGCCTTTTTCTCCGAAGGTCTTTACCAGAAATTTATCGAAACATGTCGGTTCTCCCTCTTCAAACGCTCCGCTTATCTCGGAGGATTTTAATATGCATGAATACCCCTCTTTAAGCTGTGAGACAAAGTTTATACAACCGCGTATAAACGGCGCCTTGTTATACCATTTCTTGCCGGACAGCGCCCACTCCTCAACATAGACCGAACCGTCCTTTTTTCTTACAGCCATCGCGCCGACCGAAACGCCCTTCATCATTACGCCCTCGATAAGCGCCTGACCGCCGATAGTCGTCTTTTTCTCATTATCCTTACTCATCGAACGGCTCTCCTTTTCTTTCGTAAAGCGGGAACATGACCGTAACCTCGGTTCCCTTTCCAAGCTCGCTGTTTACCTCGAGATAGCCGCCGTGCATCGAAACTATCTCATCCACTACGGCAAGTCCTATACCCGAGCCGCGCTTTGTGCTGTTTGCCTTGAAGAACTTCTGCTTTACCTTGGGCAGATCCTCAGCGGCTATTCCGCACCCCGTGTCCTTAACGGAAATCGCAACCATATCGTCGTCTTTTGTAACGGTTATGTCTATTTTCCCCTCGGGTTCGGTGTATTTTACGGCATTATCGATTATGTTTATAAACACCTGACGAAGTCTGCTTTTATCGCCGTATACAATGCACATAAACTGAGGCTCGTTATATGAAAGCGTTTTGTTTTCCTTTTTTGCCTTGTCGATATAAATCAACAGCGCGTCCTCAAGCTCGGCGATTATGTCCGTTTTATCCATCTGAAGCGTCAGTCTGCCGCTTTGTATCCTCGAAAAGTCAAGCAGCTCCTCAACCATTTGCTCAAGACGCGCGGTCTCGCCTGTGATGACTTTCATTCCCCTGTTGAAGGTAGCGTCGTCAAACGCGCCCTTATCGGCTGTCGGCTTGTCGGGTCCTCCGCTTAAGGTTTCAGACCAGCCCTTTATGGCGGTAAGCGGAGTTCTCAGCTCATGCGAAACGCTGGAGATAAAATCGTTTTTTATCTGCTCGGAGTTTTCAAGCTCGTCCGCCATTTCGTTAAACGCAAGCGAAAGCTGTCCTATCTCGTCGTTTGCGGTTATGGGAATGCGCTCGGAAAAATCTCCCTTCGCGAGCTTTTTGGCGATGCTTCCCATCTGCACCAGAGAATCGCAGATAGATTTTACAAAGTAAAATCCCGTAAGCGCTATGACCGAGATTATAAACACGCTTATTATAACGCAGGTAAGCATGATCCCGCCGATCCGCGCGTCTATCATTCCAAGAGATGTCACAAACCTGAGGGCATTGTAGCTGCTGCTCGGATTGTCGATTATGATAGTGACCGCAATGATATTTTCGCCCCTGCCCGCCCCGATGTAAACACCCATGTTTTCATCGCTTTCAAGAGCTTCGTCATAATCGGGCATATAATAATCCTCGTCGGGCTTGAAGCCGCTGGACGAGAGGGTGACTTCTCCGCTTCGGTTTACGGACATAAGCTCCATCTGATCCTTTTTGGAAAAGCCCTCGATCATTTCGCGGACCTCAGAAGAATAATTTGCCGCCGTATCCTCATAAACGCGCCTTAAAATCGTCTGCGTTGCGTTCGCCTCGGAGATCATATAGCTCTCTGCCGAGCCGTAGTAATACTGCTTGGCAAAGTAATAAACGCCGAAATTTACAAAAATCAGCACGATCACCACGACCGAAAGAGTATTTGTCATCCACCTTGAAGCAAGCGACCGGCTTCTCAATCCTTTTATTTTTATATACTCACTCATCTCTGTCAGCCGTTCCATTTATATCCGAAGCCCCAGATAGTCTGGATATACTTCGGCGAGGAGGGATCGTCCTCGATCTTCATACGCAGTCTTCTCATATTTACGTCGATCACCTTATCCTCTCCGACATAGCTGTCGCCCCAGATATGGCGCAGGATAGACTTTCTGTCGATGGCAGTTCCCTTGTTTGACAGCAGATATTTCATCATGTGAAATTCTACCTGCGTAAGCTCGATAAGCTCTCCGTTTTTGTAGCACATTCTGCTCTGCAGATCGAGCTTAAACGGCTCGGCAGTAATAACTTTTGTTTCCTCCTTTGGAGAACGGCTGAGGGTAACTCTTCTGTAGATCGCGTCGATGCGCGCTACAAGCTCGCTCGGAGAAAACGGTTTTGTAACATAATCGTCAGCGCCCAGCATGAGGCAATTTATCTTGTCTATCTCCTGACTTTTGGCTGAAAGCATTATTATGCCTATCTCCGCGCTTTGCTCTCTTATCCTCTTGCAAAGCTCGCAGCCGTCCATTCCGGGCATCATGATATCAAGCAGCGCAACGTCAAAGCCGCCGTTGTTGTTCTTATAGACCTCCAGAGCTTCTTCTCCGTTAGAAGTATCAACTACGTCATACCCTGCCCGACGGAGATTTATAACGACAAAATCTCTTATCGAAGCCTCGTCCTCGCAAACAAGTATTCTTTTCATAAAAAACCTTTCTGAATATTCTGCGGTTTATTATAATTACAGTGTCTTAAAGCAGTTTTTAAGCTCGCTTTCCGTAAGAGTCAACGTTCCGGCGGCGTAACCCGTATGTGTTACGCAATAATAGGTCTCGTCCGTTTCTCCGATAAAAACAAAACCTTGTGCTTCTTCGATACCTTTTTCGTCATCTTTATCTACCGCCCGCACTCTCATAATTTCTGCCGCGTTTTCAAGGTCAAATCCTATTTGTTGGTCATAGGCAACAAAGACAACCTCATCATTTAAAACATCGGGCACCGCCGTGACAACTCCTACCCATCTGCTGGGAAAGATCAGCGCAAAGCGGTATTTGCTCGAAAAATAGCTGTAATGCTTGAAAGAGAATTTGCCCGACTCAACTGTATACCACTCTACCGCGTAAAGCTGTTCGTTTCTGCCGGCTGTTTCGTATCCTGGAAGCAGCCTTGTGGAGGGTATCTCCACCAGCCCGTCTCCGTCGATATCACAGCAGTATATTTCCGCCATATAGTCGTTTGTAACCCTGCTGATGTTCATATCCGCGCCGTTCGGACAGTAAAGCGTATCTGAAACACTGTAAAGCACATCAGTGCCGGACTGTCCACCGGACTTGGAATAGTCGAGGAAAAGCGCCGCGGTGTCCTTACTGAGCATTCCCTCGGTAACTTTTATATAATCAGCCGTTCCTCCGCAGAGATCTGTCTGAGACAACTTTATCAAACTGTCTTCTCCGTCGGCAAACATCATTGCGGAGGATATTTTAGAAGTCCGATCATAATTCACGGTTATCAGCTCGTCAACACCGTCGCCGTTTATATCGAAAACGTCAAGGCAGACGTATGACGAGGAGTAGCGCTTAGTAGGCGTACGGTCCTCATATTTGTACACGGAAAAAACCTTTTCAGATTGATTTAAAAGCGTATACTCAACGACAATATTCACTCCGCCGCTTTTTCCGAGCCTTTCAAAGCTTATGCTTTCAACCTCGCTGCCCTCACAGGCAAGGTCGTAAACCGCCTCGAACCTTTCGTTGACCTTGTCGAATATTTTCATTCTCAGCGAACCTTCGCCCGCTGCCGCGCCTTTGCTTTCATAAAAGACGAGCGCCTCGTCTTCCGGATCATCGTCGAAATCATATATAACAAACGCTGAGCGGTATTCGCCGCTCTTCGGATATACAAGCTTTATGTTTTGTCCTACGCTTTTTATAAGCTCATTGTATATCTCATCCTGCTCATCGGAAAGCTTAGGCGGATTAAGCATATTTTCAACCGAGGTGTCCATACAGCCGCTTGCCGATATACTTATTATCCCGGCGAGCAAAAGCGCGATAATTCTCTTAAGCTTCAATTCTTCACCACATCATTCAACAGCCGACCGGGAATCCAAGGCTGCCCGAAAACGCGTATGACAGTCTCACATTCCCGATCGAATTCAGTTTTTACTTTCCGCTTGTATTTTCCGAAAGCGACATTATTACCGCCGCCGCGGCGAATATTCCCATAACCGCGTTCACATACGGCACAAAGGACATCATATAGCTTCCGTCCGCGCTCATCGCATTTTCCTGATAATATCTCTGCGCTTCGATAAAATCGGCAGTTATCCTTTTTGATATCTCATCCGGACCGAAAAGTTTCGCCAGAACAGCGCCGAGAAAAGTTGAAACCGTTATTACCGCGGCTCCCGAACCCCAGAAGCGCAGAAAGAACACCGAGCGTTTTTCGCCGTTATCGGAGTATATCTTTCCGAACAACGCAAAGCAGACTGCTCCCGCCGATACTCCCAGCACCTCAAGCAGATATTCCTGAACGCTTATGATAACCATTCTCTGCGAAAGTATCTCGACGGCTCTGAGTATAAAATAAACACCGACAACAGAGTACATAAATCCGAGACCCGCGCTTATTTTTTTCTTTACAAGCGTCACTATACCGACGATCTCAATATAGACCGCCGCGACAAAATCCCCGATGATTATAAGAAGGGAATAATTAACTGAGCTGAGATTTGATATCCCGTCCCACGCCGCAAGCGCCGCCATAAACACCATGATCCACCCGACCACAAGCGTTTTGTTTTTGGAAAGACCCGAGCCCTCGGTCGGATATTTCGGAGCGAAAGCCGCGGTCAGAACCGCCGAAGCCGCGCAGATAACATAGAATATCACGCAGTATAAAAACTCGCTTTCGTGAAACAGAAAACCTGTTTTCATATCCGTGAAGAACAAAATTCCGACAACTCTTGCCGCTGTGCACAGAACAATTCCCGCGGCAAGGGCAATTATTGAGGCTGTGCCGTTTTTTGTCATATGTTTATTACCTTTCATTAAGCGGAATGTACGTTTTATCGATATTTATCGCCTTATACGCGGGACGGATAATGCGCTTTCCGTTTATCATTTCTTCCATTCTGTGCGCGCACCAGCCCGCCATTCTCGCGCAGGCAAACAGCGCCGTGTACATCTCAACAGGAATTTTCAGCATTTTATAGACAAGTCCCGAATACATATCCACATTTGCACATATATTCTTAATGTCACCGCGTTCCTCCCTGAACACCACGGGAGTTATACGTTCTATACTGTCAAGAAGTTTGAACTCCGCTTCAAACGGTGTTCCCTTTGCAAGCTCCATCGCGTTCTTTTTGAGGATAACGGCTCTCGGGTCGGACAGCGTATAAACCGCGTGACCCATTCCGTATACAAGTCCCGAGCCGTCGCCGGCTTCTTTGCGAATAATTTTATGCAGAAAGTCTGCTACCTCATCATCGTCGTTCCAGTCTTTAACGCCTTCTTTTACAGCGTCAAGCATCTCCATTACTTTGATGTTGGCGCCGCCGTGACGCGGACCCTTGAGCGAGCCTATCGCCGCGGAATAAGCGGAATAAGCGTCCGTACCCGAAGAGGATACCGTGCGGCAGGTAAAAGTAGAGTTATTACCGCCGCCGTGCTCGGCATGAAGCATAAGACAAAGGTCAAGCAGCTTTGCTTCTTCGGGAGTATAAGCTCTGTCGTCTCGCAGGGTCGACAGAATGCTTTCAGCAAGGCTCTCTTCCTTGTTTATCGGGTGCATTACCATGCTTTCGTTATGATAAAAGCGGCGCACTGCCTGATATGCCGCGACAACAATGGCGGGAAGCTTTGAAATGACCGAGATCGCCTGAAGCATCTCAACTTCGGGAGAATTGTTTTCGGGGTCGCTGTCATGACTGTAAAGCGAAAGCACCGCCTGCTGCATTTTGTTCATGATATTAGGCGAAGGGTTTCGCATAATAACATCCTCGATAAAATACAGCGGAAGCTCTCGGTAGTCGGCGATAAGCTTTGAGAACCACTGAAGCTCGGATCTTGTCGGAAGCGTTCCCAACAGCAGAAGGTATACAACTTCTTCGTAGCCGTAGCGGTTGTCATTTTTCGCGCCCGCTACTATATCACGGATATTATAACCGCGGTAAATAAGCTCGCCCTCTATGGGCTGTTTATCTCCCTCGCTGATAACATAACCGTGTACGCAGCAGACGTTGGTAATTCCCGCAAGAACTCCCGAGCCATCGGGGTTTCTAAGTCCGCGTTTTACGCCGAACTTATTTATAAGCTCTGTGCTGATGACGCTGTTTTTGCAGAACTCATCGCACATCTGCTTTAATTCTTCGGTTGATTTTAATTTTTCGAGATTATCCATAAATCTTTCTCCATTCTACATACTTAATTTTATTATACATCATTTTGCCTTAGTTGTCAAGTCGGTATTACAAGGAGTGGTACTCACACAATGCGTAAAAAAATCATTTTATCCGCCGTTTCGGCAATGATCGCAATAGCCGCCGTTATTGCCGCGGTTTTAGCGGATATATCGGCAGAACCCCGCAAAACTTCGCCATTTCCCGATACGGTCTCGGTATACATAAGCGGCAGTGAACAAATCGAACAAATGAGCTACGAAAAATTTGTCGAGGGCTGTCTTTGCGGGATAATACCGGCCACGGGAAACATTTACGAGGAGCAGACGCTTGCCGCGGCGGCAGTGGTTATCAACACAAACGCCCTGTATTCACTGAAAAACAAAAACGCCTTTGAAGCAATGGGGGCAGATTTTGCCGTATGCGACGAGTTTCCTTATGTTTCATACGCTGACAAAGCCGTAAACCACGCGGACAGAAAACTTATCCGATCCGCGGTAAAAGCCGCGGGAAAAGCATATCTCGCCTTTGACGGAGAGCCTGTTGCGGTAAAGATGTGCGCGATCTCAAGCGGAAAAACAAGAGAACTTATGTTTATGCCATCAAGAGCGATTCCCGAGGACGCCTTTGCAAAGGGTTATCTGACCGAGCGCGCATTCAGCCCTAACAAGATATTAAAAATGCTTTCATCAACAGGTCTTACGGGTAAGGAGCCGTCGGAGTGGTTTTCGGAACAGGTTTACGACGAATACGGGACGCTTGTTTCGGTGGATTTTCTGAGTACAAGACTTTCCGGAGAAGAGCTCCGCTCGGCGCTTAGCCTCAAAAGCTCGGCTATCTCAATAGAATACCGCGACGAAACGTTTTTCTTTCAGTGCAAAGGCAACGGCGACAACGCGGGCATGAGCCTGAACGCCGCCAATATCGCCGCGAAAAACAAAAAGAGCTATGATGAGATATTAGCGGAGTTTTACCCGCTGGAACTGATCTCACCGTAACATTTGAGAAAAAATCACCCAAAAAATATTTGTGGGGAAAAACCTTTCTGAAGAAAGGCTTTTCCCCACACCCCTTTTCCAAAGACTTTTTGTACGCTATATCATTACATCATGGCGCTCAGACGCTTGTTGATCTCAACAAGGAAGGTCTCGGTATCAACGACCTGCTTGTTTTCGAGCTTAGACATAAGCGACAGGTTTTTATCCATTATACCGTCCTCCATTGTCTGAATGGAAGCCTTTTCGAGCTTATCCGCGTAATCCACAAGCCCGGGTATATTGTCAAGCTCGCCGCGCTTGCGAAGTCCGCCGCTCCACGCGAATATCGTAGCTATCGGATTGGTTGAGGTTTTTTCACCCTTGAGATGCTGATAATAATGGCGCGTGACTGTTCCGTGAGCCGCCTCGTACTCATATTTTCCGTCGGGAGATACAAGCACGCTGGTCATAAGTCCGAGAGAACCGAACGCGGTTGCGAGCATATCGCTCATAACATCGCCGTCATAATTTTTGCAGGCCCAGATAAATCCGCCATCAGAGCGCACAACACGCGCTACTACGTCGTCAATAAGCGTGTAGAAATACTCGATTCCCGCCGCCTCGAATCTCGCCTTATACTCGTTTTCGTAGATCTCCGCGAAAATGTCCTTAAAGCGGTGGTCATAGGTTTTGGAGATAGTGTCCTTTGAGGCGAACCATAGGGTCTCCTTCGCGTCAAGGGCGTAGTTAAAACACGCTCTCGCAAAGCTCGCGATAGAGTTATCGAGATTGTGAACGCCCTGAACGATACCGTCGGAGTCCTTGAAATCATGAATGAGAGCGCGCGTTTCGTTTCCGTTTTTATCCGTTACGACAACCTCAGCCTTGCTTCCCTGCTCGACCTTGAGCTCGGTGTTTTTGTAAATATCGCCGTAAGCGTGACGTGCAATAGTAATAGGCTTTGTCCAGGTAGGAATGTACGGGGTTATGCCCTTTACCAGAATAGGCTTTCTGAATACAGTTCCGTCAAGAATAGCGCGGATAGTGCCGTTTGGAGACTTCCACATTTCCTTGAGCTTATATTCCTCAACACGCTGAGCGTTGGGGGTAATTGTCGCGCACTTTACCGCAACACCGTATTTTTTTGTAGCGTTCGCGCTGTCGATAGTTACCTGGTCGTTTGTTTCATTTCTGTGGACAAGCCCCAGGTCGTAATAATCTGATTTCAGATCGATATACGGAAGGATCAAGATATCCTTTATCATCTGCCAGATGATTCTGGTCATCTCGTCTCCGTCCATTTCTACTATAGGGGTCGTCATCTGAATCTTTGCCATTTTTTGTCCTCCTAAATTTTGTTTACGGTATCGCGAAGATAATTTCCGCGTTTCCGTCTGTATACATATTTATCGCCTTCTCAAAGAAGGGCAGTACCGTTTCGCGCTTGTTTCCGTACGCTCCGCAGCCAAACGCTCCAAGTACAATAACATCGGGTTCTCTTGACTGCATAAACGACACTATCTTCCCTATCCGCCGCTCCATAACCTCGTCTGCTCTTTTTCTTTGCCACGGCATAAGCTCACGCAGATTAACCGCGGGACAAGTTATGAAATCAGCCGTTATACGCGTATCTAAAAGTGCCCCGTCCTCACCGCGTATTATCGGGACGTTCTCAGAGAATATCATTCCGTCTGTGTACAAAGCGGAAAAGCATCTGCGGTTATTTGAGTAAAATTCTTTTTCGCCGCGTATCGTATAATACAGAAGAGAGGCTCTGCAAATGCTCTCCTCCTGGGCGTTTCCGCCCATTCGGTATGCTCCGCCCGCAAACAGCGCGTTCGCGAAATTCAGTGCGATCACCCGCCTGCTCCTGTTTTCGAGAATACACCCCACTGTTGTCAGCCGCCGAACACTCTCTGAAAGCGCAAAAGGCGTTTCCCTTTTCATCGGCACGGGCGTAAAATCCTCGATAAAGCGGCTTTTCATATCCCACTCACCGTTGGAAAATATGAGGTCGTTTTCCGATTTTATCCGCAGATTGTGTCTAATACTCATTACAAACATACTCTGATTTATGTCACGGTATCGCGAAGATATATTCAATATCCCCGCCATAACTGTTTATCGCGTCTTCAAACAAAGGAAGCACGTCCTCGCGGCGGTTTCTGAACACCCCGCAGCCGAACGCTCCGAGTATAACAACGTCGGGAGCCTTTGAAACAGCAAGTGTGATGATCTTCTCGATACGCTGTTTCATCTTTGCGTTGACCTCGCTGTCCGTAAGTCTTGCCGCTCCCTTGTTGACAGCGGGGCAGGTAATAAAATCGCATAAAACAGACGTTTTCAACAGCTCGCCGCTGTCGTCGCGTACAACGGGAACATTCTCCGAATAGATCATGCCGTCCGTATAATCCGACAGCTTGTGGCGCTCGTTCTGCTCATAGTATTCACGAACGTCCTTTATCGTGTAATATAGTCCGCTCGCCCTGCACAATGATTCCTCCTGCGCGGAGGCTCCCGTGAGATAACCGCCGCCGGGATGCCGTGCGCTCGCGAAATTAAGCGCGATGGTCTTTTTTCCCGCGTTTTCGAGAATACAGGCAATTGTAGTCATCTCAACGGTATTTTCGGCGACGGAAAAACTTTCTCCGCGCGGATTCTCAATAGGCTTAAGGTCTGAGAAGAACACCGACTTCATACCGTCAAACGCGCCGCTTTCATACAGGCGGTCGTTTTCCTTTACAAGCTCCATAAACCTTTGTCTCACAATAAGTTCTCCTTGTTATGCAGCAGTTCGGCATGGATAATTACGCAAATCAGCTTTCCTTTGTGTAATTAAGCAATCCTCCCGCGAGTATCATGCCGCGTCCGCGCTCGGAAAGCTCGCAGTTTACCTCAAACGAAAAGCCCTTGGTCTTGTTTTCGACAACTATTTTTCCGCCGTTCTTTATTGTATTGCGGATATCCGCGATAACAAGCTCATCGCCCTGCTCTGTTTTTTCATAATCGGCTTCGTTTGCAAATTCAAGCGGAAGAATGCCGTTGTTTATAAGGTTCTGGCGGTGGATACGAGCGAAGCTCTTGCAGATTATCGCCTTTACGCCGAGATAAAGCGGAGCGAGCGCCGCGTGTTCTCTCGAAGAGCCCTGTCCGTAGTTCGAGCCTCCGACGATGATAGATGTTCCCGCTTCTTTCGCGCGCTTTGGGAAAGTTTCGTCGCATACGGTAAAGCAATACTCCGAGATAGCTGGAATATTCGAGCGCAGCGGCAGAATTTTCGCGCCTGCGGGCATAATATGGTCGGTGGTGATATTATCTCCGACCTTGAGTGTAACTGCGCTCTCGATAATCTCGCCGAGCGGCTTGTTTATCGGGAAGGGCTTGATGTTCGGTCCGCGCAGAATTTCAACCTTCGGCGCTTCCTCAACACTTGCGGGAGCGACAACCATATTGTCGTTGATAAGAAATCTCTCGGGCATTTCATAAGGCGGCATTTCGCCGACAGTTCTCGGGTCGGTAAATACTCCGGTGAGCGCGGAAGCCGCCGCCGTTTCGGGAGATACGAGGTAGACCTCGGCGTCCTTCGTGCCGCTTCTTCCGAGGAAGTTTCGGTTGAAGGTGCGCAGAGAAACGCCCTTTGAGTTAGGCGACTGTCCCATGCCTATGCAAGGACCGCACGCGCTCTCTAAAATTCTCGCGCCTGCTTCGATAAGAATCGACAGCGTTCCCTCCGCGGCAAGCTGATTGAACACCTGCTTGGAGCCGGGCGCGATCGACAGAGAAACGTCGGGATGAACCGTCTTTCCCTTAAGAATATGCGCTACCTTTCTCATATCCTGCAAAGAGCTGTTTGTACATGAGCCGATGCAGACCTGATCTATCTTTATCGCCCCGATCTCTTCTATTGTCTTGACATTATCGGGAGAGTGAGGACAAGCCGCAAGGGGCACGAGCTTGGACAGGTCAATCTCCACTTCTTCGTCATAAACCGCGTCTGGGTCGGCGGAAAGCTCGACATAGTCCTCTTCTCTGCCCTGAGCCTTTAAAAACGCAAGCGTTGTTTCATCGGAGGGGAAGATTGAAGTCGTAGCCCCAAGCTCAGCGCCCATATTTGTGATAGTGGCGCGCTCGGGTACGGAAAGATACTTGACGCCCTCGCCCGTATACTCCATTACCTTGCCGACTCCGCCCTTTACGGACAGTCTGCGTAAAACCTCGAGGATAACGTCCTTTGCGCTTACCCAATCATTAAGCTTTCCGGTCAGGTTTATTTTTACTACCTTAGGCATTGTTATGTAATACGCGCCGCCGCCCATAGCCACTGCAACGTCAAGTCCGCCCGCGCCCATGGCGAGCATACCTATTCCGCCGCCCGTAGGAGTGTGGCTGTCAGAACCGATAAGAGTCTTTCCGGGCTTTCCGAAGCGCTCGAGATGGACCTGGTGGCAAATTCCGTTTCCGGGACGTGAAAACCATATCCCGTGCTTTTTGGCGATCGAACCGATAAAGCGGTGGTCGTCCGCGTTTTCAAAGCCGCTCTGAAGCGTATTGTGGTCTATATACGCCACGCTCCGTTCGGTTTTTACACGGTCGACGCCCATTGCCTCAAACTGAAGGTACGCCATTGTACCGGTGGCGTCCTGAGTGAGCGTCTGGTCGATTTTGAGCCCTATCTCCGAGCCTTTTACCGGCTCTCCGTCTACGATATGCGCTCTGATGATCTTCTCTGTCAGGGTAAGTCCCATTTTGTCTCCTCCTTTGTTTTTGCAAGGTCATTCCGCGGATATTGCGGAATGGCAATGATTTCATATTATTATTATACTACACATTGATAGAATTGTCAAGCGGTGGAGCGATATTGCGGAACGCGGTCAGATCAGGCGTTAAAAAACGGGCTCTGATATATTTGATACGACTTATAATACACTAAGGCACAATTCGACACAGTTTTATTTACAAATTACATAAAAAATTTCACCAAAGAGTAAAATATACTACGTTTTTGTAGAATATCACCAAAAACGGTGTTTTGCTATTGACAAATCCAACAAACGGTGCTAAAATAGTGGTGCAAGGAAAAAAGAGAGCAAAAAGCTCCGGGCTTGCAAAATGTGTAGAACAAACAGAGAAAGGTGGGAAATATATGAAATACATGCTTTTATCTATCGCGTACTGCTATGACGTGGTAAAAGACGAAAAAGAAGCAGCGGATTCTATTGGCTCCCTGCTGAACAGCTATTTTGCATAACCAAAATTTGTTTAAAATGAATTTGCCCTCTTGTTAAAAGAGGGCATCTTCTTTTCACTAAACCTCAGCAAACAGGTCAAATTATCTCCCAGACAAAAGTAACGCGCGTGTTTGACTGGATATCCTCGGGCGTAAACTCGGGCACAGCCGCGAGAGGCACTGCCGTTCGCATAACTCTGTAATTACTCGGAGAAAGCGCGTTTATCTCGCCTAAATTGTAATCGATCGACACAAGCTCCCCGAGCGTTTTTCCGGACGCTCTGCAAAGGATCTCCGCCTTTTCCTTCGCGTTTTCCGCAGCGGAAACAAGAAGCTGCTCCGATATTTTTTCGGTATCCTTTACGGTAAAGGAGATCGAAAACTCCGCGTCGGCGCCGCTGATAACAATCGCGTTAAGCGTTTCAGCAAGACGCTGAGCGCTGAAATCAAACGAAAGCTTAAGATGATAAGAGCACGAATAACCCGCTAAAACGCTTTTGTAAAGTCCGTTTTGCTGAATGTTTTCAAACTCTGAGTTTACGGAAAAATCATTTGTTTTAAGGTCGTCTTTATCAAACCCGATTTTCGTAAGTGCGTCTTTCATAAGCTCTATACGGCGGTTCGCGTCTCCGACAGCGGCATCGTAGCTTCTGTTTTTCGAGGAGATATTCATAGAGATAACAATATAATCGGGCTTGTTTTTTGCGGTTCCTACACCGCGCACTGTAATAGTTTTAGACATAAAAAACTCCCTTCTAAAATTAAAGGCAAGAGAAAGCTCTTGCCTTTATTGTTTAATTATCCCGAATTATCCGAGTATGCTGAGCAGAACTCCCGCCGCAACGGCAGAACCGATAACGCCCGCAACGTTCGGACCCATTGCGTGCATAAGCAGGAAGTTCGACGGGTCGGTTTTCTGCCCCTCCTTCTGCGAAACACGAGCCGCCATGGGAACCGCCGAAACGCCCGCGGAACCGATAAGCGGATTTATCTTCTTGCCAGAGATCAGATACATAAGCTTTCCGAGAAGCACTCCGCAGGCTGTGCCTATGCAGAACGCCACAAGACCGAGCACGATGATGAAGATAGTCTTCCAGCTGAGGAAGTTCTCCGCAACGGCTGTAGCTCCTACTGTAATTCCGAGGAATATGGTGATGATATTCATAAGCTCATTCGTCGCCGTTTTAACAAGTCTGTCGCACACTCCCGACTCCTTCATGAGGTTTCCGAACATAAGGATGCCGACCAGCGGAGCCGCAGATGGCACGATAAGCGAAACGATAACCGTAACCGCTATAGGGAATACGACCTTTTCGAGCTTTGAGACTTCGCGGAGCTGTCCCATTCTGACAGCGCGCTCGTTCTTTGTCGTAAGCAGTCTCATAATGGGCGGCTGGATAACCGGAACAAGCGCCATGTAAGAGTAAGCCGCGACCGCGATAGAACCCAATAGCTGAGGCGCAAGCTTTGATGTAAGGTAAATAGCCGTAGGACCGTCCGCGCCACCGATTATGGCGATAGACGCCGCCTCTTTAAGCGTAAAGTCCGCGATACCCGTCACATTGAGCAGGCACGCGCCGATGAAAGTAAAGAAGATACCGCCCTGCGCCGCCGCTCCCAAAAGAAAGCTCTTGGGGTTTGCGATAAGCGGACCGAAGTCTGTCATAGCCCCTATACCGAGGAAGATAAGCGGAGGATAGATCTGAAGCTTAACTCCGAGATACAGCATATCAAGAAGACCGCCGTCGTGAAGCACTCTCCCGTAGTCAAGCGAAGTGTGCTGCGTAAAAACGCTCATGAATATAGTATTCATGCTTCCGTCAACATATCCCGAGTCTAAATATTCGGGAGCAAAATACGGGTTTGTCGCGGGATCCCAGAGCTCGGGGTGATAAAGTCCCGTAAGCGGAAGATTAGTAAGCAGCATTCCGAAAGCAATAGGCAGCATAAGAAGCGGCTCGTACTGTTTTACAATAGCCAGATAGAACAGAACAAACGACAGCAGGATCATTACAGCATTCTGCCATGTCATTGCCATAAGACCCGAAGTATCAAGAAGCCCTGTTAATGTATCGGTAAAGATTTCCATATTTCAGTTCCTTTCGCCGTCAAAAGGGACGGGTATTTTCGCTAATTCCCGCGGCGCTCCAAGCAGAACGCGTCCTCGGATTATGCTTTCTGATGCTCTTTACGGTAAAACTCTGCTCTGTATAAGCCGCGATCGCAGCGCTGATAACAGCGACGAGTTCCTCGTCATTGCTGTAATCTTCTTCAGCCGCTGACACAACCTCAACAGCCGGCTTTACTTCTTCGACATTTTGCTTTGTATTTCCCTCGGCGTTTGCACTCTTGGCTTTGTCGACAGCCTTAAAGATAACGCCCAAAAGCCAGAACATGAAAATAAGTATTATGAGAATAAGAAAGACAACTAAAATTCCCGTAAGAGCAATAATACCGACCGAGCTCCAATAATCGGGATCGGCAAGCTGTTTCTTCGCGTCGCCGAGACCCTGAAGCCTGTCGATCACGCTTGCGCCTTCGGACAGGAAAACCAACGCGTTATTCATAAAAATCTCCTTTTTATATCAAAATAGATAAAACATTACTCAATTAAACATAATAATTATACAATATTTTCAGGAATAATTCAATAAATTATCTCAAAATTGGCGAAAAATTATATCACAAGTTTTTTCAACTTTTGCCAAGTGGCTTTGTGCATTTTGACAATAATTTCAATAAAATCCGCCGTCTACTCCCAAAACCTGACCCGTGATGAACCTGTTTTCTGCCAAAGCACGAACCGCCTGTGCAACCTCTGAGGGCTTTCCCATACGCCCGAGAGGGGTTTCATCACACAGCGCTTTCAGCTCGTCTTCGGTGAGGTGCGCGCTGTTCATCGGACTTTCGATCACTCCGGGAGCTACCGCGTTTACGGTTATCCCGGACGGAGCAAGCTCTTTCGCGAGAGCTTTTGTAAAACCGATAACCCCCGCCTTTGCCGCCGAATACGCCACCTCGCAGGACGCCCCGTAAACTCCCCAGACCGAGGAAATATTTACTATCGCGCCGTTTTTTCGGCTTATCATACTCGGAACAACGGCTTTTGTCACGCGAAAAATCCCCGAAAGATTTACCGAAAGCTGACGCTCCCATTCGTCCTCGGAAATGTCCGTAAACGGCTTTATCAGCGAGATTCCCGCGTTGTTTATTAGAATATCCACACGCTTAAATTCCCCGATAACACAGTCAGCCGCGGCTCTTACGGAATTTGCATCGGATATATCCATTTTCACCGCTTTACAGCGGAATTTCCCGGCAAGCTCTTTTGCCTTGACTTCGTTTTCGTTGTAGGTAAAAACAACGTCGTCTGTACGGGAAAACTCCTCGACAAGCGCCCCGCCTATCGCGCCCGTGCCGCCTGTGATCAGAACCACGCTCATTTTTTAAGCTCCACGCTTATCCCGTCGCCGTCTGCGGTTATCTCGACCGACTTAAAGCTCTCTTCGCTGTGGTCTATCAGAAGCTCGGCGATCTTGTCCTCAATGTCAGAACGTATCACGCGGCGGATATCGCGCCCGCCGAACTTTCCGCCGAACGCCTTTTTCGCGACTGCTTTGTATACATCATCAGTAATATTAAGAGCGAGCTTTTTCTCCGAAAGCGGCTCGCGAAGCTCCTCGAGATTGAGCCTTGCTATCTTCGCGTAGCTCTCTTCATTAAGCGGAGCAAAGCATACGATTTCGTCCACTCTCGCCATAAATTCGGGGCGCAGGAAATCACGAAGCCCTTTCATGGCGCGTTCTTTGCTGATATCCTCAACCGTCTTCGCAAAGCCTACGCCGTTCATTCCGTTTGAACTGCCCGCGTTTGAGGTCATTGCGATGATAGTGTTTTCAAAGCTTACGTTTCTTCCCTGAGAGTCGGTAATTTTACCCTCGTCGAGAATTTGCAGAAGAATGTTCATAACATCGGGATGAGCCTTTTCTATCTCGTCAAACAGAATGACCGAATACGGCTTTCTGCGTACACGCTCCGTAAGCTGTCCCGCCTCGTCATATCCGACATATCCGGGAGGCGAGCCGATAATTTTCGACACGCTGTGCTTTTCCATATACTCCGACATATCGAGCCTTATCAGCGGGTCTACCGTGTCGAACATTTCCTTTGCCAAGACCTTTACAAGCTCGGTCTTTCCCACGCCCGTAGGACCTACAAAGATAAACGACGCGGGTCTGCGGCGGTTTGAAAGCTGGACTCTCGAGCGTTTTATCGCCTTTGAAACAAGCTCGCACGCCTCGTCCTGACCGATTATCTTCGCTTTAAGGCTTTCCTCGAGAGAAGCCATTTTCTTAAACTCTGTCTCGCGTATCTTATTCGCGGGAATCCCCGTCCAAAGCTCGATGACCTTTGACAGATCTTCAAGCGTTACCTCTGCTTTTTCGGCTTCCTGCTTTACCGCTTCGACCTTCTGCTCGGTCTGGGCGATCTCTGTCTTGAGCTTCGCGAGACGCTCGTAGTCGATATTGCTGTCCTCGGCGAGCTTGCTCTCCTCGATCTTCTGCTCCTTTAACTGCTGTTTGAGCTTTTCATACTCGGTTATGCTTTCGTTTCCGAGCGAAGCGCAGGCACAGCTTTCGTCAAGCAGGTCTATCGCCTTGTCGGGGAGGAAACGGTCGTTGATATAACGCTCCGACAAAAGCGCGCACATTTTAGCTATCTCGTCGGAAACACGGACCTTGTGATGGTCTGCGTAATACTGCTTTATACCGCCGAGAAGCTCTATCGTTTCCTCGATCGTCGGCTCGTTTACCGTTACCGGCTGAAAACGGCGCTCAAGCGCGCTGTCCTTTTCGATATGCTTTCTGTACTCGGAAAATGTTGTGGCACCGATGACCTGAAGCTCGCCTCTCGAAAGAGCGGGCTTAAAGATATTCGCGGCGTTCATCGAGCCCTCCGAGTCTCCGCCCGTTCCGACAAGATTATGCACCTCGTCTACAAACAGCATAACGTTTCCGGCGTTTTTGACCTCGTCAATGAGGTTTTTTACGCGGCTTTCAAACTGACCGCGAAACTGCGTTCCCGCGACAAGCGCCGTAAGATCAAGCAGGTAAAGCTCCTTTCCCTGAAGCCTGAACGGCACGTCTCCGCTCGCGAGTTTAAGCGCTATACCCTCGGCAATCGCCGTTTTTCCCACTCCCGGTTCGCCGATCAGACATGGGTTATTTTTGGTTCTGCGTGACAATATCTGCAAAACACGGTATATTTCGTTTTCACGCCCGATTATTCTGTCTATCTTTCCCTCTTTTGCTCTGCGGGTAAGGTTTGTGCAGAAGGTCTCGAGACACTTGCGCTTTTTGTCGGTTTTTTCCTGCTTCTTTTTTGCTTTCTTCTCATCCTCGGATTCGTCCTTTTTGGAGCTGTCGGAGCTTCCAAAAAGATTTTTCAGAAAATTGGGCATTGTTCCCGCTCCGCCGCGCTCGAAAAGACTGTCGTCCTTTTCCTCCGGATTTTCCTCTTCAAACTCGGGCATTTCAAAGCCCTCTCCCAACTCTTCGCCATTGTCGTCCTTCATATCGAAAAGCTGAGAAAAAGCGTTTGTGTTGAGCTGACCGTTTTCATCAAACACAGTATCAAGCGCGTCTTTTACATCGTCCTCATTTATTCCCCACTTACTGAGAAATTCCTTCATCTGCGGAAGATTAAGCTCGCTCGCGCACTGGAGGCACAAACCCTCGTCCTTTCTTTCTCCGCCGCTGACGGTGGAAATGAACATAACCGCGGGACGCGTTTTACAGCGCGAACACATCATCATAAACAATCACCCTGCCTTTGTCAAAAAATGATTAGATCCAAATTATAAATATGCTTAAACAAAAAAGTACTTTCTATCGCGGTCTCATTAAACAAAATTATGTTTGTTCCGCTGCTGAGAGACACAATAAATCTCGTAACAACACAGACTATAAGCACAACTGCCGCGCTCTCCAGAAAGCCCGCGACGCCGCCCAAAAACTCGTTTGCTTTTCCAACCACCGGAACTTTATTCAGCCATCCCGCAAAATATATTATAACATTAAGTATAACCATTGCGAGAATGAAAATTATCGCGAACAGGATCGTCCTTATAATCGTAGTACAGTTAGGCTCGATTATTCCCTCCATAATAGCGGATTTCGCCGTCGTTCTTGTGTCCAGCATGGCAAGAACGACTCCGCTTATGGTTGAAACAGTAACGCCCGAGGTCCCCGAAATGAAATCCGAGGGAAGGTATGCCGAAAGCTCATTCAGCATCCCGCCCCACGGCTCCGCTGCCCCGCTTCTTACCGAACAGGACGCGATATACTGTGCCGCGACAAGCATTCCCACTCCGTATTTTTTTTCGTCGTTTATTGTACACTCAACGGTTTTGACCGAAACCGACGAAAGGTCTTCGCCGTTTTCTATTCCGAAAAACGAGAGGTCTATTTCAGAAAGCCCCGTTTCAGACAAATCGACCGACTTGTTTGTAAGGTCGATAACAGCGTAATTTTTCCCGGCGTAATCCGGTTTAAAGCTGTCTGTATATTCTCCGTCGATCTTCACCTTATCAAAGTCGAGGTTTTTACCGCCGAAATAATCAACATTCAACAGCTCGTCAAAGCTTTCGGCACTGTTTTCAAGAAACTCCTCGGCGGGCTGTTTTACAAAACTCTCGTATATCGGTCCGGCCAGCGGCTCACTGAGAGAAACCGCGCAAAACGTCGCAACAACGACCGCCGCCATTTCAAGAATAATTTTAGCGAAGCCTTTTTTCGCTCCCGCGAAGGTCATTCCGACTATGATCGCTATTATCGCTATATCAAATATAAACGCAAAATCCTGTCCCATATCCGTCTCCCTACAGGGCTATTCTCTGAACGCTGTTATAGCCCAAAAAATACGCATAACCGCCTATTATTTTTACGCTTGAATAATCATCGTCAAGCTCGTACACACGTTCGCTCTTAAGCATATCAGAATAAGCGTAAAGCTTATTTTTTGAAAGCACATATAAAATACCCTTGCTTATGTCAAACGAAGACACACTGTCAAAAGATTTTGTATTTGCCGAAGCGAGCCGGCTGTCATAAGCCACCGCCGTATCGCCGTTAAATGCCGTGTCGCGGAAAAAAACGACCCTTGTACCGTCTGTCTTGCATATTCCCGAAACGCTCTGCGAAAACGAGCTCTGCGCGGTCATTTTTCCGCTCGAAGAGTTAAGCAAAAACATACCCTGCTCTGTAGTGCCGTATATTCCGTCGCCGCAATATTCAAGCGAATATGTAAGCGCGTTTCCTATATATTCGCGCCAGACGGCGTTCTGCTCTTTTGTTATATCAAAGCACAAGACCGCGCTTTCAAGCTCTCCGTCCTTTTCCCCGACAACAGAAATATAAACAAAATTCTCGTTGTCCGAAAAGCAGACCTGCATTATCTTTTCCGTCGGCGAGGCATAGCGGAAAACCTGCTTTCCCTCGTCGTTAAAAACGCACAGATAGTTTGAATACCGCGAGGCGGTGGTTACTACCGCGGAATGGTCGTTTTTCCCCATCTTTGCGAAAACTATCGTATCGTCGAGCGTTTTTGAAAACACCTCCGCGGTTCTTGAATAGACCTTGAATCCCTTTCCGTTTTTATCAAAGACCAGCGCTCGCTTTTCACCGGAGGTCACGCTCGGATTCTGAAAGCCGTGCTGTATGCCCGCTATCTGCGCGCCGTCGGCATTGTAGGTGTAAATATAGGTATCCGTAAGAAGATAGAAATTCGTACCCAAGCTGTCCAGAACATACGAGGCACTCCCGGGAAGCGATATCGGAAACCCGCCCTCGCCGGTATTGATCGCGGCGTCGCGGAACGGAGCGATGATCTTTTCCCAATTTACGGCAACAAGCACGACAGCGGTAATGATCAGCACCGCAACGGCCGCTCTGATCATAAGCTTTTTGCGCTTGTTCTTTTTATTTATCTCTCTTAAGTCGATTTTCTTTTCCGTAAAATCACCGCCGTTCCCCAAAATTATCCCTATCTAAGTATTATACCATAAATTCACATTTTCGTCAAGACCTAATAATAAACCTCGTTTAAATACAGGCCGTCGGGCGGGAGTGTCATTCCCGCAAGCTCGCGGTCTCCTGTAACAAGCGCGTTTTCAACGTCCGCAAGCGAACGCTTTCCCTCACTTATATATATCAGCGTACCTGTGATAATTCTCACCATATTGTACAAAAAACCGTTTCCTTTTATTTTTATTTCGACAATTCCGCCGGTCTCACTCACCGAAACTGAATAAATCGTTCTTACAGTTGATTTTACGCGCTTTTTTCCCTCAGAGCGGCAGAATGCCGAAAAATCGTGCTCGCCGACAAAAAGGCTTGCCGCAGACCGCATTTTGTCAATATCAAGCGGAAGCGGATAATGATACGCAAGCTTTCTGAGAAAAACGTCACGCTCGGGCTTGTTGTTGATAAGATACACATACTCCTTGGCTTTTGTGCAGAATCGCGCGTGAAAATCGTCATCGGCCTCTTCACAGGATAAAACCGCGATATCATCGGGTAAAAGCGTGTTCATTCCCTTGACAAAGCCGACACAGGGAATATTGTTTTCGATCTTCACGTTAAAGCAAAACCGCCTTGCGTGAACTCCCGCGTCTGTTCTCGAACAGCCGTAAATTACGGGCGGCTCGGTTTTAAGCAGCTTTCCTATCGTATTTTCGACGATCTCCTGTACGCTGACAGCGTTTTCCTGACGCTGAAAGCCGTGATATTCCGCGCCGTTATAGGAAATAAAGACCTTCAGATTTCGCATTTTTTCTCCTCTTGGCACAAGCAAAAAGCGGCGAAACGCTCCGCCGCTCTTAAAACTTCGGTTAATGATGAAACAGGCGGATACCCGTAAACGCCATCGCTATGCCATATTTGTCACAAGTTTCAATCACGTTGTCATCGCGGATAGAGCCTCCGGGCTGGGCGATAAACTCTACGCCGCTCTTGTGTGCGCGCTCGATGTTGTCGCCGAACGGGAAAAACGCGTCCGAGCCGAGAGACGTTCCCTTCATTGTATCCAGCCATTCGCGCTTTTTCTCGCGTGTAAACACCTCGGGCTTTACCTTGAATATCTTCTGCCATTCGCCCTCTGCCAAAACGTCCATATAGTCCTCGCCGATGTAAAGATCGATCGCGTTGTCGCGGTCGGCGCGGCGGATATCGTCAACAAACTGCAAGTCCATGACTGTAGGCGACTGCCTGAGATACCAGTTGTCAGCCTTTGTACCCGCAAGGCGCGTGCAGTGTATTCTCGACTGCTGTCCCGCGCCTATGCCGATAGCCTGTCCGCCCGAAGCGTAGGCCACGGAATTGGACTGGGTGTATTTAAGAGTGATAAGCGCAAGCGCAAGGTCGTCGAGCGCATTCTGAGGAATATTCTTATTTGCCGTAGGGCGGTTTGCGAAAAGCTCTTCGTTTATCACAAGCTCGTTTCTGCCCTGCTCGAAGGTAATTCCGAACACCTGCTTGCGCTCAAGCTGCTCGGGAACATAATCGGGGTCGATTTTAATGATGTTGTAGGTTCCCTTTCTCTTGGACTTGAGAATTTCGAGCGCGTCATTGTCATAACCGGGAGCTATAACTCCGTCGGATACCTCGCGCTGGATAATTCTCGCGGTAGAAGCGTCGCAAACGTCCGAAAGCGCGATAAAATCGCCGTAGCTCGACATTCTGTCCGCGCCTCTCGCCCGAGCGTACGCACAGGCAAGCGGCGAAAGCTCACCCAGATCGTCCACCCAATATATCTTCGCGAGAGTTTCCGAAAGCGGAAGTCCTATCGCCGCGCCCGCGGGAGAAACGTGCTTAAAGGACGTTGCGGCGGGCTTTCCGGTTGCCTTTTTAAGCTCCTTTACAAGCTGCCAGCCGTTAAAGGCGTCCATAAAGTTGATGTAGCCGGGCTTTCCGTTAAGCACCTCTATCGGCAAGTCCTTTTTGTTTTCCATAAAAATGCGGGACGGCTTCTGGTTGGGGTTGCAGCCGTATTTAAGTTCAAGCTCGTTCATATTGTCCTCCTTAAAGTCCTGTTGTATTCTTTAAATCAATATCTGTATAAGGTTATCTCATTTATTCTTGTTAACTATCCTGCTTTCAAACTTTCCCGTCTCAAGGTCAATACAGCGCGTGAAAAGCGAGACTTTATTATCCGCGTTGAGGTTGTTCCAGACAAAATCGGTAAACTCGTCAAGGCTCATATCGGGGATAACGACGTCCTTAGGCTCTCCCTCAAAGCTCGGGAGCCTGCCGTTATGCTCGTCGCCCGCGTAGGTATGGATAAAGCTTCCCGTGCCGCTCTGCGGATTAGAGTAGGCGAAGGTATATCTTCTGCACGAATCGGGATTGCCGTCCGCGCTTTTGAGAATAGACATGGCGTAATTCATTGTTCCCTTTTCAATGTGAACGATTCCCGAAATTCTGGGAGTGAAATTGGGCTTGTCGTCCTCAAACTCGCGTGTGCGAAGGCTTTCCTCAAACGTCATCTGCTTGTCCATAAGCTCGTAGATAGTATCGGTCTGGTCGCCGTTTGTAACGATAGTCTTATTGCCGAGCACACGCACGGGCGCGTAGATTATAAGATGCGGGTCGGTCATTTTGCTCTCGTCGAAGGCCTGAGTGCGAATGCCGTCGCCTTCCTCAACAAAAACGCGGTTGCGGCTGTTTTCGCTTCTGCCCATGATAAAGTACGCGATGACCGCCTTATTACCGCTTTTTCCGATAACGATACCGCGTCCGTGATACGCGAGCGAATTAAGTTCTTTGTCAAGTGTGATCATAAAAAACTCCTTAAAAATTATTCTTCGACATAGTTCCATTTTTTCTTCAGCAGCTTATCGTTCCAAGGCGAAACACCGCGGTATTCTCCCGCATATATCGCCCTCTCCTCCTGCATCGCAAGCTCGAAAAGCTCGTCGGGCACTGCCCTTAAATGCATTTTGATGCTGAACCCGACGGGACTGTCGTCTTCGGTCAGCAAATTGTGCATTTCAAAAACGATAACCACCGGCGCGGTTATTCTCAGGAAATCCTCGGGAGTTATCTCGTCAAGCTCCTCGCCCAGATCAAACTCGTCTCCGCGCTCGTCAAGCAGGTCGTTTAAATAGTCTATTCCCGCGTAAACAAGCTCGGAAAACGCCTCGCTGTCAAGGTCGAGCTTCTCAAAAAACTCCGCGCAGCGCTTGGCGTAGACTTCCTCACAGTTCTTCGCCTGAAACGGAACGTTCATATCAAAAAGCTTTGAATGAAGAGTTCCCTCAAGACAGTTGAAATATTTTTCGCTGTTGTGGATAGAATAGTCACTCATATACTTTAGCCACTCCGTTTTCTATCTTTATTTTGTCCTCGCAGAACAGCGAGACCGCTTTCGGCAGAAGCTTCCATTCAACACTTTCCATTATCCTGCGCTGCAGCGTTTCGGGAGTGTCGTCGTTTAATACATCGACGGCTCCCTGAAGAATGATCGCGCCCGCGTCCGCTTTCTCGTTTACGAAATGCACTGTGGCTCCCGAAATTTTTACGCCGTAATCGAGCGCCGCCTTATGGACTTTAAGTCCGTAAAAGCCCTCTCCGCAAAAGCTCGGGATAAGCGCGGGGTGAACGTTTATTATCTTATACGGATACGCCTTTGTCACGCACTCGTCGAGTATCGTCATAAATCCCGCTAAAACGACTAAATCCGCTTTAAGTCTGTCAAGCTCAGCTAAGATTGCCTCACTGTAAGCCTTGCTGTCGGGATAGGCTTTTCTTTCAAGAACAACGCCGTCTATCCCCGCGTTTTCAGCTCTTTCAAGAGCGTAAGCGTCCGCCTTTGAGGAAATAACGCAGGTGATCTTTCCGTTTCTGATATCTCCGCGCTTTTCCGCGTCGATAAGCGCCTGTAAATTGGTTCCGCCGCCCGAAACCAGAACAACGATATTTTTCATAGCTGCCTTACCTCAATTGAACTTGTTCAGTTGAATTTCTATGTCGGAATAGTCCTTTTCCGTGCGTGCAGAATCGTCCTGCTCATAATCAACATACTCGACAACCGCGTTGTAAAGACCGAGGTCGAGCGTCTTGAAAAAAGGCGCATCTTCCTCGGCATTCGGAAGCGTTTTTACCGCCTCAGACCAACGCATTCCCTTAATCGTTATCTCGCCCTTGAAAAACTCCGCCGGATAGTGCTTCGGACAGATCTCGCCCTCATTCAGCCTTATCCCCAGAGCGTGTACCACAGAACCGTTTTTCGTATAGCAGTACAGCCCTAATTTATCCCAAGCGTAGTTTACGCGGCGGGTGGTGAGGTTCTTCTCGAGAAACCTGTTCAGCTCGTCGGAATTTTTACTCGTGTCATCTTTGGGGCAGACGATCTCGCGCGGCTTTCCGAGCAGTTTCTTAAGCACGTCTATATGAGTAGGGATATCTATTGAAACGCCGTTTAGGGTCATACTGTCTTCGTCTAAGACTACCGTAATTTCCGAGGGTTCTAAATCGTTCGCCCTGTTCTTCTTAAATATGTCAAAAAATCCCATTGTACCCTCAATAACTGAACAAAACTCCTACGGTCCCCTCAACGGTATAGCCGATGATATGCGCTTCCTCGCCGTTTTCGTTGAGAATTTCCACCGCTCTTTCGGCGTCCTCTTTGGCTACGACAACCGCCATTCCTATACCCATATTAAAGGTGTTGTACATATCGTGCTCGCTTATGTTGCCCTCTTTTTGAATAAGCTCGAAAATCGGGGGTATCTGCCAGCTTCCCATAGCGATCTTTGCCGAGATACCGTCGGGAAGCATACGCGGGATATTCTCGTAAAATCCGCCGCCCGTGATATGAGAAATACCCTTTACATCCATTTTAGAAATGAGATCAAGAACGGGCTTTACGTAAATTCTCGTGGGTGTAAGAAGCGCCTCTCCGAGCGACTTTTTAAGCTCGGGCACAAATGTCTTTACCTTCTGCTCGTTTATATTGAACACCTTTCTTACAAGCGAAAAGCCGTTTGAATGAACGCCGCTCGAGGCGATCCCGATAATAGCGTCGCCGGGCTTTATCTTGGTGTTGTCAATGATCTTCGATTTATCCACAACACCGGTAGAATACCCCGCGATATCGTACTCGTCCTCCGCCATCATGCCGGGGTGCTCGGCGGTCTCGCCGCCGACAAGCGCGCAGCCTGCCATAACGCAGCCGTCCGCAACGCCCTTTACGATAGACGCCACCTTTTCGGGAATATTCTTTCCGATAGCGATATAATCAAGGAAATACAGCGGTCTTGCTCCGCAGCAGATAATGTCATTTACGCACATAGCAACACAGTCGACGCCTATCGTGTCATGCTTATTCAGAAGCATGGCGATCTTGAGCTTGGTGCCTACTCCGTCCGTTCCCGAAACGAGAACAGGCTCGGATATTCCGCTCAGATCAAGCTGGAAAAGACCGCCGAAGCCGCCAATCCCCGAAATACAGCCGGGTATCTCCGTGCGCTTTACGTCATTTTTAATAAGCTTGACGCTCTCATATCCCGCCGTAACGTCAACGCCTGCCGCTTTGTAGCTTTCGCTGTAACTGTTCATTTCAATACTCCTTAACTAAACTCTGCTTATTCCTGAAACTTAGTTTCAAACTTGTCCTTCGGTATCTCGCTCGGCACTTCTATCGGATATTCTCCCGTAAAGCAGCCTCTGCAAAATCCGCAGCCCGCGTTTTCCGCAAGCTTTACGACATTATCAACGCTTAAAAACCCAAGGCTGTCCACACCGATCATTTTCGCTATTTCTTCAACCGAATGCTTGTTTGCGATAAGGTTTTCCTTGCTGTCAATGTCCGTTCCGAAAAAGCACTCGCTTATAAACGGCGGAGAGCTTATCCTCATGTGTATTTCCTTAGCCCCCGCGTTTCTTAAAAGCTGTACGACCTTTGCCGAGGTAGTTCCTCTTACGATGCTGTCATCTACCAAAACCACGCGTTTTCCCTCGACGGTCTCGCGGATAACGTTCAGCTTTATCTTCACCGAGTTTTCTCTCATGCCCTGCGTGGGCTGGATAAACGTTCTTCCGATATAGCGGTTTTTGATAAAGCCAACGCCGTAAGGTATGCCCGAGGTCTGCGAAAACCCCAGCGCCGCGTCAAGTCCGCTGTCGGGACAACCGATGACTACGTCCGCCTGTACGGGATGTTCGAGCGCAAGAAAATTTCCCGCCCTCAGTCTTGCTCTGTGCACCGACGCTCCCTCGATTATCGAATCGGGCCGGGCAAAATAGATAAACTCAAACACGCACATAGAACTTTTCCCGCCGCAGTGCGTTTTGATACTGTCGATCCCGTTTTCGTCAATTACTACGATCTCTCCCGGCCCGACGTCCCTTAAAAACTTAGCTCCTATGCTGTCAAAAGCGCAGGTCTCGCTCGCCACGACATACCCGCCGTTATCCGGCAGAACGCCGATCGAAAGCGGCCGAAAGCCGTTTGGGTCGCGCGCGGCGATAAGCTTTTTCGGCGACATAATGACAAGAGAATACGCGCCCTTTATTTTGCGCATGGCCTTTTCGACCGCTTCTTGTATCGAGCCGCTTTCGAGCCTTTCGCGTGTGACCGCGTAGGAAATGACCTCGGTGTCGCTTGTGGTGTGAAAAATAGCGCCTCTGAGTTCGTACTCCCGCCTTAATTCAAGCGCGTTTACAAGGTTTCCGTTATGCGCGATGGCAAGAGAGCCTTTGACGTGTCTTACGGTAAGCGGCTGGCAGTTTGAGGTGTTTACGTTTCCCGTTGTGGAATAGCGCACATGACCGACCGCTATTCTTCCGTCCTCAAACTCGTTTAGCTCACGCTCGCCGAAAACCTCGTTTACAAGACCCAGACCCTTGTGCGTCTTAAACACGCCGCGCTCGTTCACCACTATTCCGCAGCTCTCCTGCCCTCTGTGCTGAAGAGCGTAAAGCCCGAAATAAGTCAGATGCGCAACGTTTGCAAGCTTGTTGCTGTAAACTCCGAAAACACCGCACTCTTCATGAATGCCGTTCAAATTGATCTCTTCCTTCCCTGTTCCCGCGCCTTTAAAAATTTTCTGTATTTATTTCTTCCGGGGAAAACCCTTTCTGAAGAAAGGGTTTTCCCCAGACCCCTTTCCCAAAGACTTTTTGTACGCTTTCCCAATATCTTTTTACAAACCCGACCAACAATAAGTACAGATCTTATCGCAAGGCAGCCCTATCGCCTTTACCTCGCCCTCAAGCGACTGAAATTCAAGAGAGGTAAGCTTGAGCCTTCTGCATATCTCCGCTCGCAGTTTCTTTCCGCGCTCGGTCTCGGGGCTTGAGTATTCCATTATGTACTCCACGCCCTTTGAGCCCTCAAACTCGTCGATTATCTGGCGCGCGATAAGGTCAAGCTCGCTGGTGCTTCGCGAGAAGTTGAGATACTTACACCCGTACATTATCGGCGGACAGGCGCTTCTCATGTGGACTTCCTTCGCGCCGTTCGCGTAAAGGAACTCAACCGTCTCCCTGAGCTGTGTGCCTCTTACGATACTGTCGTCCACGAAAAGCAGCTTTTTGCCCTCGATAAGCTCGCGAACGGGGATAAGCTTCATCTTAGCGACCTTGTTTCTCATCGCCTGACTCTGCGGCATAAAGCTGCGCGGCCAGGTCGGAGTGTACTTGATAAACGGACGCGCGAACGGTATCCCGCTTCGGTTTGCGTAGCCGATAGCGTGAGGTATCCCCGAATCCGGCACGCCGCACACATAATCCACATCGGGCAGCGTTCCGTGATCTATGTCAAACTCCGCCATTATCTCGCCGTTTCTGGTCCGCATTGCCTCAACGTTTATATTTTCATATACGGAATTCGGGTAGCCGTAATATGTCCACATAAACGCGCAGATCTTAAGATTGTCGGGATCTCCCGCGCTTAAGACCTCGATGCCCTTCGGCGTTATTTTTACTATCTCGCCCGGCGCAAGCTCCTTGCAGGTCTCATAGCCCAATTTCTGAAACGCGAAGGATTCGGACGAAAAGCAGTATCCGTCGTCCCTTCTTCCGACAATTATCGGAAGCCTTCCGTACTTATCGCGCGCGGCAATGATCCCGCTCTCTGTGAGGACCATAAGCGAAATTGTTCCCGAAATGCGCTCCTGCGCGTATTTTATCCCCTCTGCGATGCTTTCCTTTTGCGCGATAAGCGCGCCGATAAGCGCGGAGGAATTGAGTTTTCCGCTGGTCATGGTCTCAAAGCTCGCGTGACTGCCGCTTAAAAACTCGGCGCAAAGCTCCTCGGCATTGTTGATGATGCCGACGTTGCAGACAGCGTAGCTTCCGAGACTTGAGCGCAGCAATATCGGCTGAGGGTCGGTATCGCTTATGCAGCCGATACCGAGCGAGCCGGCCATATCCACGATATCCTTTTCAAACTTTGTCCGAAACGGCGAGTTTTCTATGCTGTGAATGCTTCTCTGAAAACCCTTTTCGGGAGAATATGCCGCCATTCCGCCGCGTCTTGTACCAAGATGCGAATGATAGTCCGTTCCGAAAAAAACGTCGTCAATACAGCTGCCGGTGACAGCCGCTCCAAAAAAACCGCCCATTTAACTCTCCTTTGCGAATTGTCTTTTCGATTGTGGACAAGCAAGCAGTCAGAGCGTAACTCCCGTCTCTGACTTCTTACTTCTGATCTCTAACCTCTGTCTGCGGACATTATTCTCTTCATCATCTCGTTATACGCGTCCTCTACGCCGCCCATATCACGGCGGAAACGATCCTTATCCAGCTTCTCGTGAGTTGTGGAATCCCAGAAACGGCAGGTATCGGGAGATATTTCATCGGCAAGGAGAATTTCTCCGTGGAAGCGTCCGAACTCGATCTTAAAGTCAATGAGGTCAACGTTTATCTCCTTAAAGAACCTGAGCATAAATTCGTTTACCTTAAACGCGTACTTTGCTATCGTATCAAGCTCTTCTCTTGTGGCAATACCGAGACCGAGCGCGTAGTAGTCGTTGATGAACGGGTCGCCCAGCTCGTCGTTTTTGTAGCTGAACTCAAGCGTCGGGCATTTGAGGGGTGTGCCCTCCTCAATGCCGAGCTTTTTTGAAAAGCTGCCCGCGGCAACGTTTCTTACGATAACCTCAAGCTGTACTATCTCAACCTTTTTCACGAGAGTCTCTCTGTCCGAAAGCTCTTTTACAAGATGAGTGGGAACTCCCTCTTTTTCAAGCAGTCCGAACATAAAATTCGTCATTTTGTTGTTGATAACGCCCTTTCCGACGATAGTTCCTTTTTTCTCGCCGTTAAACGCCGTAGCGTCGTCCTTGTAGTCTACGATAACGTAGTCGGGGTCGTTTGTAGCAAAGACCTTCTTTGCCTTTCCCTCATAAAGCTGCTGTCCTTTAGTGTACTCCATAATAATATCTCCTTAATATTTATTTTGTTTGCAATACAATACAGTTAAAACTCAGCCGAAAGCTTTTCCTGAAGCTGAGCGTCCTTTTCCCAGATAGACTGCGCCATTTCGCGCTTGCTGTTTTCGAGCTTGTCCGTAAGCTCCTTGTCGTTCAGCGCCAATATCTGCACAGCCAATATCGCGGCGTTTTTCGCTCCGTCAACCGCCACAGTAGCCACGGGGACTCCCGACGGCATCTGAACAGTAGCCAAAAGCGCGTCCATTCCGTCAAAGTTTTTCGAGCTGCACGGAATGCCGATCACGGGCAGTGTGGTGTGCGCGGCGACTATTCCCGCAAGATGTGCCGCCATTCCCGCGGCACAGATGATAACACCGAAGCCGTTTTTCCTGGCGTTTGCCGCAAACTCGCACGCAAGACTGGGGGTTCTGTGCGCGGACATAACATGACACTCGTACTCAACTCCGTAGCTCTTAAGCTCTCCGAGAGCCTTTTTCACAACGGGCAGATCGCTGTCGCTGCCCATAATAACCGCAACCTTTTTTTCTGACATACTCAAATTTCCTTTCATCAAATCAAATAAAAACAGCCGTACTTTTATGAAATACGGCTTTCTCTTGATTTTTTATGCACTTATTCCATAATAATAAAGAGCCGATTTTCTTTTTAAAACGCATAGCTTCATTTTAATAACTCCCTTATATGGAATAGACCCACTTATATTGTACTATAAATCCGGTCGAATTGCAAGAGGATTTTGAAATTTTTTCTATTTGTCGAATTATGACAAAATGTGTAAATATTTTTGTGATTTATCACAACTCACAACCCGAAAAACCATTTCATCGCGAGAATGACCACCGCCGAAAGCGGGATAAAAACCGCGCTACCGAAAACAATCGTAATAACAGCGTTTTTGTCAAGCGCCGCTTTAAAAAACACGCACCTGCGTATCTTGATCTCCTTTTCGGGAACATACAGTTTATCTTTCATTATCATTTCACTCGGGAAAAGGTTTTTGACCTCGCTGTCACCGACTTTGTACACCGCGCAGGGATAGCGCCCGTCGTCGTTCATTTTTACAAAGCTCGCGCTAACCTCTCTCGAAGCGATAAGAACGACAAGCGAAAACACGAAAAACGCCCCGACAAACACAATGCCCACGCACAAAAGCACAGCTATCATCATAAGCACATCGCCGAGGCTGAATCCCAGACAGAACAGTATAATTGCCAGAAGAGCCAGAACAATAAGATATTCCATAAAATCAGCTCCCGCGCGAGAACACTAAAAACTCCGGTCGTTGCTTTTATTGTACCACATTATTGCTTATTTGTCAAGCGATACGCTTTCAGCGTAAGTTTTATTATCAAAGAAACAACCGCGGGAGATCCGCGGTTGTTTTAACGTCATTTGTACAGCTTATCGTAATTTACAAGCTCGTCTAAAAGCTGAGGAACCTTTGTCTGAGCGTCCTCGTCGCTGAACTGGCAGGTGCCTACCGCCATATGTCCGCCGCCGCCGTACTTAAGCATAAGGCGTCCGACATTGACGTGAGATGTTCTCGTCAGAATGGAATATCCCACCGCGCAGGAGCAGCCCTTTCCGCCCTTTCCGTCAACTATCCAGCAGCTTATGTTCTGCTCGGGATAAAGCGAATAGATCAAAAAGCGGTTTCCTGTGTAGATCGGGTCTACACCGCGCAGGTCGCTTATGATAACATCGCCTTCAACTCTCGTATGGGCGAATACCATTTCTTTGAACAGCTCGGTCTGCTCGTTATACAGCTCGATCCTTTCCTGAATATCCGGAAGCGCGAGTATCTCATCGGTGCTCATGTATGAACAATACTTCAGGAGATTTTCCATAAGCTGATAGTTGCTTATGGTAAAGTTTCTGAAGCGGCCGAGACCCGTTCTGGGATCCATAAGAAAGCCCACGAGTATCCAGCCCTTGGGGTTTAATATCTCGTCTCTTGTGAGATTTCCGCTGTCGACCTTGTCAACTGCCTCCATAATATCGTCGAAATTCGGAAAGCGCTCTTTTCCGCCGTAATACTCGTAGATAATACGCGCGCAGCTCGGAGTGATACGGCTTTCGCCCTTGTACTTGCCTTTATAGCGGACGCGCTCTTCCTCGCTCGAGTGATGGTCGAACCACAGCCCGCAGCCCTCTACAAAAGGCACATTTGCCAGACAGTCGTTTTCTGTAACGGGCACAAGACCGTCCTGCAGATCCTTAGGGTGAGCAAAAGTCCAGCTGTCAACGATCCCCGCGCTTAATAACAAAGCCCCGCAGGCAAGTCCGTCGAAGTCCGAACGCGTTATCAATCTCATAGCCATGGAAACAACCAACCTCTCTATGTATTTTGGATTCTTAAAGTGAGGGACACTGTCCGTCATACGGCAGATGCGCGTTTCCGACCGAAGCCGCTGTTTCAACAGACGCATACCGTAAGAATATTATACCACCTTTTTTACCGAAAATCAACACTTTTTTTGAAAAAATATATAAATTTTTATGCAAAATTACGGAAGTATTTTGTTTATGATTATTTTACGGAGTCTGACGCGTCCTATGACGACAAGCTGAGAATCGGCGGCTTCAAAAAGAGAATTCAGGAGCAGGGCTGTTTTCAAAACCTCGTCGCCGCTGAACTCCGCGTTTCCGAAAGCAATTTTCATCAGCATTTCAGCGTGCTTTGAAAGTTTGGTCTTAAAATGTTTGTCTGCCCGCAGGAAAAATCTTTCGGGCTGTTCGCCGGAATTCTGCCTGAAACCGCAAAGCTTAAGCACCTCGATTATCTTTGCGTACAGCTCCTCGCAGCTTCCGAAAGACCGAGACTTTTCAAGCACATTTTTAGCTTCCTTGTCAAGTTTCCTGAATTTATATACCGATATGACAGCAAGCGCGATAAGAAGAACCGCCGCGGCCGAAGCTATAACATACGGCAGAACATTTACGCCTTTATGTTCATCATGAGGATACGAACCGCCGAAATCGCTGTCATCACTGTCATCGCCGTAGTCTTCGGGATCGGTGTCGCTTTCGTCGTCGCTGTCGGTCGCGGGATCTTCAACATCAGTGTATGAGCTGCTTTCGCTGTCATCTGAAATTTCGGAATCGCTGCTTTCGGTCTCGGATGATGAGCTTACTCCGCTGAAAGGATCAACTATCTCGATATCGCCGGACACAGACGAGCCGGTGGGGTCAAAAGTTATCCAGCCTATCTCGTCAAAGTATACCTCACACCACGCGTGAAGGTTTTTGGACTTTAACACCGCCGTATTTCCGTAATCGGTATGCGGGGCAATAAAACCCGTGCAGTATCTCGCGGGAATATCCATAGAGCGCAGCATAAGCGTCATGGCGCTTGCGTAAAGCGCGCAGTGTCCGCTTTTTGTTTCGGTGAGAAAGGTCATGACAGGATCTGTTAGCCCGTTGTCCGTATTGAGCGAATAGGCGTAGTTGTCCTTCAAGAAATCCGTGATCTCCACACAGACAGAATACTTCTGTATATTATCGTCCCCACTGAGACTGCCCGAATAAAGCCCGTTATCTTTAAGAAAAGCCGTTAAATCACCGCGCAGGCTGTCGGGAACATCAAGGTAAGTCTCATGCACATAATCCAGATACTCTTTATATATCCCTGCTCCGCTCCAATCAGGAACGACATTTGTATCAAAGGTGTTGGCAAATTCATAGATCTCGCTGATCCTCTGAGCCGCCGAAACAAGCATAAGCTTGTCTTCAGCCCCGTATCCGGTATAATTGAGTGACGGAACGAGCGCGGTGTATCCAATATCTTCTATTTTTTCAGCCCTGCTTCTGACGACATAGTCTCCGTATATATCATATCCCGCTCCGTAAAAAACCGAATAACCGTCAACATACGCGGGCAGGAAAACAACATTTGTCCGCGTAAGGTACTCGAGATTTATTTTTCCATCTCTGACAAGAGCGCCTTCTCCGGCTGAAAGATAGCTTTCGGGAATATCGGCAACATATATGCTCGGATATTTATTTCTGAACGAATTTTCGAGATCTCTGAGAAGCCGTATCTCCGCCGGACGGTATTTGCCCGGCACATCCTTTGCGCTGTTAAACAGACCGGATAAATGCGACGACCAGCTGAGCCCGTTGAAATCTACGCCGATATCTCCGCGCAGATAAACCTCCGGTCCGAAGTTCTGAACTTTCAGCACCTCGCGCTCGCTCACACCGGGAGAGACAATTCCAAGAGACTGGTTGAACTCGTCTGTAAGAAAGCCCAGATCGGGAAAGCCGGTTTCCTCTCCGCCCGAAGAAGGAGAGACGTTCCTTCCTATATTCGCGAAATATTCATACACTCCGCTGTAATCGATACCGCCGCGGCCGTCCATTATGATCGAGCCTAAAAAACCGGTAGCGGTGAAAACCGCGGCGGCGCAGACAGCCGCGGAGAAATATTTTGAATAATGCACCGCGTTAAGACCGGCGCTCTCTATCACAGAAGCTTTAGCCGCGCCCGAGCCAAACGAGCGCTCTTTACGGATAAACGCCCTGCGGCAGCCCTCGTATACTCCGCCGCGCGTAATAACGCCGCTTGAAAATGCTTTTGACACGGCAAATCCGCCGAGCAAAAGCGCTGTTGTAGGAACGACCCACAGGTTGAACGACAGGTTCTGAGCTATTCCCATGGGCGCGAAAAGCACAATAAAAGTAATAAGCGGCACAACGCCGGACGGCTTTCTGAACATAGCCCCCGCGCATATCAGCGAAAGAACGCACGAAACTCCTATAAGCGCGAATATAACTTCGCTCTCAACGTTTTCCGTAAGATCGCGGTGCCACATATATCTGTTCATGCCGAACACAATGCCGTCCATCGCCCTGAAGACCGCGTCGATGAAATATGTAAGCTTTTCCGTTACGGCTTCGATATTCTCGTAAATTATCAGCGCGATTATAAGCGCAAACGCGGGGACAGCAAATCTCTTTCTTACAAAGCAGAAAATAAAGCTGAAAAACGCCGTAAATACCACGCAGCAGCCCGCGATTATCCACGGGTTTGCGTAAATACTGTAAATGCCCAGAAGGCAGAACATCATACACACGCATTCCGCGCACGCGTAAAGCGTTCTTTTGAGTACGGACAAAACGGCGTTTGGCTTGCTCGTGAAATATCTGTCAAATACAAGAATAAACTCGGCTTTTTTTCTTTTGTTCATTTTTTCAGACATTAAGTAAAACTATACCTCAAAATATTTTGATGCCCTGCTTTTTAAGACCGTCGTTTACAAAAGCGTAGCGCATATTCTCCCACTGATTATAGTCCTTGAATTTTTCAAGCTTTACGCCGTTTTTCGTCTGAACGACAAATACCGCGTTAAACATCGGAGAGCCGTTCCATATATGATTCGCGCCCTTATGCGAAGCCTTTATGGGCGCGATATCGCCCTGCTGTACGCTTTGCGGGCATATGGCGCGCGAAAGCGTTTCTCCGCTTGCGGGAGTTTTTATATCGACCGAGTCAAAGCAGTATTGGAGCTCCTTCATAAGCGAGCTGTCCGAGCCGAAAAACTCGCAGAAATCATTAAAGCCCATAAGCAGAAATCTTCCGAAGCATTTCGCCGCGAGGTTTATTATCTCGCGCGGAAGAGCTTTCGGGTCGTCGCCCGTGTCAAGCTTCATTTTCTTAAACGCGAGCTCCTTTGTGGTCTCGGGAATCTCGTCGATCAGCTTGTCGAGCTTTGACGTCATTTCCGGATAACTTATCTCAAAAGCCTTGCGGACACAGCCTCCGGAGCTTTCCGTTCTGAGCATATTGAGAAACTCTTTCTGCTCGACGGTAAACAGCTTTGTGCTCTGGTCGAGTTTTTCATCCTTAAACGCGACAAGCCTATCCTTGAGCTTTGTATAGAAATCAAGCATGGTATCTATGGTTTTGTGAGTTTTAAGACATTCCGCGTAATCCGTAAGCGTCTGTATATAATATCTCTTCGCCGTTGTCGCCATAAACGCGGGCGTGGATTTAAGCTTACGATAGTCGGAGATAAGGAGCTTCTCGCGCCTTGCGATCACTTCGTCGGAATCCTCCTTGATCTCCTTTGCCTTTTGGATCTCCCGTGAAAGCTCTTTAATGCAGCTTTTCATTATCTCGTTAGCGCAGAACGGTCCTTTCTCAATATCCGTAAGCGCGCTCAAACACGCTTCCTCTATTTCCGCGGCAATAGTGTCAAAAGACATTTCCGCGCCCTTTTCGGTAAGCCGGACGGTCTCGTCTACTCTTTCCGTTACATAGTGCTTCGACGTTTCTCCGCCCTTTTTCAGCGAGTTTATGGTAAACAGCGGATTAAGCATCTCGTCAAACTCCAGCCTGGGAACAACGCCGGCTCTCGATGCGAGAAAAGACGCGTCGGGAGTGGCCCTGTTAGCGTAGATCGAAAGCTGAAGATCTCCGATGGAGTTTGTCCTCAGGCTGTCGCAAAGCTTAAAGAATATTTTTGCGGAAAGATATGAAACAATTTCGCCAAGCGGGACCTCGGCGCCGCTTATATCGTAGGCGAGGCAGCTGAACGAGTGGTTCTGGCTTTGTCCGAGAAGATTAAACGACATGGCTCTGTCGGCGTCGTCGTCCTTTTTGTAGATAAACTCCGAAGCGGAGATTATTTTTTCCGCCGCCTTTGTAATCGTCTCCTCATACGTATTCTCCGCGCCCGCGATAAAGCAGGCGTTGAACGGCGGCTTATCGGAGCTTATCTCAAAGCCGTTTGTATATTTCTGGGAAAACGAGACCTTTTTGCCCTGAAATTTGTCAATATCTCCTTTTGTAAGTATGGTATACGCGTAGTAGTTGGCAAGGTTTCTCGCGTCCGTTTCAAAAAGATTGGCGGTGTCCCCCGCGAACATAAGAGCGTTTACTTTTACAGGATAAGTATTGAGACTTGAAAACATTTCCTTGAGTATGTATCCGAAATCAATGACCGAACCGGTAAAAAGCGGATCTCCCATATTTCCGGTAAGAACGATCTCAAGAGGAGAATCGGATCTGGAAAAATCGTTTACTACCGCGGTGAGCTTGGAAATGATCTCATCAATGTGATGAAACAGCGCGATCCTTCCGCACTGGCGCTTCCACAGCCCGTACAGCGGAGGATTGGACGAATAATTCTTGAGGTTCATGTCGAACCATTCAAGCGCGTATTCGGAAAGAAGCTCGGGATTGTCGAGATATTTCAAAACCGATTCCTGCCGGTCGATCGAGACGCGCTCTCCCTCGGCAAGCTCCGAGCCGTGAAACTCCGTTTTATCTATATCATCGTCAAACCCGAAGGCAAGATAGCGTATCCTGTCTGTCTCCGCGGAAAACCTGTTTTCGGCTATATCCTTTACTCTTATAAGGCAGTCGGCGCCGTTCTTTCCTATTCCCACAACAAACAGCCTTGTCATTCCGAGCATATTTTTCTCGCCGTCATAAAGCTTTAAAATGCGGTCGGGTCTGAGCCATTCTATCTGCTTTTCTATATCCATAAAAACACCTCGTTCAGTCAGGAGAAAGTCTAAAAATATACATATTTATTATAGCACAATTTTTTTTATCAGTCAACATGGTTTTTAGGTAAAACTGCACGAAATTTTAAAGCCAGTGATAAACGGTTGTTATGATTTATTCTTCATCGGATGTAAATACATCGATCACAGTAAGCTTGTCATCGCATACGCGAAAGCTTATCTGATACTCTCCGAAGGACATTGTGTACAGCCGCTCGGGAGAGTCCTGATACTGCGGGCGCGGGTCTTCGGCAAGGAGCCGCAAAAGTCCGTTCCTTTTTTCTGCGGGAATTTTTTCCAGCAATTCTTCGGGAAACTCAACGTCAATTTGTTCCCCGATAAACTCCGCAGCCCAGCCGTTTGACGCGTCGGAAATGCTGTCCGCGTACGGAAGATACGGTTTGATATCATAAATAGGCGTAGAATCCATCAGATCCGCGCCGCTTACGATAAGCGTTCCGTCCGCCCGTATCTCTTCAAGCCTTACCGCGCTCAGCCCGAGCGAATTCGGTCGAAACGGCGAGCGTGTCGCGAACACGCCCTTTCTTACATTTCCCCCAAGCCGCGGCGGTCGGACAGTGGGGGAAAACTCCCCGCAGACCGCTTCGGAAAAGCCCCAGACAAGCCAGATATGAGTAAAATCCTCAAGCCCGCGAAGCGCGTTTATATCGCTGTATTTCGGCTCGAAAACGATTTTCGAGCGCAGTTGACATATACCGCTTTGCCGCGGTATTCCGAATTTCTCTTTAAAATCATTTTCGATATGCGCTATCGGCTCAATATTCATATTAACCTCTATTTGTGAAGCTCTTCGAGAATTTCCCGTATAGACCTCTCTACCTCGTTTACCTCAAGCCTGAAAATTTCCGCCGAGACCCGCTGTGCGCCGCCGCCGATTATTATAAGCTGCTCTACTCCGTCGTTTGTCGCGACACGCACGCGGTTATTATTTTCGGGCTTTCCGAGATAGTGCGCCGTCTTTTCGATAAACGCATCGGCCGTCTCGGCTTCTTTTGTGTACACAACGGTGATACCGCCTATCGTTTCGATCTCTCTGTCGCTTTTTACTTTGTACGCGTCAAAAACCAGAATGAGATTGCATTTTCTGAACGCCTGATAATTGCACATAATGCTTATCAGCTTCATGCGCGCGCTGTCGAGATTTTGCGCGGCTATTGCCTTAAGCTCGTCCCACGCGAAAATGATATTGTACCCGTCAACCAGCAGGTATTCCTCGCCGAGAGGCTTTGCCTTCGGCCTTTTGCTCTCACCCGCGTTTTCGATCTGTTTGTCGCGGCGCATCGCGGTTCTTTCGGATTTTCCGTCAGTTCTGTGCCTGATCTTTCCGTATGTCCGCTCGAATATCTCCATAAGCTCCTTATCGGTTGCGGCGCGGCTTTTGTAGGAATTTATCTCGGCTTCGGTCACTTTGCGCGGCTTTGAAAATATGCTTTCGAGGTGCATTTGTCCGTAAACCTCGTTCCACTTCACCAAATGTCCCGCGCCGTGCGAGCAGAACACGCTGTCGGCGGTATTCTCAACATCGGCGTTGAAATCATAACCGATTTTTTCTATTACCTCATCGGCGTTGTGACATGGGAAATATCCCTTTATTTCGCACGAGAGCCTTCCCTCTCCATGGGTGTACGCAATGATCTCCCTGTGATAGCCCTGCATTTCCGACACGGGGCAAATTCCCCCGATAACGGAGAATTCTCCGACAGGTTTAGGAGATGAAAACTCGGCGCCCATTCTCTGCAAGTCCGTAAGCGCTCTGCCGACGGCGCTTTGCGGCACTTCAAGCGAAAACTCGTAAAATGGCTCCAAAAGCTGTGATACTGCGGAGGCTAATCCCTGCCTTACCGCTCGGTAGGTCGCCTCGCGGAAATCCCCGCCCTCGGTGTGCTTTAAATGCGCTTTGCCAGATTTAAGCGTGATTTTCACGTCGGTTATCGGCGAGCCTGTAAGAACGCCGATATGCCGCCTTTCGTGAAGATGCGACATTATCAGCCTCTGCCAGTTTTCGTCAAGATTCCGGCAGTCGCGCGCAAAAACTACGCCGCTCCCCCTCGGCAAAGGCTCGATGAGCAGATGCACCTCGGCGTAATGTCTGAGCGGCTCGAAATGCCCTACGCCCTCGACACGTTCGGTTATTGTTTCCTTGTAGGAGATTCTCCCCTCGCCGAATGCCGCGAACAAACCAAAGCGCTCTTTTATAACGGTCTGCAGCACCTCAAGCTGTATCTCGCCCATTACCTCCGCCTGTATCTCTCCGTGCGAGAGCGAAAAGCGAAGCTGGGGATCCTCCTGCTCAAGAATTTTCAGCTTTGAATACGCTTCCGTTATATTTACGCGGCTGTCAAACATCACGTTATAACTAAGCGCGGCGCGCACCGACGGCTCGCTCGGCGGCTTCTGCTCTCCGAAGCACTGCCCCGCAAACGTCTTTGAAAGACCTGTAACTGCACAAAGCTGTCCCGCCGCCGCGGTTTCGGCAGAAGTAAATTTCTCGCCGTTGTAGACCCGTATCTGCGTTATTTTTTCGCCGTTAAGCTCCTGTCTGACGCGAAGCTCTCCGCCGTTTATTTTGAGCTGCGTTTCTCTCACACCGTTCTTGTCCGAGGAAATTTTGAACACCTGCGCGGCAAAATTGTTGTATATTTCCTTTGGCATCGCAAACCTTGCGAGCAGATCGGCAAAGTCCCCGACGCCCATGTTTTTTAAAGCCGAACCGAACAAAACGGGAAATATTTTACGCTCTTTAACAGCCCGCGCGATCATCTCATCGGGGACTTCTCCGCTGTCTAAAAGGTAATTCATACATTCCTCGTCGAACTCCGCCGAGGTCTCCGCAATGTTTTCGGAAAAATCGGCAAAGCGCCTGTCAAGCGAGCGAAGTTCTTCCAAAAGCTCTGTCTTGGTCTTGTGTGCGATATCCATTTTGTTTACAAATGTAAACACCGGAAGGTCCGCTCTGTCAAGCAAACGCAGAATAGTACGCGTTCTGCTCTGAACGCCGTCAGCGCCGCTTATAACAAGCGCCGCGCAGTCCGAAACGGCAAACGCCCGTTCGGCGTCCGCGGCGAAATCCGCGTGCCCCGGAGTGTCTATAAGCGTAAATTCCGCACCGTCAAGCCGCAGAAGAGCTTGTTTGGAAAAAATCGTGATGCCTCTTTCGCGCTCCTGAGAGTTGTTGTCAAGAAAAGCGTCGCCGTTATCTACGCGCCCCTGCTTTCTTATTTCTCCCGCCGCAAACAAAAGCGCCTCGGAAAGCGTGGTCTTGCCCGCGTCCACGTGTGCCGCCATGCTTATAGCCAACCGCTTCACAAAACCACCCCCGAACATACTGTCGATATATCCTCATCTGCTTTGTCAGCCTCACCACGACGGGCACAAAGCCTTTCCGTGATGAGGCTTAGGGATTTTGCCTGCAATATCCCGTGCATCTGAGGGTTTCCCGACAGTCTTAACTAAACTTATACATTTAATTTGTCTCAAAAAATTGGGAATTGCAACGCAATCCCCAACCTCAGTTCTTATTTTAAATGCCTTAAAATACCCTCGTGAAAACGTAATATATCATTTATGTACAACAACGCTCGCGGTAGCGTATTCCTTACAGCTCGCAACCGACAGCTCCACCACATAACCCTCGCGCTGTTCCATCATTTTGGCGATACCGTCAAGTATAAGTACCGGCGAACCGATCCTGTCGCGGAGTACGGAAATATCTCTCGCGTGGATAATTCTCATGCCGGAACCCAACGCCTTCGCTATCGCGATTTTAACACAGTAATTCTCGGCGATAAGATTCGGATTGAGCTTATGATTGACAAAAAATCTTATCTCGTCGGCGGAAAAATAGTCCGACAAAAAGCGTTTGTTTTTCTGAGCCTTTTTAATTCTGTCAATTTCTACAATGGCAGTTCCCGTTCTGATAAAAATACTACTTGACATCTTCGTCCAATCTCGCGCGCAGGGCATTCGGAAACTCGCGCACGATTGCCTCCCTTGTTATTTTGTTGGGATTGAAAATAACGCCCACCTTGCCGTAATCCTTATGAACCGCGAAAAGATACCGCGCGTCTTCTTCAAGACCCGTTGTAGCGTGAACCGTGGCGTCCGCGTCGGGTTCTTCCCGCATAGGATAACGGCAAAAATCCTCCGTCCTCGACAGATCCACGGTTATCATACGTTTTCTTTTCCGTCTGCCGATGATCTTATCAATGTCGAGCTCGTTATTTGTGATGATATACTCGTACTCGATATCCATACCGTTAAGCAGATATATTCCGCCGAAAACCGCCGCGCCCGCTATCAGCAGGAAAACGAGAAATCCGGTTATAAAAGCCAGAAACAGCAAAGCCGCGGCTAAGACCGCCATTCCCAGAATAATGAGCACAGCCTTTGCTCTGTCCGAGCTTGTTCTTGATTTTACTACAAGCTGTTCACAAATATTGTCCATTAAATCTCTCCCGAAACTAAATCACTAAGATATTGTAACATATTTTTTTTTAATATTCAAGTACTTTTTTATGTATTTTATATAAAATTTCTGCGTGTTTATTTCAGATTTTATCTTTTAAATAAAAAATTACCGATAAATTCTTATAATGTGTTGAAATTTCCGAAGGATTTTGTTATAATAAACAATGTATGAATTTTATTCTTTGTGAAATGAGGTTTAAGGTATGCCCTGCTTTGCGGATAAAAAAAGAGTTGTAATTAAAATAGGAAGCAGTACGCTGGCCTACCCCGAAACAGGAAACCTTAATATACGCAAAAGCCGCGAGCTTGTGGAAGTCCTCGCGGACCTTAAAAACTCCGGCAGGGAGATCGTATTCGTTACAAGCGGCGCGCAGTGCGTCGGCGCGGCAAAGGGCGGCTTTCTTCAAAAGCCCAAGGATACGCCCTCAAAACAGGCGTGCGCGGCGATAGGACAAAGCGAGCTTATGAAGTTCTATTCGGAAAACTTTGAGCGCTATAACCACAACGTCGCACAGCTTTTGCTCACGAGAGACGTAATAAGCAACGAGACCCGCCGCACAAATGTTATAAACACATTCAACAAGCTTTTCGAGCTTAATATCATACCTATCATAAACGCGAATGACGTCGTTTCGATAAAACAGCTTGATTTTGACGAGAACGATACGCTTTCGGCAATTGTCGCTACGCTGTGCGACGCCGACCTGCTGGTTATCCTTACGGACGTTGACGGGCTTTATGACGGAGACCCGTCGCTTCCTACGTCCAATCTTATCCCGGAGGTAAAGCAGATAAACTCCGAAATAATCTCCATGGCGCAGGGCGCGGGCGGGGTTCTGGGCTCGGGCGGGATGCTGACAAAGATCGAAGCCGCGCAGATAGCCACCGAGGCGGGAATAGACACGGTGATTATCGGAAACAAGGATCCGCAGATAATTTACAGACTGTTTGAGAGCGGCGACGTAAAATGCACGTTCTTTAAGGGACAGGAGCGATGATTATGGGATATATTGAAGAGCTTGGGAAAAAGGCAAAGGCGGCGGCTCCGTTTCTGGCGGGCTGTGACGATATAACCAAATGCGGTGCTATGGGCGAGGTTGCGAGACGTCTTAACGAAAACCCTTCGGGACTTATCGAGGCGAACGCTGTTGATATTGAAAACGCACGCAAAAACGGAATGAGCGAGGCTCTTATCGACAGGCTTACGCTTGACGGAAAACGCATTGCGGGAATGACAGAGGGCGTTATGCAGGTGTGCGGACTGCCCGACCCAATAGGAGAAGTCATCTCACAAAAAACACTGCCAAACGGTCTGGTGGTAACGCAAAAACGTGTTCCGATGGGAGTTATCGGCATTATATATGAAAGCCGTCCCAATGTTACGCTCGACGCAGCGGCACTGTGCTTTAAATCAGGCAACGCGGTAATTCTCCGCGGCGGCTCGGACGCGTTCAATTCCAACAAGTATCTTGTTGATCTTATGCGGCGGACTATAGCGGAGCGGGGTATCCCCGCGGATTGTATACAGTTGGTGGAAGATACTTCCCGTGATACCGCAAACGCCATGATGAAAGCGGATAAGTATCTTGACCTGCTTATTCCGAGAGGCGGAGGCGGACTTATCAGAACGGTCGTTGAAAACGCCACTGTGCCTGTTATACACACGGGCGAGGGAAACTGCCATGTTTTTGTAGATGAAAGCGCGGATATTGATATGGCGGTAAATATCGTAAACAACGCCAAAACGCAGCGTCCCTCGGTATGCAACGCCATTGAGAGCATTCTGATACACGAGAATATTGCCGAAGAGTTTTTCAGAAAGCTCGATGAGTTGTGGCAGGGCAAGGTCAAAATACTCGGCGACGAAGCGACGGCGAAACGCATAAGCGTAGAAAAGATCGCGGACGATACGGATTACGCGACGGAGTTTCTTGACTATAAGCTCTCGTCAAAGGTAGTCAAAGGCATAGACGAGGCGATAGCTCACATAAACAGATTCGGAACGGGTCACAGCGAGTGCATTGTGACAAGGTCGCCTGAAAACGCGGAGAGATTCCAGCGGGAGATCGACGCGGCGGCGGTTTATGTAAACGCTTCGACAAGATTTACGGACGGATTTGAATTCGGACTCGGAGCGGAAATAGGAATTTCCACGCAGAAGCTGCACGCGCGCGGTCCTATGGGACTTCGCGAACTCACATCATATAAATACCTTATAAACGGCAACGGACAAATTAGAGGCTGATTTATGTCAAATAACAAAAGAAAAACAAATAACACCAACCGTGAAAATGTTTTAAACGAGCTTTTAAACGAGCTTGACGAAGAAACAAAGTATAATTCTGCAAACGGCGGATACGGAGAAAGCACCGATATTTTCGTAAACAACATCAGCAACGCGCTGTCGAAAATAGAAAGCAACGGCGTTGAAAAGACCGATGTTGATTCGGGCAAAGCAAAGCCTAAAAAAAAGAACGGCTTTTATTTTGCTTTCGCGGTCGTTGTGATAGTAATGGCGGTCGTGGGCATCGTCTCGACGGTTATATTTACCGTAAACAGTATCAGGGATCTGGCGAGTTCAAATTCGCTTATGGAAGAATACACACGCTTTTTGCTTCCTGTCGTGGCAAACGATACTGCTCCGTTTGACAGCGAGAACGAGCTTTCAAATACGGCAAAAATAAACTGCTCTATCTGGAACATCATGCTTAATCACGACACGTCTTTGTACAAGCTTTCGGACACGGGAGAAATGCTTATACCCGAATATGACGTGGAGTATTCCTGCAAGGAGATCTTCGGTACGTCCTCCGGTCTTATACACAGAACGGTCGGAAGTACGGACATGAGATTTTCCTATGACTCGGAAAAACATGTATACAGCTGTGTCAAAGATCTCCGGTATCTTAGCTATGTTCCTGTTATAACGGAAATGACGAAGAGCGACGGCATCTATACGCTGACAGTGGATTACTATTCGCCGTCGGTACGCTTTCTTTCCGAAAATATGGGAATAGAAGAAAGCGCGGAAAAGACGATGAAATACATCATAAGCCGGTATGACGGAAAAAACACGCTTGTCGCCGTACAGTTTACATCTGATATCGACATGGACTGAAGCGGCTTGTGAAAATCTGTATGAGCCTTATGATCTGAGATCAGTTTATTACCCTTTAAACTTCTAAGGAGGAAAACAAAAAATGAAGAACGGATTTAAAAAGATACTTTCGGGAATTTTAGCGGGAGCTCTGGCTGTTTCGCTCTGCGGCTGCGCTGACAACGGATATATCATGACAGTAGACGGAATGGATATTCGAAACGGTATTTATATCTATTATCAGCAGGACGCCTACGCTGTCGCAAACGACAAGCTCAATGAAATTTTCAACTCCGGCGATTCCGAGAACAGCATAGATACCACGTCGCTTGATTTCTTCGCTCAGACCATCGAAAACAAGTCCTCTTCGGATTGGGTAAAAAATGAAACGCTTCGCCTGATACGTCAGTATGTTGCCATTCAGAGAATATGCGAGGAAAGAAATATCACGCTTGACGACGAGGATATAAACGAGGTAAACGAAATAATAAGAGAAATGTGGGATGAGGACAACTACATTTATCAGATCTATTACGGAATAAACAACCTCGGCGAGTACTATGAAAGCTGCGGTATTTCCCGCGAATCGATGACAATGCTTTATAAGGTAAACAGCCTTAAATCAAAGCTGTTTATGTCGATATACGGCGAGGGCGGAGAGCAGGCTGTTTCCGAGGACGAATTTATCGATCATATCAACAAGACCTACGCGTCCGCGCAGATTATAACCATTCCGTATAACGACGAACACGGAAAAGCAACGACCGACACCGAAAGGATCGAAGAGCGTAAGGTGTTTGCCCAGAGCTATGCTGATATGCTTAATGAAGGCAAAAGCTTTGCTGATGTGATGTACGAATGCGAGCTTGCGATCCAAAAGGAGATCGCCAAGGCTAAAGCTACTGACGAATATAACGAAAACCCCAACGATGATATGACTCTCGAAGAGTACGTTAAGGAAGCGGTAGACGCGGTAACGGCAGATAAAATCGACGAGGAAGACGCGGACACATTATTCAGAAGAGACGCGGATAAGGACTCGTACAGCTATGACGAAAATCTTGTGGATTATGTCTTAAACGCCGACACATTTGATACAGCGGTAATATACCCCAGCGAAGACAAGAACTGCGTTTATGTCGTTGTTGTGACCGATATCACAAAAAACACCCACTGGCAGGACAAAAACCGCGAGGCTGTTCTTACCGAAATAAAGGGCAACAGTTTTGAAGGTTTTCTCGATCTTTATTCTCAGAACTATGAAATTGAAATGAACTCGTATCTTGTTGACACAAAATACTCTCCCGAAAAGCTTTTTAAGAGCGAATAAAATAAAGCAGAATAACGTGAACTTATGTTTGCGAGATCCAAAAGCACATACTCCCCGAAGCTCTGGGAAGCGTGTGCTTTTTATTTAGGTGAACGATATGCTTCTTGGACTTAACAATGTTGAAATCTCATTTGCGGACAGAACGCTTTTTTCGGACGTCAGCTTTGAGATCTGCGAAAATGATAAGATCGGATTTATCGGTGTAAACGGAAGCGGAAAAACAACGCTTTTAAAGCTTATTACCGGAAAGCTGTCGGCTGACGGCGGAACTGTGACCAAAGCCGCGGACTGCCGTATAGGATTTATGGAGCAGTTTGCGTTTAAAAACACCGACCAGACGCTTTATGACGAGGCGCTGACGGTATTTTCCGAGCTTGAGGATATGGAGCTTGAATTGGCGCAGATACACGACCGTATAGATTTCGGCGACCACAGCGCGGAAATAATCGAACGGCAGGCGAGACTTTCCGAGCAGTTTGAACAAAACGGCGGACTTACCTATAAAAGCCGCACAGCCGCGGCGCTTGTGGGCTTAGGGTTTTCCGAGAGCGACTTTTCGCTTAAGACCGAGGTATTAAGCGGCGGACAGCTTTCAAAGCTGCAGCTTGCTAAGCTGCTTTTGTCAAACGCCGATCTGCTTTTACTTGACGAGCCGACAAACCACCTCGATATCCGATCGGTGGAGTGGCTCGAAAAATTTTTGCTTGACTATAAAGGCGCGTATCTGGTTATATCACATGACAGATTTTTCCTTGACAAGGTAACAAACCGCACGATCGAGCTTGAAAATCAAAAAATACGCGATTACAAGGGTAACTACACGCGTTTTGTCGAGCTGAAAAAAGAGGACGTCGAACGCCGCAGAAAGGAATACGAAGCGGCGGTCAAGGAAATAAACCGCGTTGAAGGGATAATCGAACAGCAAAAACGCTGGAACCAGGCTCACAACTATGTTACTATCGCCTCTAAGCAAAAACAGATAGACCGCATCGAAAAAACTCTCGAAAAGCCCGAGGAATCTCCCGACGCGATAAAATTTTCATTTCACTGCGACGACGGCTGCGGAAACGACGTTTTGGAAGCGAAAAATATCGCGCTTTCGTTTGACGGCAAAACACTGTTTACAAACGTAAACATAGACATCAAAAAGGGCGAGCGCGTGTTTCTGATAGGCGCCAACGGCTGCGGAAAGACCTCGCTGTTTCGTGTTCTAACGGGAGAACACGCGCCCGATCTCGGAAGCTTTAAATTCGGCGCGAGGGTCCGTTTCGGGTATTTCGACCAGGCTCAGCGCGGACTTCATGAAGAAAAAACCGCTATGGAGGAGATACACGACGAATACCCGCGCATGACCGAAACGGCTGTGAGGACTGCGCTGGCTTCGTTTTTGTTCAAGGGGGACGACGTTTTCAAGAAAATAAGCTCGCTATCGGGCGGAGAACGCGCAAGAGTCGCGTTGTTAAAGCTTATGCTTTCAGGGGCGAATTTCCTGCTTCTTGACGAGCCGACAAACCACCTTGACATAAACTCATGCGAAGCGCTGGAAAACGCGCTCTTAAACTATGACGGAACGCTGTTTGTAATTTCTCACGACCGCTATCTGATAAACAAGCTCGCAAACCGTGTGTACAAGCTATCGGAAAGCGGCGCGGAGAATTATCTCGGAAACTATGATTTTTACATTGAGCACAACCGTGAAGCTGCGGTAGTCAACGAGGAAAAGCCGAAAAAGTCCGACAGCGCGCTTGATTACAGACAGAAAAAAGAACGTGAAAGCGAGCGAAGAAAGCTTAACACAAAAGTTTCGAGGCTCGAACAGCAGATCGAAGAATCAGACGCGCTTATTGCCGAAAAAACAAAGGAGCTTGCGGAGCTTAGCGATTATCAGCGGGCAATGGAGCTTTCCGCGGAGATAGCCGAGCTTCAGAAGGCTCAGGAGAGCGCAATGGAAGAATGGGAGGACGCTTCGGCGAAATTAGAGGAGTTTGATAATGACTAAACAAATCAGAGAATATCTCGCTCTTTTGGAGCGGTTTTACTCCGAAGAACACACGCGCGAGGAATTTGCGGAATTTCGCGCGCGGCTTTTGCAGAGAATACAGTTTTACCAGCATGAGCGTCTTATACACCTTATCGTCACAATGTCGTTCGGGGTGTTTTTTCTTATAGCGTTATCGCTTTATCTGATAACACAGCAGATAGGAACGCTTGTTCTGTCGGTATTGTTTCTGATACTGCTCGTTCCGTATATAAAGCACTATTACTTTCTGGAGAATTCCGTTCAGAAAATGTATCTGTACTATTACCGGAGCCTGGACTGATAATGATTTATGTTATAAAGTAATGTATTATTAAGGACGGATACAATTATGAAACAATCAACAACACGCTTATTAAAGCGGTTTATGCCTTATTTTAAACCCTATGGAAAAATATTAGCGCTGGACCTGTTGTGCGCGGCGCTTACCACGCTTTGTGAGATCGTGCTGCCTATGCTTGTGAGGTATTTGGCGCAGGTCGGGATAGACGATATTACTCAGCTTACACTGGAGCTGATCCTAAAGGTTGCCGTTGTTTATTTAGTACTGCGCGTCATTGACGTTACGGCGCAGTATTTTATGTCGAATATCGGTCACGTTATGGGCGCGAGGATAGAAACGGATATGCGCTCGGCGCTTTTTAAGCACATCGAAAAGCTTTCGTTCAGCTATTTCGCGGAGACAAAGGTCGGTCAGCTTATGGCGAGAATTACGAGCGATCTGTTTGACGTAACGGAATTTGCCCACCACTGCCCCGAGGAGTTTTTCATAGCGGGACTGAAAATCGCGGTCTCGTTTACGATCTTGTGTACGATAAACGTTCCGCTTACGCTTATCATATTCGCTATCGTGCCGATAATGGCGGTCGTGTGCGCGAAATTCAACCACAAAATGCGCGTGACATTCGCCAAAAACCGCAAGCAGGTCGGAGAGGTGAACGCGCAGGTCGAGGACAGCCTGCTCGGGATACGCGTTGTAAAATCCTTTACGGGCGAACAGCGCGAAATAGAGAAATTTGAGCGCGGAAATCAGGAATGGCTGAACATAAAGCGCGAAAACTACCGCTATATGGGCGCGTTTAACGCGACTACGCGCGCGTTTGACGGATGTATGTACATCGCGGTGATATTAGGCGGCGGGCTGTTTATGATGCACGGGCAGATAACGCCCGCGGACCTTATGGCGTATCTGCTGTATGTGACTACCCTGCTTGCGACAATAAGGAGGATAGTCGAGTTTACCGAGCAGTTTCAGCGCGGCATGACGGGAATAGAGAGATATTTTGAGGTAATGGACGAAATTCCGGATATCGAAAATCCCGAAAACGCGGTAAAGCCCGAAAAGATCAGCGGGAACATTACGTTCTCCGACGTCAGCTTCGCGTATAAGGACGACCCTGACACAGCCATTTTAAGCCACCTTGACCTTGATATAAAGAGCGGGCAGTCCGTGGCGCTGGTAGGTCCGTCTGGCGGCGGAAAAACCACGATATGCAACCTCATTCCGCGTTTTTACGACGTTACATCGGGGAGCGTCATGATAGACGGGATCGACGTCCGCACAATGGATTTAGACGCTCTGCGCGGGAAGATCGGAGTTGTCCAGCAGGACGTTTATCTGTTTTCGGGTACGATCTTCGAGAACATAGCCTACGGAAAGCCCGGCGCGACCAAGGATGAAGTTGTTGAAGCGGCGAAAAAGGCGGGCGCGCACGAATTTATCCTTTCAACCCCCAACGGTTATCAGACGTATGTCGGAGAGCGAGGAGTAAGGCTTTCGGGAGGCCAGAAGCAGAGACTGTCCATCGCGAGGGTGTTTTTGAAAGACCCGCCGCTGCTTATTCTTGACGAGGCGACAAGCGCCCTCGACAACGAATCGGAGCATATCGTTCAGCAGTCGCTCGAACGGCTTGCCGAGGGCAGAACGGTGCTTACGATAGCGCACAGACTGACAACGATAAAAAACGCGGACAAAATAGTCGTGCTTACGGAAGACGGGATATGCGAGCAAGGAACTCACAGCGAGCTGCTTGAAAAGGGCGGGATCTACGCGAAGCTATACAACATATAGGAAAGCGTACAAAAAGTCTTTGATAAGGGCGCATTATTCGCCTGCGGCGAAAAACGCTATGA
>JAFLUF010000039.1 GCA_022508925.1 Oscillospiraceae bacterium | reverse complement strand
CTGCAAATTACAGCCGACGGCGATAACACGCTCGACGTTCTTTTTCGGAAGCTCATTCAGAACCTGTTCCAGACCCTCGGGAAAATCTCTTAAAAGATAGTGCGCGTGAGTGTCGAAAATCCCCATACTTAGCGATTACTGCTCGTTCCACTCATAGTCGGGACAGCGCTCGCCCGTACTCAGGAAATGAGTCGATATCTTCTTTACGTCGTCCAGAGAATTTGCATTTACGGAAAACTTTTCGCCGTTGTCGCGGTTTTCATAACGAAACTCGCCGCTGTTTCCGCTGAGCTCCGCCTCAAGACCGATAGAATCCGCAAAACAGCTTATCGCGCTGAACTCGCTTGTCATGCCGAAGATCTTTTCAAGCTCTCCCGCGTTTCTTGCCGCGGCAACTCTTCCGTCGCCGAATGTAATTCTCGCTCCTACACAAAACATGATCTACAAACCTCTTTCTTAAATAAATTCATAATTTATAGTGGACTAATGGACAATTGACAATTAATGTGTCTGCTGTGCAGACATTATTTAAATAAGCGCCGAAGGCGCACCGCAATTGTCCGTTCTCAATTCCGCATCGTCAATTATTAAAGTACGCCTGCGTCACCAGCTGTTTTGTTTCATAGCTTTCAAGCGGAAGCTGTCCGCGTCCGCCGAAAAGTCTCTCGGTGTCGTTAAACGCGCTTAAAAACGAGCGCTCGAGCAGAGTTTTCTTTGAAATTCCGCCCGTGTTTTCGATGTTTACACAGTCGAAAAACATCAGTATGCGCGTGGCGGTCTCGTCGGGCTGCCAGAATTCCTCGGAATTCTCCTCGGCAGCGGAGCTTCCGTACATCTGCCTCAACTGCGAAAGCAGCTCCTCGGCATACATTTTGGCTCCCACGCTCGGAACGTTTCCCGAAATGACCTCGCCCTGTTTTACAAACATCGCGCGCAGAATGTGGCTTACGCCTTTTGTCATAAGCTCCTGAGGGGCTTTAGCGGCTTCGGCGTCGATTTTTTCAAGCTCTTCCTCTCCCGAGTTTTCCTTTTGGTTGAGATTGTTGTCCGAGTTCTGCTTCTGCGCGGATTTTTTCGTATAAGCCGGAGCAAACGCCGCTTCGGATTTTACAAAGCTGTCGGTATGCTCCGCCGCGAGCGTAGAGCTTTTCATCTCGGTCCTGCGCTCTACCGATTTTGTCAGTGTGGTCTGATTTACGGACGCTATGTCCGCCATTCTTGATACATCCATATATCCCTGCCTCCCTTCCTTGAGAGCTGAAATTCCGTCTAAATGTTGTTATCTTATCGTGCTTCCGTTTGGAACGTCCTTGTCCAGAAACAGAACCCTTACGTCGTCCTCGCCCGCGTCAGCCGCGAGTATCATTCCCTCCGAAAGCTCTCCGCAGAGCTTTGCGGGAGAAAGATTTGCCACGAAAACGACTTTCTTTCCTATCAGATCCTCGGGCTTATACCACTTGGCTATTCCCGAAACTATCTGCCTGCCATTCCTGCCGTCGTCTACCGTAAGCTTAAGCAGCTTTTTTGCCTTCGGTATCTTTTCGCACGCGGTTATCTCGCCGCTGCGCAGTTTTACCTCGGCAAATTGGTCGATGCTTATGATATTTGCCTTGTCTAAATCCTCGTCCTCGCGGATCGTCTTTTCGGGAACTAAAAGCGCGTTTAGCTCGTCTATCTCCTTTTCGATGTCGATCCTCGGGAAAAGAACCTCGCCCTTTCTGACGGTAACGTCCGCGGGGAGTATCCCGAACGTACCGAGCTTTTCGTATACGACCTCTTCGGGCTTTGCGCCTATCTGCGAGTGGACCTCGGGCATTGTCTCCGGCATAAACGGCAAAAGCAGCGCCGAGCATATCCTTATCGTTTCGAGCAAGTTGTACAGAACACTTGCCAGACGGGCTTTTTTGCTTTCGTCCTTTCCGAGCTTCCAAGGCTCGGTCTCGTCGATATACTTGTTTGCCCTCGAAACTACCTTGAATATCTCCTCGAGCGCGTTTGAAAGCCTTGCCTCTTCTATCATCGGCGACACCTTTTCGCAAAGCGCCGAAGCCATCGATATGAGTTCGCCGTCGATCGGCTCTGCCTCGCGTTCTGTTGGGAGGGTTCCGCCGAAATATTTGTCCGCCATTGCGACCGTTCTCGAAACAAGATTGCCAAGGTCGTTCGCAAGGTCGGAATTTATGCGGTTTATCATTATCTCGTTTGAGAAATTGCTGTCCGAACCATAAGGCATATCGCGCATTATCTGATAGCGCACCGCGTCCGCTCCGTATCGCTCCGCGAGGATAAACGGGTCTATCACGTTTCCGACCGACTTTGACATCTTCTGTCCGTTAAAGTTTATCCAGCCGTGTCCGTACAGCTTTTTCGGAAGCGGCAGATCAAGCATCATCAGAATGATTATCCATACGATGGAATGAAAGCGCACTATCTCCTTTGCGGTCATGTGCATATCCGCGGGCCAGAATTTCTCGAAATCGTTATACGTTTCATTCTCATAGCCGAGGGCGCTGATATAGTTCGCAAGCGCGTCCACCCAGACGTAAACGACGTGCTTTTCGTCAAACGTTACGGGAATGCCCCATGTAAAGGATGTTCTCGAAACGCACAGGTCTTCAAGTCCCGGCTTTATGAAATTGTTCACCATTTCGTTCACGCGGGAACGCGGCGTGAGATAGTCCGTCTCGGTAAGGAACTTTTCTATCTTGTCCGCAAACTCGGAGACCTTAAGGAAATACGCCTCCTCGTGCGCGTCGATGACGGGTCTGTGACAGTCGGGACAGCAGCCGTTTTCATCGAGCTGGCTGTCCGTCCAGAAGCTCTCGCAGGGGGTACAGTATTTTCCCGTGTACTTGCCCTTGTAGATATACCCTTTGTCATAGAGCTTTTTGAAAACGCTCTGTACCGTTTTTATGTGATAGTCGTCGGTGGTGCGGACAAAGCGGTCGTTGCTTATCCCCATCACCTTCCACAGGCGCTTGAAGTTATCAACGATAGGGTCGACATACTCCTTAGGTGTTATCCCGAGGTCCTTTGCCTTTTGCTCTATCTTCATTCCGTGCTCGTCCGTACCCGTAAGAAACAGCACGTCATATCCCTGCATACGCTTGAACCTCGCCACCGTATCGCACGCCACCGTTGTATAGCAGTGTCCGATATGCGGATTTCCCGAGGGATAGTAGATAGGGGTGGTTATATAAAAAGTTTTCCTGTCCATCTAAGTTATTACCTTCCGAATTTATTCGCTATTACGCATTCTTTTATATATATTATAGTACTTTTTTGCTTTTTTTTCAAGGGCGGAGAGATAAATCAAGAAAATTTTACATTTTTCATAAAAAACACTTGATTTTTTTGAACATTTTTAGTACAATATATTTAGGCGCAAAAAAACAGGGGTTTAAACTGTGCAATTTGCTTATTGCATATTGCACAAAATCGCTTTCGCTTGCGCGGGGTAATTAAGAAGTATATAATTTTACGAAAGAGGTAAAAGAAATGTCAAACAGACTTTTCCAGGGCATCGTTCATCAGATGAAAGACGCGGTAAACAGAGTTGTCGGAGTTATTGACGAAAACGGGACCATTATAGCCTGCAGTGATCTGGGGAAGGTCGGGAACAACGGAAACGACCTGTTCGCGATAGAGCTTTCCGATTCTCACGAGGTGTTTATCCGCGAAGGCTTTACCTATAAGCCCTTCGGTATGCATGTAAAGCCCGACTACGCCGTATTTGTCGAGGGGACCGACGAGTACGCTTCGAGATACGCGAATGTTATCGCCGTCTCTCTGTCCAACATAAAGCAGTATTATGACGAAAAATATGACAGAAACAACTTCGTCAAAAACATAATTCTCGACAACGTTCTGCCTGGCGACATCAGCGTAAAGGCAAGGGAGCTTCATTTCAACGGGGATATCGGCAGAGTTGTTTTCCTTATCAGCGTTATCTCGTCCAACGACGTTTCCGCCTGCGACGTTATACAGAACCTCTTTCCGGACAAGAACAAGGACTTTGTCTTTAACATAACGGAAAACGACATCGTGCTTGTAAAGGAAGTAAAGAACAACATCGACGTAAAGGACCTCGAAAAGCTTGCGAGAAGCATTTCGGACACGCTCTCGGGAGAGTTCTTCACCAAGGTCAACATCGGCATAGGCACGCCTATCGTCGGGATAAAGGAGCTTGCGCGCTCGTTCAAGGAGGCGCAGACGGCGCTTGAAGTCGGAAAGGTATTCGATACGGACAAAAACATCGTTTCGTATGACAATCTCGGCATAGCGAGACTTATCTACCACCTCCCCACGACGCTGTGCGATACGTTCTTAAAGGAAGTGTTCAAGAAGAACTCGATAGAGTCGCTTGACCACGAAACGCTGTTTACTATCCAGAAGTTCTTTGAAAACAGCCTCAACGTTTCCGAGACCTCGAGAAAGCTGTTTGTACACAGAAACACGCTCGTTTACCGCCTTGACAAGATAAAGAAGCTTACGGGGCTTGACCTGCGCGAGTTTGATCACGCGATAATATTCAAAATAGCGCTTATGGTAAAGAAATACCTTGCGGCTAATCCCACTAAGTTCTGATATCCGTTTTACATAAGCGTATATTATCGGCTTATGTAAACGTGCTTTTACAGATACACGTTTATAATTCACAGCGTTATAATTAAGGGGAATATAAATAAATGGTAGAGATGAAAAACGTCAACGTGCGCTATTCAAGCGGAGTTGACGCGTTGGTAGACATAAACCTGCGCATAAACGACGGAGAGTTTGTGTTTATCGTCGGGGAAAACGGCGCGGGCAAATCCACGCTTATGAAGCTTATGATGAGGGAAATTGTGCCAAGCTCGGGAAGAGTTTTTGTAAACGGCTACAATCTTTCAAAGCTTAAAGGTAATAAGATAGCGAAATTCCGCCGTTCTATCGGGGTGGTTTTTCAGGAGTTCAGGCTTATACAGGATTTTACGGTATACGAAAACGTGGCGTATGTGCTGAGGATAGCCGACCAGTCGGGCAGATATATCCGCCAGCGTGTGCCGTATGTTCTTAATCTTGTAGAGCTTAACACCAAAGCCAAAAACAGGACAAGAGAGCTTTCGGGAGGCGAGCAGCAGCGCGTCGCGATCGCGCGCGCGCTTGCAAACGACCCGGGGCTTCTTATCGTTGACGAGCCGACGGGAAATCTCGACCCGCGGCATTCGCTCGAGCTGGTGGGGCTGCTTAAGGAAATAAACCGCTGCGGTACTACCGTTGTCATGATAACCCACGAGCACGAGCTTGTACAGTATTTCGGCGGAAGGATAATAAACATAGACAAGGGCGCGATAACATTTGACAGGGTAATCGGAGGCAGCGATGAGGACGAGTAATTTCAATTACCTTGTAAAAAAGGGAATAAGCTCGGTTTGGAAAAATTTTGTAATGTCGTTTGCGAGCTTTTGTATTCTTCTTGTAAGTCTGCTTCAGGTAAGCGTGACGGTGTTGTTTATGATAAACATAAACATCGTAATGAAGAACATCGAAAACACAAACGAGATAACTATCTATATCGAAAAGGGCGCGACAAAGGCGCAGACCGACCATATCCGCGACGTGCTTGAAAAGGACGAAAATCTTACGGATATCGTTTACCAATCCGCCGAGGAGGCTCTCGAGGCTTTCAAGGAAAGTATGGGAGAGGCGGCGGAGCTGGTCAATTATCTCGAGGAAAATCCCATGCCCGAGACGTTTCTTGTGAGAGTAAACGATCTTACCAAGATAAAGTACTCGGTCGACGTTATCTCAAGCATCGAGGGCGTAGAGCAGGTAAAGGCCCCGTATGATTTCGCCGCGGCGCTTATAAACATAAGAAACACGTTTTCAATTATAATCATAGCCATGCTTGCGACGCTTGTGGCGGTGAGTATCGTTATTGTATCAAACACGATAAGAACAAGCGTTTTCGCGCGCCGAGAGGAAATTTCGATCATGAAATATGTGGGCGCGACAAACGGCTTTATAAAGCTTCCGTTTTTCGTCGAGGGAATGTTTATCGGAATTCTCGCGGGAGGGGCGGCGTTCGGACTGACGTGGTTCATCTACAACTCCGTGTTCAGTCTTTTCAGCGCGGAGAACTTTTCGCTGTGGGAGATGTTCGGATTTTTCAACCTCATTCCGTTTGACGATATCCTGTGGATAGTTCTCGCGGTAAACTGTCTGGCGGGCGCGCTTTTAGGCGCTGTCGGAACGACCGTAAGCATGGGTAAATATCTTAAGGTATAGAAGTTGGAGTGCAGAAGCAAGAGGTTAGAATTGTCCGGTATACATCAATGATCGGAGCATAGACCTTCAGGCTCAACTTCTGATATCTGATTTCTAACTTCTAAAAGGTGAGGACATTTTTGTGAATAAAAAAATATCATTGGGTGTGGCGATAAGCCTTGTCGCGATAGGCTGCGCCATCACGTTCGTACTGACGTGGACCGTGTCGCTCAACATCTACAATTCAAAAATAAGCAGCGTCGATAAATACGACGACGTATACGACAAAATACTGCAGATGGACGCGGTCGTAAGAAACAACTACATCGGCACTCCCGACGACGAGGCTATACGAAACGGCATATTAAACGGCTATGTGGGCGGGCTCGGAGATGAAAACGCGGCGTATATGCAGCCAAACGCGTTTTACCAGAACCAGCAGATAGAAAGCGGCGTTGTGACCGGCGCGGGCTTTGACGCGTATGAGGACGGTTCGGGGTATCTGGTGGTCTCGGCGGTGTATCTCAACAGCTCTGCGGACAATAACGGAATGCGCCCGGGAGATATAATAACCGAGATAGACGGAAGAAGCGTTATGCTTATGGAAAGCGGAACGGCGCTTGAGAGACTTTCGGGCGAGATAGGCACGCAGATAACCGTTAAATATCTGCGCGAGGGCGATATCTATACGGCAAATCTTATACGCCAGCAGATAGAAATAGAGTCGGTAACCGAGGAAATGCTCGACGGAAAGGTCGGGTATATCCGCATTATGTCCTTTAATCAGAAAACTGCCGAGCAGTTTGCGCGCGCGTTCAACACAGTGCTTTCAAATAACGCCACGGCGCTTATAATCGACGTAAGACAGAACAGCGGCGGAGTGTATTCGGCTGTAAAGCCGATGGTAAACAGAATAATACCCGCGGCGACGGTGGCTTCGGCAGAGTATAAAAACGGCACGGTAAGACCGCTTATTGAAACCGATTCAGAACAGCAGCTCGATATTCCCATCGCGGTGCTTGTCGATTCGAAAACGGCGGCGGCGGCGGAGCTTTTCGCGGTCGCGCTTAAGGACGGCGGCTCGGCTGTGCTTGTCGGAACGCAGACAGCGGGAAAGGCGGTCATACTTACTACCTACGAGTTTCCCGACGGAACGGCGCTTACTGTTCCGACGGCGACAATTGTCCCGTCGAGATCCGAGCCGTATAACGGAGTCGGTTTAAAGCCCGATTACGCGGTAGAACTTGCCGCGGGCATGTCGGTGGATTATCTCGAGCACGACGCGGACACACAGCTGATAAAAGCTATCGAGGTCCTGGTATACGACCCCGCCGAACCTGAATAAGATCAAGTGACAGTTTCCGCGCTCTGCGCGCCTGATAACATTTTCAACAACAGGAGGATAATTATGAACAAACCCATTACCATACTGACCAGAAAGGGAGAAGAAAAGCTTAAGGCAGAGCTTAACGAGCTTCGCTCGGTGCGCCGCCGCGAGGTCGCGGAAAAGATAAAGGTGGCTCTCTCTTTCGGCGACTTGTCCGAAAACAGCGAGTATGACGAGGCGAAAAACGAACAGGGAATAATCGAGTCGAGAATTGCCGAGATAGAGGCTATTCTCGCCCACGCGCAGGTTATCGACGACGAGGATATTTCCACCGAAAAGGTAGGAATAGGCACGACGGTAAAGATTCTCGATGTTGATATGGACGAGGAAATGGAGTTTAAGATAGTCGGCACCAAAGAGGCGGATATAAACAACGGAAAGATGTCCGACGAAAGCCCTATCGGCGCGGCTATCATGGGCAAAAAGGTCGGCGAAGAGGTCGATGTCGAAACGCCGACGGGAATAATCAAATTTAAGGTGCTTGAAATAAGAAAAGAAGACGACTGACAATCAGAAGTCAGAGGGTAGAAGTAAGAGGTTAGAAATGCTCAGCCCTTGGCTGACCGAAAAACCTTTAGGTTTCGCCTCTGACTTCTGAATTCTAACATCCAACTTCTAAACGGAGGACAAATATCAAATGACAGAAAATAACGAAGAGCAGGTTGAACTTTCACAGGAGGAGCTTGACGAACAGCACAGGGTAAGGCTTGAAAAGCTCGCGGCGCTTAAAGAAGCGGGCAAGGACCCGTATACCGTCACGCAGTTTCCTGTTGACATTCATAACAGCGAGATAAGAGAGCGCTTTGAGGAGCTTGAAAACAAGGACGTTGTCATCGCCGGCAGAATGATGACCCGCAGAAATATGGGCAAGGCGAGCTTTATCGACGTAAGGGACAGCTCAGACAGAATGCAGGTCTATGTAAGGATAGACAACGTAGGCGAGGAAAGATTTGCCGAGTTTAAAAAGTGGGACTTAGGCGATATCGTAGGCGTAAAGGGCTATGTTTTCAAGACCAAGACGGGCGAGATCTCCGTTCACGCAAACGAAATAGAGCTTTTGTCAAAGTCGCTTCTTCCCATGCCCGAAAAGTGGCACGGTCTAAAGGACAAGGAAGAGCGCTATCGCAAGCGCTATCTTGACCTTATCGCGAATCCCGAGGTAAAGGACGTTTTTGTAAAGCGCTCTAAGATACTTTCGGAGATAAGAAAATTTCTCGACGGACACGGGTATGTCGAGGTCGATACTCCCGTGCTTCTGCCGATCGAGATAGGCGCGTCGGCGCGTCCGTTCAAGACCCACCACAACGCGCTCGACATTGATATGTACCTGAGGATCGAGACCGAGCTGTACCTAAAGCGCCTTATCGTCGGCGGCTTTGACAAGGTCTACGAGGTGGGAAGAATTTTCCGCAACGAGGGTATGGACTCCACCCACAATCCCGAGTTTACCTCGATAGAAATGTATCAGGCGTATATCGACTATTTCGAGATGATGGACCTTATCGAGGAGCTTTACCGAACGGTAACTCTCAACGTTTGCGGAACGGACACGGTAGAGTATCAGGGAAAGCAGATAGCTGTCGGAAAGCCGTGGGAACGCCTTACTATGATAGACGCCGTGAAAAAGTACGCGGGCGTGGATTACCGCACTTGGGAGACCGACGAGCAGGCGAGGGCGTGCGCAAAGGAAAAGGGCGTTGAGGACGGAGTAAACGCAAATTCCACAAAGGGTGATGTTCTTATCGCGTTTTTCGAGAGCTTTGTCGAGGACAAGCTGATACAGCCGACGGTTATTTACGATTATCCCGTGGAGAATTCTCCGCTGGCGAAAAGAAAGAACGACGACCCCGCGTTTACCCAGCGCTTTGAGTATTTCATAAACGGAACGGAATTCGGAAACGCGTTTTCCGAGCTTAACGACCCGCTCGACCAGAAGGAGCGTTTTGTAAAGCAGGTCGCTGCAAAGCGCGCTCAGGGAGGAAACGACGCGCAGGTTGACGACGATTTCATCACCGCGCTCGAGTACGGACTGCCCCCCACGGGCGGACTCGGCTTCGGGTTTGACAGACTTGTAATGCTTCTGACAAACTCGGCGAGCATAAGGGACGTACTGCTGTTCCCGACAATGAGGCCTATTTAAGATTACTGAGGGGAAACTTTCTTCAGAAAGTTTCCCGTTTTGCGCGTAGCGCATAATGCACTCTCAGACTCCCCTTCAAAGATTTTATGTACCGCCGCTTCGCGGCGGGTTTTTGTTAAAAACTGTTTTCAGTTTGTAATGTACCATATAAAAAATCGGTGTATTAAAGTGAAAGGGTCAGTGAAAAATCGAAAAGGAGGTCAGGATATGGATGATAATGAAATAATAGCGCTGTATATGGATCGATCCGAAGCCGCCATATCCGAGACCGAGCGGAAGTACGGAAAATACTGCCGCTATATCGCATACGGTATCCTGCATGATGGCGAGGAAGCGGAGGAGTGCGTAAACGATACATACCTTCGCGTATGGAACGCCATTCCGCCGCATTGCCCGAATTGCCTGAGAACATTCATAGGCAAAATAACGCGGGGCTTAGCGCTGAATAAACGGGAAAAGCTCTCCGCTAAAAAACGCGGAGAGGGACAGACCGCGCTCGCGCTTGAGGAGCTTGGCGAGTGTATCCCCGACGCGCACAGCGCGGATAACGCCGCCGAGGATATCGTCATCAGGGATACACTCAACCGTTTTCTTGAAAATCTGCCGACCGAATCCCGAAAGATATTTGTCCGCCGGTATTGGTATTTAAGCTCAATCAAGGAAATTGCGGACGAATTCGGACTTAAGGAGAGCAAGGTTACCGTGACCCTTTTCCGTTTGAGAGCAAAGCTTAAAGCAGAATTGGAGAAAGAGGGTATCGTAATATGAAAAACGAACGCTTATTTAATATCATCGGGGAAATTGACGACAAATACATCGAAGAAGCCGTTCCGGGTCAAAAGCATGAGCGAAAGCGCGGAATATCGTGGGCAAAATGGGGAGCTGTCGCGGCGGGCGCTGCTGTTGTCGCGGCAGCCGTTGTGATACCGCTTTCGGTCAGGAACAGCGCGGTTTTGCCGAATGACAGCGCTGTTCAGTCTGAGAGCATCAACAGCACCGTCAAGCCCGATAACTCCGTTAAGCCCGACACGGACGACCCTGACAGATACAAGGATTTTACTTCTGTGACTGTACAAGCGGATAGATTGCCGTGGGATTGGGAAGACCTTACGCTGTCAGCAATATTCTGGTCGTTTACTTTTGAAGATCGGGAATATACCATATCAAACAGGGATGAAGAGATTGGCGAGGACTGGCTTGAAAGATCCATCGGAGAATGTGAGGCGGTCTACACCCCTGCCCCTTGGGATTACTACGGCAAGTACGGTTATACGGAAACGCTCACGGTTTATAAGATAAAGGGCATTGATGAAAACTATATTGTTGCGGCGGGAAACGACAAGGAAAAGTATGTCTACTGCAATAAGGGAAAAACGGATACGCCGCCCGATACCCTGGGAAAGCTTTTTGAAATATACGACCTGCCCTCTTTGGCAGAGCTTGACTTTTTTACCGAATACGAGGGCGAGGTAAGGTTGGATTTTTATTTAACGGAACAGAACTCTCCTGACACTGTGATCGGACGTTATGACCTGAAAAACGGAGACGAGATATGGCGGATATTGTCCGAATGCAAAGACGCCAAGCTTGGAGACTATGCCCCCGACAAAAAAACGTTTGACAGCGAGCATTGCGTGAGATTTACTGTATTCTCTGAGCCGTTGGGTACGGCGGCATACAGTCAGGATATATTTATAACAGATGACGGTTATTTTTGGACAAATATTTTCGGCTATTATAATTACAATTATGTTTACGACATAGGCGAGGATATCGCACAACAGATAATAAGCTTTGCGAAAAGCAATGCGGAAACAGCCGAAAGAAGACGTTTAAGCAACCGCAGATATGTCTTGGGAACAATAACCGAGATAGGCGACGGATATGTCGTTATAGACGATACCATAGCCTGCAAGAACCCAAATGACGGAACGACCTTTAAGGTCCTCACAGATAAGACTGTCATAAGAAGGGAGCTTAAAGGCATTACACAAACAGGCGGGCTTCTTTATTTTGAATACCGATACAAAGCAGACGAGAATAATGTTATAGACAGCGCGACAAGCGTAAACTTCGCGCATATCGAAGACGGAAAGATATGGGTAGCATATTGCTGAACCGCCGTTAAATACAAACCTTAATTGTATTAAAACCGCCTCTCAATTATTCGTCCGGTGCGAATTTTTGTAAAATTGTTACAGAAAAGCCATGACAAGGCGTGAAAGATTTTAATTTCTGTATAACTGAAGTTTACAAAAAGTTAAAAATCGTGTGCTATGATTAACGATAGAAAAATATATCCGGACAAAAGCGAGGGCAGTTTTTATGAAAACAGGACTTATTCTCGAGGGGGGCGCGGCTCGCGGAATATTTACCGCGGGAGTTCTTGACAGACTTATGGAGGGCGGAGTTTATTTTCCGTATGTCTGCGGCGTATCCGCGGGCGGCGGAAACGCGATGAGCTACGTTTCCCACCAGAACGGCCGCACAAAGGATATGCTCAACGTGCCGAGAGCCGAGTCGTATTACGGTATAAGACAGTTTTTGGGAACGGGAAAGATCATGAATCTCGACAAAATGGTCTATGAATATCCGTTCAAGCAGTTCCCGTTTGATTTTGATACATATTTCCACAGCGGAATTGAAACGGAGTATGTCTGCACCTGCTGTGAAACGGGCGAGGCGGAATATTTCACCGAGAAAAAAGATACCGAGCGCCTGCTGAAAATTACAAAGGCTACCTGCTCCGTGCCGATGCTGTGCGAGCCGGTGGAGATTGACGGAAAGCATTATCTCGACGGGAGCATCGCGGACTCCATTCCGCTTGAGCACGCTCTTGAAAAGGGCTGTGACAAGCTTGTGGTCGTGCTTACAAAGCCGAGCAGCGACACTCCGCCTACCGATTATAAGAAATTCCACGCGGTAATCCATCAGATGTACAAACGCTTTCCGAAGTTTGAGGAGGCGTGTATGACGCGCGTTGAGCGTTACATAGAGAATGTAGAGCTGATGAACCGCCTTGAGGAAGAGGGAAAGATATTCGTGTTCAGACCGTCGATTCCCGCTATCTCGAAGTTTGAAAAGGATACTGAAAAGATAGACGAGTTCTACAACGACGGATACACTCAGGCTGAAGATAAGCTTGACGAGCTTCTCGACTGGACAGGGGTAAAGCTTGTCGGGTAAAACAGAATATAATAAACAAAAACGCGTTCGGCACTCCGAGCGCGTTTTTATTTTAAAACATACCATATTTAAAAAGTTTTGGGGGATGTTTCAACGGCAAATATTTTTTCCGCCGCATCTCTGTCATGAATGATCGCCCTATCGAACTCCGAAAGCCTTTCGAGCGCGAGATCAACTCCGCCCTCAAGCGCCGAAGCCGAAAGCAAGAGCTTTGCGAGAGAGTATACCGAAAGTAAGAACGAATAGTTTTCAAAAACGCTTTTGTCCCCAAAGCAAAACGGCATTCTCAGTTCAAACAGAAAATTGAGCGCGAGGTTTCTGAAAAAATATTTCGGGAACAGTGAAACGCCCTCGGAAATTTTCCCAACGTCGGGTTTTCCGTTTACAAGCACAGCCGAGATTGTCTCGTTGTTGCCGAAGATCTCGGTGAAAAGCTCCGCTGTTTTGTTGTACTGCAATTCGCACTTAGGTTTTGATTCGGGAGCTTTAAACCGCCTTTGCTCTTGTTCGATAAGCGCGGGAATATCCTCGGTGTTCGTCTCGGAAATTCTCTTCGCTGTTTCAAGCCCCAAGAGCATATTTTCATCAAGAGCGCGCTTTCTGTCGGATAAAATATCATAGAACAGTCCGAACAGCTCATTTCTGAAACGAAGCGCGGGGTATTCGGAAAAATCCTCTTCGCCTTCATATAAAACGGAACTGAGAGTAATTTCGTTTCCGTCAACCTGAACCTGACGCACGCACATTTCAAGCGCAAACTCGTCGTTTAACAGCGTTTTCGCGACTTCGGGACAGCTTGCGTAACAGCCCCTCGTCATAACGGCGCTGTTGAATACCGAAACACGAGGGTAGATACGGCAAGTGTTTGAAATAAACTCCCCGCCGAATTCCCGCTGTATACTGCACAGCGAGTTTTCCGCGAGGAAAGGGCATTTTCTGTCCGAAAGCTTTAAGTTCCATAAAGGCGCGTCAAATTCCGGTATGTCGAGCCTTTCAAACGCCTTTTCCGCAGTTTCGCGTATACCGTCCGAAAGCGTAAGGAGCTTTTCATACTCGCCGTTCAGCCAGATAAGATCTTCCCAGCCGTGACAGCAGTTGCTTTCACAGGCAGAGCCGATACAGGCAAATCCGCGGAAATAGTTCGGTTCTTTTACAATATAGTATCCCATCAAATATCCTCATCAAATATTTATCGGTGCTTCAGACCGGTGAGAAGTCCTCAGATGCGCGAAAGCCGTGCCACGGCTAACCTTTTGGTTGCCGTAGTACGGCTGACAAAGCAGATGAGGGCTTATCGCCGGTCTGCTCAGATGCTTACGGAGTAGTTGGGAGCTTCTTTTGTGATATAAATATCGTGCGGGTGGGATTCCTTAAGACCAGCGCCCGTTATCTTCATAAACTCCGCCTTTTCCTGAAGGTCGCTTATCGTCGGACAGCCGCAGTAGCCCATACCGCTTCTGATACCGCCGACAAGCTGGAAGATAGTGTCAGCGACTGCTCCCTTGTACGGAACGCGTCCCTCGACTCCCTCGGGAACAAGCTTCTTAGCGTTTCCTTGGAAGTATCTGTCCGCCGAGCCTTTCTTCATCGCGGCAAGAGAGCCCATTCCGCGGTATACTTTAAAGCTTCTGCCCTGATATATCTCGACCTCTCCGGGAGCCTCCTCACAGCCAGCTAAAAGCGAACCGAGCATAACGACGTTCGCTCCAGCGGCAAGCGCCTTTACGATGTCTCCCGAGTATTTTATGCCGCCGTCGGCGATTATCGGAACGCCGTATTTCGCCGCCGCGCACGCGCAGTCGTAAACCGCCGTTATCTGCGGAACGCCGATACCCGCGACAACTCGCGTCGTACAGATAGAACCGGGGCCTATTCCGACTTTGACAGCGTCCGCTCCCGCTTTTATCAGGTCCTCTGCCGCCGCCGCCGTAGCAACGTTTCCGGCAATGACGGGAATATCGGGGAACGCGTTCTTGATACTCTCAAGAGTTGTCATGATATTCTTGGAGTGACCGTGCGCCGAGTCGAGCACAAGCACGTCCGCCTGTGCCTTGATAAGCGCGCCCGCCCTGTCAAGAACATCGCTTGTAATTCCGATCGCCGCGCCGCAAAGCAGTCTGCCGCCCGAATCACGCGCGGTGTTGGGGTATTGAACGGACTTTTCGATGTCCTTTATCGTGATAAGACCTTTAAGCATACCGTTTGAATCCACCAAAGGCAGCTTTTCTATCTTGCGCTTGCGCAGTATCTCCTGCGCTTCCTCAAGGGTTGTCCCGACGGGCGCGGTTATGAGGTTGTCCTTGGTCATAACCTCGCCTATCCGCTGTTCGGGGTCGGTGATAAAGCGAAGGTCGCGGTTGGTGAAAATTCCGACAAGCTTTCCGTTTTCAACGATAGGCACGCCGCTTATCCTGTACTTTCCCATAAGCCCGTCGGCGTTGCGAACGGTGTCATCGGGCGACAGAAAAAACGGGTTTACTATAACGCCGTTTTCCGAGCGTTTTACCTTGTCGACCTCGTCTACCTGCTGTTCTATCGACATATTTTTGTGGATAACGCCTATGCCGCCTTCGCGGGCTATCGCTATCGCCATTCTCGATTCGGTCACGGTGTCCATTGCCGCGGTCATGATGGGGGTGTTCAAACTGATCGTTTTCGTAAGATTGGTCTTTATGCTTACCATGTTTGGCGTAACGTCGCTTTTTGCCGGAACAAGCAGCACATCGTCAAACGTAAGCCCTTCCTTTATGAACTTTTCCTCGTAATTGCAGTTGAGCATATTCTTCCCTCCTGATTTTACATTTACTTTTTTGAACTTATTACCTAATATTATACACCGAACCCAAAAAATTTGCAAGCAAAATTAAAAAGAAAAATAGACAAATATCTTCAATTTTTTTCGCCGCGTTTGGAACATTTTAACGCACTTGAAGAAAAATTATGAAAAATCGCGTTTTTTCACTTGACTTAAAGACACATTTATTATAAAATATAAACGTATGGTGAAAAATATTGACAAAGGAATGATTTATATAAATAAAACGATAGTTTCCGCGTCGCTTTTAGCGTGCGATTTCGCGAGTCTCGCCCACGAAAGCGAGCGCTGCGCGAAGGCGGGCGTCGACTGGATACATTTCGACGTTATGGACGGGCATTTCGTAGAGCAGATAACATACGGCTCGGCGGTGCTCAAAGCCATTGACAAGGTTACGGACAAGTTTATGGACGTTCATCTTATGGTGGACAACCCCGAAAGGCAGATACCGCTTTTCGCGCGCGCGGGGGCGGATCTGATAAATGTACATATCGAAAGCACGAAAGATGTTTTCGGCTGTCTTGAGGAAATACGCGCTTTCGGTCTTAAATCGGCGGTCGCGGTAAAGCCGAATACTCCCGTGGAGGAGGCGTACAAGTATCTTTCGCTGTGCGATATGGTGCTTGTCATGACGGTAGAGCCGGGCTACGGCGGACAAAGCTTTATGACAGATATGCTTGCAAAGGTAACAAAGCTTCGGGAATACGCCGATAAAAACGGCTTTTCCGAGCTTGATATTCAGGTTGACGGCGGCGTAAACGTCCGTACGGCAAGACTCGCGCGAAACGCGGGAGCAAATGTTCTTGTCGCGGGCACCGGACTTTTCGGCGCGGCGGATATGAACGCGGTATGTGCCGCGCTGAAAGGAATATAACTATGGCGGATAATGCCACAAGATCTCCCGAAAAGGTTTATGCGGAGAGGCTCGTTTTTCTGATAGCGGTCGTGGTTCTTGCGTCCTTTATGCAGGGCGTGAGAGCCGCGGTCATTTGCGCGGTGAGCGTCGCGGCGGCTATGCTTTCGGACGCGCTTTGCTGCGCTCTGAGAAAACAGCGTTATGACCCGAAGGACTTTGCCGTCTTGTTCTGGGGATTATGCACGGGCGCTATGATGCCGATAAGCGCGCCCGTCTGGGCGGCGGTAATGTCGGCGGCGGTATGCATAATTGTCGGAAAGCATTTCTTCGGTTCTTCGGACAACATTATTTTCTGTCCGCCCGCGATTTCAACGGCGTTTATGATAATCTGCTATCCGGCGCAGATGCTGTATTTCCCGAAATTCGGCGAGAGCTATCCCGTTTTCGGAGAGTATGACGGAATACTTACTCGCTCGGCGGAGTATTCGCTCCAGCTCGGATATACCCCCTCCGCAAATGTCTGGGACACGCTGCTCGGATTTATCGCGGGTCCTGTCGGAACAGTCTACGGGATCGTAATAATCGTGTGCGGGATCTGTCTCGGACTGAGGAGAAAAAACAGCTCCGCCGCGATGATCTCCTGTCTTGTCACGGTAGGGATCCTGGCGTTTTTCTTCCCGAGAGCGAGCTACGGCGCGTGGAACTCGGTTTTCTACGAGCTTTCGTCGGGATATCTGCTGTTTGGGGCTGTGTTTTTGTGCGCCGAGCCGTACTGCATTCCGAAAAAGACGTCGGCACGCGCGGTTTACGGCGCGGTGCTGGGATATATAACGATGATGTTCCGCATTTACGGAAGGGCCGAAGGAGGCTTTCTGTTCGCGCTTCTGATAGTAAGCGCTCTTTCCGACAGCTTTGACGTATTGGTTGAAAATATAGATTATTGGAGAAAGACGTACATTTCGTCGTTTGAGAAAAACAAGACCCGTGTTCAGAGCGGAGAGGTAAAGCTTACGGATACTCAGGAGATAGTTATTCCGAAGAAGTTCCGCTATCAGACTCCGCCGATAAACGGCACGATAAAGAAACAGACCCGAAGATACCGCAAAAACAGGAGGGACTACAATGGAAAACAATAGTAAGTCCTTCAGCTTTGACGGGCTTTTACGGCAGAATATCGTGCTTGTGAGCGGACTTGTCACCGCGCCGATAATCGTCGCGTGTACTACGATGAAGCGCGCGCTGGTGCTGGTCATAAGCTTTTTTCTTATCTCATATGTTTCCATGCTCATCTGCAGGGTTATTCCGAGAAAAATTGCGTATACTTTCAGAATACTGTTTTTAGTCATCGCGGCGGCGGGACTTTATATTCCGACCGTGCTGCTTTTGCAAAAGCTGTTTCCCGCCGAAACAAGCTCGGTCATGCTTTATATAGAGCTTATGACGGTAAATCTGCTGCTGCTTGCTAAAACCGAAAGCCGTTTTTATCTTATTCCTTACGGGAAAATGGCGGCGGAGGCGCTGGTGTATATCGCGGGATACGCTCTGGCGGCGTTTGCGGTAGGGTTTATAAGAGAAATTCTGGCATACGGAACATTATTTGACTTCAAGCTCTTTGGCGCGGTATTGCCGGCGGCGCGCTCGCCGTTTTTCGGATTTGTGCTTGTGGGGTTGTTGGCGGCGGCTTGTCGGGCGTTTATCAGCTCCCGAAAGGAGCGTTGATATGGCTGAAGTTTTTGCAAGAATGGTAAGCCTCGCGATGATCTCGATCTTCACTCAAAACGCGATCTTCGATAGGGCGTTCGGTATAAACGTGGCTATCTACGCCTCAAGAAAAACCTCTCACATAATCGGCTTTACTGTCGCGATAACGCTTATGACGACTTTCGCGAGCGCGGCGGCTTATCCTTTTGACCTCATGCTTTTGCCAAGCGAAAACGGATATCTGTTTATGCCGCTTATTTATGTGGGGATCGTCGGAGTTTTGTACCTTCTGGGGCTGTTTGCGCTGTGGGGATTTTTTCCTAAAACCTACTACAAGGTAAACAAATACGCGCACCTGGCGGTATTTAACTGTACGGTTTTCGGAGCGCTTTTCCTCAATTACAATTTCGGAAAGGGCTTCGCGGGATATGTGGGCTACGGTTTCGGCACGGGGATAGGCTTTTTCCTGGCGTGCTTTCTTCTGAACATCGCGCATGAAAGGCTCAACAACGACAAGATACCGCGCGCTTTCAGAGGATATCCGATAATGTTGGTCTTTATAGGAATAATTTCTTTGGCGTTTAACGTATTAGTAGGATATACGGCAGAATTTTAATAATGCATAATGCGTAAGTATTTTAAAAAATTAAGAGTTTACGTTAGACGGATCGTGATTTTTAATTCAACCGCAAAAATTGCGGAGTGTTCAGACTTATGTAACAGTCAGTAAAGTAATTACGAATTGAATTAAGGGGTAACGGCGGTGAATAAGAAAACTAAGATAAAAATAAAACGCAGCAAGGTCAATCTTTACAATAAAAGAAAAAGCAAAACAAGGCAGATCGTCGCTATCGTCATTACCGCGGTGGCGGCGTGCGGACTGTGCATTTTAGGTTATGGCATAGGAAAGCCGCTTATGGACTTTTTCCGAAACCGAGGTCCGGTTTCGTCCGAATCCTCGTGGACTCCCGATAGCTCGCTTGAAGCGGAAAGCTCGTCGGGCGAGATGTCCTCTTCTTCGGAGGAATCGTCCGCGCCGGCGGTGATCCCCACGCCTGTTATGACTAAGTCAGCGTACTATCTTTCCGAAGAGGCGGCGCTCAGCTCCGCTTCGCTTAACTCAGAGCTTGCCGCCGCAAAGTCGTCGGGGCATTCTGTCGTGGTGGTCACTCTCAAGGACTCCGACGGATCTTTCCTTTACAAGACCTCGATAGAAAAGGCAGAGAGCAAGGGTACTCTTTCCGCGGCGCAGATAGCTGCGGAGATCGAAAAGGCGGGCTTTATCCCCGCCGCGAAAATAAGCACGATAAAGGACAAAACAAACGGAATAGCCTTTGACTGCAACTATAAGTTCGCGGACGGTTCAACGTGGATAGACGGCTATCCCGGAACGGGAAAGACCTGGATATCTCCTTTTGACAACAAGGCGCTCGGGTTTGTAAAAAGCATAACCGAGGAGCTTTCTCAGGCGGGATTTAAGAGGATAATCGCCGCGGAAACAATGGTTCCGGTATTTTTCAAGGTCGATATCACTACTAACCTTGCGCATCTTCCGCTTTCTGACAGAACAGCCCGTGCCGAGGCGCTGTGGAATGTCATCGCCGCGGCAGAGGAGGGTGCTAAGACAGGCGGCGCGGAGCTTTATATCGAGATGGACGGCGCGGGGCTTATTTTAGAGAAAAAAGACGGTACTGACGCTGAGCTTGCGTTTACGACAGCGCCGCTTAAAACCGCGAATATCATTGTGGATTATTCGCCGGCAAGTTCCGCGGATAACGCTTATTCCGCCGCGAAGAGTTTTATTGAAAGTCTTAATGAGGCGCTCGACGGAGCGGAATGCATAGTGAGGATAAGGGGAAGCTTTTCCGCGACGGTTCTTAGCGATGTGAAAAAAGCCTTTGACGAGGCAGGCATTGAGGCTTTTTCACAATAATTTCGGAATTTTCCGCGATATTTGCTTGATTTTTCACTCATATAGCGTTATAATGAGTTTAATGT
>JAFLUF010000038.1 GCA_022508925.1 Oscillospiraceae bacterium | reverse complement strand
GGAAAACTTTCTGTAGAAAGTTTTCCCTCAGACTCCCTTTCAAAGACTTTTTGTAAGCTTATGCGGTCAAAACCGAAACGCTATCCTTCCGACCTGCTGTTTATAAGCTCCGCGTAAAACCCGCCCTTTTCCATAAGCTCGGCGTGGGTTCCCTGTTCGACGATATGTCCCGACTTCATTACGAGGATACAGTCCGCCTCGCGGATAGTCGAAAGCCTGTGAGCTACGACAAAGCTCGTTCTGCCTTTGGTCATCGCGTCAAAGGCGCTTTGTATCTTCATTTCCGTTCGGGTATCTATCGAGCTTGTCGCCTCGTCGAGAATAAGCATCGGCGGCAAGGACAGCATAACCCTCGCTATCGACAACAACTGCCGCTGACCCTGAGATAATTCCGCGTCGTTTGTAATTACGGTATCATATCCGTTTTCGAGACGTTTTATAAAGCTGTGAGCGTGCGCCGCCTTTGCCGCGGCTATCACCTCTTCGAGCGTCGCGTCGGGCTTTCCGTAGGCGATGTTCTCGCGCGCCGTGCCCTTGAACACCCACGTATCCTGAAGCACTATGCCGTAGCTTGCTCTAAGACTGTCGCGCGTTATGTCCTTTATCGGCGCTCCGCTTACGCGTATCTCGCCGCCCGTAACGTCGTAGAATCTCATCAGCAGGTTTATCAGCGTGGTTTTCCCACAGCCCGTGGGACCCACTATCGCGATATGCTGTCCGCTTTTTACGTCGAGCTTAAGCCCCTCGATAAGCGGCTTTTCGGGAACATAGCTGAAATAAACGTCGTCAAGCTCTACCGATCCGTCGCAGTTTTCGAGAACGGCTTTGTCCTCGTCGGAGCTTTCCGCGTTTTCATCAAGCAGCGCGAATATTCTCGAAGCGGAAGCTAATGCGCTCTGAAGCTCGGTTACTACTCCCGATATCTCGTTAAAGGGCTTGGTGTACTGATTTGCGTACTGTAAAAAACAGCTCAGGTCACCCACGGTAAACCCGCCGCTTGCGGCTTTTACGGCATTAAGCGCGCCGAACACGCCCACCCCCGCGTATACGAGGGAGTTTACAAATCTCGTGCTCGGATTGGTGAGCGCCGAATAAAACTGCGCTCTGCGTCCGCAGACATTCAGGCGCTCGTTTATCTCGCCAAATTTCTCCTCGGCGGTCTTTTCAAACCCGAACGCCTTTACAAGTCTCTGAGCGCCTATCCTCTCGTCGATAAAGCCCGTAAGCTCGCCCTTTATGGCGCTCTGCTCGCGGAATTTGTTGAAGCACAGCTTTGATATCACCGCCGCTACCGCAAACGAAAGCGGCGTTATTACTACCACCACAAGCGTTATCTGCCAATTGAGAGTCACCATGAAAACAAGCGTTCCGATTATGGTGACAACTCCCGTAAACAACTGCTGAAAGCCCTGCAAAAGTCCCTCGCTCACCGCGTCCACGTCGTTTACCACTCTTGATAAAATATCCCCGTGACTTTCCGCGTCGATATATTTAAGCGGCAGTTTTTGCAAGTGAGCGAAGATGTCCGTGCGCAACTGCTTTACTGTCTTGTGGGAAATTTTGTTGGTCGCGAAATACATCAGCCATTGAAGCACAGCCACGACGGGAATAAACGCCGCTATCTCGATAAGCACGGGAGTCATCTTCGCGAAATCAACTCCGTCTGCGGTTATACAGTCTACCGCTCTGCCTATCAGCACGGTTATATACAGCGACAGCAGCACGCTCCCCGCCGCGCAAACAAGGCTCAGAAAAACTAAACCCAGCGAGGACTTTACATATTTAAGGAGACGGGCTAAAGTGCCCTTTTTTGTTTTGGTCTTACTCATTTGCCGCCTCCATTTCTTCAATTTCCTCTTCGGAGTATTGCGTAAGGCATATCTCGCGGTAGACGTGACAGGTCTTTAAAAGCTCGGCGTGAGTGCCGATACCCACCGCCTGTCCGTCGTCAAGCACGATTATTTTATCCGCGTGGAGAATGGAGTTTGCTCTCTGCGAAATAATAACGCAGGTCATTGAAAGCTCGCCTATCGCCTTTCTCAGCTTCGCGTCGGTGGCGTAGTCAAGCGCACTCGAGCTGTCGTCGAGTATCAGTATCTCGGGGCTTTGCGCGATCGCGCGCGCAATAGTAAGGCGCTGTTTTTGCCCGCCCGAAAAGTTCTTTCCGCCCTGCAAAACCTGCGCGTCAAGCCCGCCGTCGAGCTTATCCGTAAACTCCGCCGCCTGCGCTATTTCGAGCGCTTTCTGTATCTGTTCGTCGGAAATATCGCTTCTGCCGAGGGTCATATTTTCGCGGAGACTTCCGCTTAATAGCTCCGCCTTCTGCGGAACAAGCGCTATTATTCTCCGAAGCTCTTCGAGCGGATACTCGCGGATATCCGCGCCGTTTATCTTTACGCTTCCGCTTGATACGTCGTAGAATCTGCACATAAGGCTCGCTATGGTAGTTTTTCCCGAGCCTGTGCCGCCGATTATCCCGAGCGTTTCGCCGCGCTTTAGTTCAAACGAGATCTTGTCGAGAGCGTTCTCGCCTGTCGAGTATGAAAAGTGAACGTTGTCAAACTCCACCGCGGGAGCGTTTTTATCCTGTACGGGAGAGCTTTCGGGAGAGGTTATCGAGGACTTCATATCGAAGACCTCGTTTATTCTCGCCGAAGAAGCCGCCGCCTTGGTGAATATCGTCACGAGATTTGCCACCACCACCAACGCGAGCGATATCTGCGTCATGTAGTTTACAAGCGCGATTATCTTTCCCTGCGTCAGTCCGTCTATCCCCCCGTTTACAAAGCCGCCGCCCAGCCACACGATAAGCAGATACGCGGCGTTTACGGCAATGAATATCGCGGGATTTAACAGTGCGTTTATCCTGCCCGCCTTTACGGCGAACCTGCGGTATTCCTCGGCTTCGGCCTCGAAGCGCTCTTTCTCGTAGTCCTGCCGCGAAAACGCACGGACGACTCTCACTCCCGAAAGGTTTTCGCGGGTTATGCGCGAGATGCCGTCGAGCGACTTCTGCTGTTTTTTAAAGAGTTTTACCGTGGCTTTCATTATCGGGTACATGATAAGAACTATCACCGCCATTGACCCGAAGAAGATAAGCGACAGCCGCGGGCTGATAGATACCGACATTATCGCCGCGCCCACCACTAAAAACGGCGCTCTTACCACAAGTCTTATCAGCATGGCGACGGCGGTCTGTACCTGATTTACGTCGTTTGTAACGCGCGTTACGAGCGCGGCGCTTCCGAGCGTGTCAAGCTCTTTATGGGAGAGGGTGTTTATGTGGGCGTAAAGATCGCTTCTCAGCCTCGTGCCCACGCCCTGCGACGCGACAGACGCCATATACTGGCACACCAGCGCGAACGACAGCCCGCACACCGCGAGGACAACAAGTATTATCCCGTTCTGCCATATATAATTCTCGTCGCCGTTTGCTATTCCGTCGTCGATGATACGTGCCATGACTAACGGCACTATAAGCTCAAAGATAGCCTCGGTCAGCTTGCACAACGGACCTATCGTAACGTTTAATTTAAACTCTTTAAGATAACGCGCAAGTTTGAACAAACAAATCACCCCCATTATAATGCGTAATTCGTAATGCGTAATGCGTAATTGCTTCGCTCCCGTTATGTTTTCGCCCTGCGATTTGTATGATATAACTCGTAATTGACGTTGCATAAGCGCAATAGTTACGACCTTAATTACGCATTACGCATTACGAATTACGAATTGAATAAGCGCATTACGAATTACGAATTTGAAAAAACAACCCGCGTCTGGGTGACGCGGACTGTTCTGATTGCAACAACTGCTAAATGTGCGATGGTAAATAATACGACGGGTCGACTCGGATACCTCCGACCAACACCTCAAAGTGCAGGTGATTTCCCGTGGAATTTCCCGTACTTCCGACATAGCCTATAAGCTGTCCCGCCGTTACGGTCTGCCCGACATAAATGTTTGCGATGCCCGCCATGTGGGCATAGCGCGTTGAAACGCCGCTGCCGTGGCTTATTACCACAAACGTGCCCCAGCCTCCGCCATAGCCGCTTGGGTTTATCTGCGTTATCGTTCCGGTTTCCGCCGCGAATACGGGCGTTCCGTAGGGCGCGGATATATCAAGTCCGCGGTGGGTCGAATATCCCGGCGCGGCATAGCCCCAGGTCTTCTTTCCGCCGCTTCCGCCGACGGGCCAGATAAACTTGCCCGCTTCTACCGTAGCTCCGGGAGCGGAGTTTGCGGGACGCGGCATCGTGCCTACGCCTATTATCTCGGTCACGGGATTCTTGGTCGTGGTGCGCACAAGCACTTTTCTGCTTATCTCGACGTTATTTATGTACGAAACGTTCGCGGTTACGGCGCGCACGCCGTTTTCGCCGTTCTGGCGTATTACGTTCATTCCGACATAACGTGAGTTGTCCTGTACATACTCCGTGTCATAGTCAAACTCTTCGTTGTAGTGCTCCTCGCGGGTGACGATAACGTTTAGGAAGGGCTGTTCCTGAGTTATCTTTATCTCGTCTCCGATATGTACCTCAGTCGACGTGCTGAATCCGGGATTTAGACGGGCAAGCTCCTCTATCGTCATATTCACCTTTTCGGAGATAGAATACGGCGAGTCGTTCTGAACGACCGTATAATAATCCGCGACGATCTTATACGAGGTGACCATGCGGATTATCTCGTTTTCCTCGACAAAGCTGTCCGCAAGGTAAATTCCCGGGACAAAGGTTATCTCCTTGTCAAACGCCACGGTCTCGGTGGGATTATCCGTTCGGTATTGGCCGAGGATATTATCCAGCGCCTCGCTTACGCGCGTGTGGTTTAAAAGAGTTCCGTAATAATCCTCGCCTATAAACATTCCGTAGCCGGACTCTATCTTCGCGTCAAGAAGCTGAAGCATTCGGTCGGCTACCTGATATGTGGAAAGCATAGAGTCGTAGCCCACCAGATCGACCTCGTAGTCGTGGGTAAAGTTGACTACCTCGGCGTTCGAGCCGGTATAGTTTATTCGTTTTGAGATTATCTGCTCCGCGTCGGTAAAGACAGTTTCGTCCTCTATATAGCCGAGGAAGTGCCCGTTTACCGTGAGCTTGAGAGCGTAGGTCTGGCTGGTCGCGTAGCTGACTATATTGAAAAGGAACACACAGCAGACGACAGGTAAAACGTAGTTGAATACCGTCACCGCGAAGCCGCGTTTTCCGAAAACAACTCTTCCGAAAAGCCTGAATTCAGCCTTGATACCCGCGAAATAGCCTTCTTCTCTTTTTATGCGGCTTATCTCGCTTTTTCCGTTGTTTATGGCTTTTCTGTAGCGCCCGTACTGAGAGCCTGAGGTCGAGAAAAACTCTTTAAACGCCTTTACGAGAGCGTTTTTGGCTTTTCCGAGCAGTCTCAGGACCGCCGCTATCGCGAACAAAACGGCTAAGACCACGGACTTTATAAGTACAAAAAACACCGAAAACAAGCGGCAGCCCGCTCTCGCCACAGCCGCGTACAGTCCCTTTTCGTCCGGAGAGACGTCGTTTTTGAAATCGTCTCCGCTTCTTTTAAGAAATTGCTCAAAGGCAGTCAAAAACAACACACCCCCTGAATTCTAATTCGTAATGCGTAATTCGTAATTGTTTTTCGGAACAAGAGCGTTTCCGCCTTGCGATTTGGGTTATATAACTCGTAAGCGTAATGGCTGCAATCAATTACGCATTACGAATTACGCATTACGCATTAAACAAAAAGGGGCAGGATATCTCTGCCCCCCGCTGATAGATTTCGCGCCGGATTACTCGGCAAATTCGCTGTCTACAAGCTTTACAAGACCGTCGATAGCAAGCTGCTCGTCAGAACCGTCGGCGATGATGCGAATCTTCGCGCCGCCTACGATACCGAGAGAAAGAATGCCGAGAAGGGACTTAGCGTTTACTCTGCGCTCTTCCTTTTCAACCCAGATAGACGACTTATACTCGTTAGCCTTCTGGATAAAGAACGTAGCAGGTCTTGCGTGCAGACCAACCTGATTTTTTACTTCAATGTCTTTAACGCACATAGTAGAAAACCTCCATTTTCCTTCGTTTGTTTCATTTGAATGTACTTTTGCTCTTAGCTTCGCCTTGAAAGGAAGCCCTTGCCGTTTTTTCGGACTTATCTTTTTTATCCGTACGTTTTCGGTTCGATATCTTCCTTACGTATGTAAGTATATCCCAAAAAATATTTTTCGTCAACAGACATTTTGAAAATTTTCGGCTTTATTTTTGAAATTCGGCTGTTTTACTTATATTTACACAAACGCACGCCTCAAGATTGGGAACTTTGCACAAAAAGTATTCAACTATGTATTCAACATAAACACAAACTTTCAACAAACTCAGGCTGTCGATAAGCCCCCATCTACTGCGTCACCGCCTCTGCGGCAGGCACAAAGCCTGGCCGCAGAGGCGCTTCCTTGTATCTGAAGGCTTCTCAACAGCCTGAGGGTGGTTGTTTTGAATAAACACTTAAAAACTCACAATATTTGCTCCATCACGTACTTCTGCACGGTAAGTCCCATTCTGCTGTAGAAAATCACGGCGTCCTCGTTCGGCGACCATACGTTGAGGGTCAGATTGTGGCAGCCCTTTTTCTTGGCGAATTTCACGACATAGTCATAAAGCGCCGTTCCCACGCCATTTTTGCGGTATTTTTCGTCAACACAGAAATCGTCGACATAAACCGAATCATAATCCTCCAGGGATTTATCTCCGAAATGCCGGAAATTGCAGAACACATAGCCTAAAACCCTGTCGTTTTCGTCAACTCCCACAAAAATAGGGCTATTGCTGTCGGAGATTATCTGCTTAAGCTCTTCTTCATCATACTTCTTCGAGCCGCGCCTGAACAGGTCGGGGCGCTTGTCCGAGTGCACCTTATGCACCTGGATCAAAAGCTCGGTTATGCGCGGAATGTCCTTTTCCTCTGCGTTTCTTATCTCGATGTCTTTTTTCATAATTACTCAGCCCTTTACTTTCAAAATATTACTCAACCATCTATCTTGAATTCTTCTTCGCCTATTTTTATCCTTGTTCCCACGAAAATGGGGACCGCTCCGCCGCTTTGGGCGGCCTTTTCCTCGCCGTTGGGGAGAGTGTAGCTCCACTCGCTGTCGGTGAGGTTTTTAAGTCCCCACAGCGCGGGGTTTTTCTTGTTTCTCACTACCTCGGCGCAGGTATTTGCCTCTTCGTCGAAGACCCTCGCTCCGTCAAACAGCAGCATACTCGTTTTTTCTCCCGTGAGAGAAAGCGGTTTTGAGAAATGTGTTCCGCACGCGCAGACAAGCTTTCCCTCTTCGTCGGTCTTCATAGCGGAGAGGAAATTCTGTATCCCGCACGAGCAAGCCGTGATCTCCCCGCGCATTCTTTTCAGCAGGTCGAGCCACTGCTTTTCGATAAGGCGCTTTTGCGGCTCGTTAAGCCCGACGGTAAACGAAAACTGAAACGCCTCTTTGATATAGTCGGGCATTATCTGCCAGAATTTTATGACGTTGTTATGAACTCCGCGCACGGGGCGGTTGGCGTCGTCGTCGGGGTCGTAGACGAAAAGCGGCTCAAAGCCGTAGTGCCGGCGCTCGGCTTCTTCCGTAAGGCAGACGCTTTTAAGCACCTTGCTCCCCTCGAGCGGGTCTCCCCGAAGCAAAAGCCTGAACAATACCACCGCCAGCGAATATCTGTCGGTAAATTTGTCGGGAGCTTTCTCTCCTCTCACTATCTCGGGCGCCATATAGCCGGGCTTTCCCGCGATTCCCAAATGCTCGCCGTAGGGGGCGATGTTGTCGCAGTCGCAGATAAGCACGTCGCCGTCGGAAGGGCGTATGAAAAAGCCGCCGTCGTTTATGTCCTGATAGCTCTTTCCGCTGTTGTGCAAAGAACGGAACGCCGAGGTTATCCTTATCGCCGAGTTTACGACGGAATACAGTCCCTGAAGCTTTACGCGCGCGTTTAATATCTCCGAAAACGGCTTGTATTCTCTTGGGATAAGCTCCATGAGAAAGCCGAAGCTCCCGTCAACGCTGTCTGTAAGCATTATCGGCATGAGAAAGGCGCTGTCGGAATTTTTTTCCTCGGTAAGCGCGCGGAGATTATCGCGGAATATCTCGGGACTTTTGAGCTTGTTTGGAAAGTATACTTTCAGCGCGTATTCCTTTCCCGAATATTCCGCGCGGTAGACCGTTCCCTGACCGCCCGAGCCGAGGATATCGGTTATTTTAGCGGTTCCGCCAAGTTCAAGCGGAACGATGTCGCCCACCTTTAACATAGTAACCCTCCATTAAAGTAATTGACAATGAACAATGGATAATGGATAATGGACAATTGCGGAGCGCCTTCGGCGCGAATATTTAAAGAATGTCCGCTAAGATTTTCGTAAGCTCCGAAAACTCCGTTATCCTCGCCGTTTCGCGGTTTGTTTTTCCAAAGCCGTACGCGGCGTGGATAAACTCCACTCCCGCTTTGTCCGCCGAGTCGAGGTCGCCTTGCGTGTCTCCGACATAGACCGCCCTGTCAACAGCATTGCGCTTTATGACGAGTTTTATGTTTTCGCCCTTTGAAAGCCCTGTTTTCCCGAAGCTCTCGAAATCGCCGAAGAAACGCCCGGTCCCGGTCTGCTTTAAAAACAACTGGATATACCCGTCCTGACAGTTGCTGACGATCATAAGCATAAACTTTTCCGAAAGCGCGCTTAGCGTCTCGTAAACCTTCGGGTATAAATCGCCCTTGTGGTCGAGCAGATATTCAAGCTCGTAGTCCATGCACTCGAGCATTATTTTGCTGCGCAGAGCTTCTTCGACATCGGGCATCATCATACGGGCGATCTCATTCATCTGCCTGCCCATAAACCTGTGCATATCCGCCGTGGTTATTTTGCTGTTTTCGGTCTCGGGGTATCTTCCGAGAACGACGTTCCACGATTCGGTAACTTGCCGTGAGCTGTCCCAGAGCGTTCCGTCAAGGTCAAAGATTATCGCGTTTTTCATCAGAACCCGCCGCCCGAAAGCGACTCGAAATTCTCCTCAGCGGCGGTCTCGGCGGCGTTTCCGCACCACTCGCATACCGTCTCGTTCTCGCCGTTCCAGCAGGTGGTCTTTCCGCACTCGCTGCACTGGAAAAAGCCCTTTGCCGAGCAATACGGGCAGGAGGGATATTCGGTCGTAACATATACGCTTCCCGATATCTCCGTGTCGCCGAACTTCTCGCGCCCCGCCGTGTGCTCGCTTACTTTAAACGCCCACGTCGCGTACCACGCCTCGTCCTCGCGCTGTTCCGCGCGGATACCGAAAAGAGCGTGGGTCTCCTTGCACTTGGTAAGTATTACTGCCGCTTTGATCTTCATAATATATCCTCCGTGTATTTAAGTTTTACAGTTATATCATTTCAGCTTTTTCAATATCTTCGCCGCTTCTTCATGTCCGCCCTCTGCGGCTAAGGTGAAATATTCCCGCGCCTTGTCGACGTCCTTGGGGACATAAACTCCTTTCAAGTACATAACGCCGAGATTATACCGCGCTATTGTGGAGTTTCCGTCCGCCGCCAGCTTGAAATAGCGGAACGCCTCGGCGGGGTCTTTTGCCGTGCCGTTTCCCGTGTACAGGCATTTCCCGTAGGAGCACTGGGCGCGTATGTGCCCAAGCTCCGCGGCGCGCTTGTAAAACATCGCCGCGCCCTCGTAGTCCTTTTCCGCCAGACACCGCCGCGCGCTCTGATAAAGCGCTTCGCCGTCGTCGGCTTCGGCTTTGGGAACCTCGGCGGTAGGTTCTTCAAAATACGCCTCGTGAGTAAGCAGGTGCTTTCTCCACTTTTTCGCCGTCTCCTTGTCCTGCTTTACATGAATGCCGTTTTCATAGCACAGCGCCACCATTTCTATCGCTTCGTCACAGCCGCTTTTCGCGGACTTGAGAAAGCATTCGAACGCCTTGTTTTCGTCAGGCTCGCAGGCGAAGCCTTCCGAGTAGAAATAGCCGACGTAGTATTCCGCAAGCGGCACGCCGTTTTCCGCGGCTCTTACAAACCACTCGCGCGCCTGCTCGATGTTCATTATCCCGCCTCTGCCCTCGAAACGGTACAACCCCATGTAGCACTCCGCCTCGCCGAAGTCCTGGAGCGCCGCCGCCTCAAACCAGTACAGCGCCTTTTCGTATTCCTTCAGCCTGTCGAAGTGACGTCCGAGAGAATATTGCTCGGCGGCGTCGGTTACGTTCTTTCGGCTTTCGGTCTCGGAAGCGGGGAGAGCGTCGCTTTTCTTAAAGGATATCTCACACCCCACCGCGCAGCCTACCGCTTCTACAGCCTCGGCGGCTATCCTGCCCTTTATGCCTATCTCGTCGCGCAGGGATTTTACCAGCTTTGTCGCCGCCGCGCACCTCATCTCAAACGGCTTTTCCCTTACGGCGTACAGCTTTTGCGCGCAGCCGTCGTAAAGCGCGACATAGCACAGCTTGCGGGCGGCGTCCTCTTTCGGGAAAAAGTCGGCGAAAAGCGCGTCGGCGCGCCGCTTGTCGAGAAAGACCTCTTTTCCGAACTTGTCCGAAAGATAGCAAAGCATCGCCTTTAAGTCGCGGACAGCCTTTCCGTCGGGAGTGTGAACGGTCCTGCAATAGCCGCAGTAATCGTGTTTTGTTTCGTCAAATTTTTTCCCGCAGCGCTTGCAGACCATAATCCGACCCCCTCGAAAACCGTAATTGAATTTCGCGACTTGCTCGCGGATATCGTGTCAAACTGTCCTTAGTCGTTTTCATATCATACCACATTATATTGTACCACATTTTCTTCATTCTGTCAATATAGAAGTTAGAAGTTAAAAGTAAGATATAAAGAAAAAACGCGTTCTGTCAGAACACGTTTTATGCGTTATTGGAAATACCGCCAAAAGGCGGAAAAGCAACCCCGCGCGATTTTTTTCGGTTTTGCGAACGAAGTGAGCAAAATCGCCCGGCGGACTTCTGGGCGCACGGCGTCCTGCCGTGCGCTTAGTTAGTCCGCTGTACAACATCGTGTTGTATCCCTAAGGACCGCGAAGAAAAAATTCGCGCAAGCAAAGAGTGCCGCCAAACCGCGAAGCGGTATGGCGGCACCTTTGCGATTGACAAAACCCCTCGCTTTGCCGGGATATAAAAATTTTGTTGTATTCGAGCAAAAAGAAATCGTCCCGCATCAACGTGCGGGACGTATTGCACGCATTATGCGCTGCGCGCAAAACGCTGGCGTCGCTGAGGGGATTCGAACCTCCGACCTACCGCTTAGGAGGCGGTCGCTCTATCCTGCTGAGCTACAGCGACATTATCAACATTATATAACATACAACATTCTACCACCTTTTCGCCCGATTTTCAAGAGCCTGAGGATAATTTGTGAAAAATCGCCAAAAATTATCGGAGAAATTTGTACCAAGTAGTCTGCTTTGGCGTTTTTAGTCGTATTTAGTTGACAATGAGCGTAAAATTTGATATAATAAAACTGTATCGTTTTTAAAGGAGGGGGAGCAGATAATGAGAAAGATCGCGGCGCTTGTTGTTGCGGCGGCAGTTTCGCTGTGCGCTGTAGGCTCGGACAGTTTCATATATTCCGCGCGCGCGCGCGAAAACGGCGCGGATAACGCGGGCGAAGAAACAAACATTTCCGTTAAAGCTCTCTCCGCCGAAAATTCTTATGAAAGATATCTCGCGAGACACGCCGAGGCAAATTATCCCTCGGACAGCATCTCGGTTTCGATAGACAGATTTACCGCCGCGGGCAGCGCGGATTGCGCCGTTTCGTCGAACGCTGACACCTTCGGTATGCTTTCGTGGCAGGGCACGGGCACGGTATCGTGGGACATCGATGTGCGCAGCGAGGGTTTTTATTGCTTTGAGATGAGCTATTTCTCGATAAGCGAAAACAACTCTTATGTTTCTTTCGGTATCGGCATAGACGGAGAGTATCCGTTTGACGAGGCAAGAGAGATAAGATTTTACAGATATTGGAAGAACAAGACATCCATACGTCTTGACAGCGAATATAAAAACCAGCTTTTGCCCGAGCTTGTGAAATACGATACAAATATAACCTCCAAGGCGAGGTCGAGCACTATCTCGGACGGACCGCTGTGGTTTTATCTCTCGCGCGGAGAGCATACGCTCACGCTTTACGGAGTCTCGACGGACTTTTTCATAAGATCGCTGAGATTCTGCCCCAACACCGCAACCGTCTCCTACAACGAGATACGCCCGACAGCGGAACAGCTTTCGGAAACGCCCGCGCTTATCGACAGGGCGGCGATCTTAGTTGAGGCGGAAATGCCCAAGTATACAAACTCCGTGGTGCTCCGTCCTACGTCCGAGCCGTCGGACAGCGCCGTAAGTCCGTCTCATCCCACCTATACACGCTATAATACCATCGGCGCGGATAGCTGGAACACAGCGGGTCAGACGCTTTTCTACGAGGTGTCGGTGCCGAACGAAGGGTATTACGCGCTTAGCATAAAGTGCAGGGTAAACACCGGTTCGGGGCTTCCGCTGTACAGGAGGATAAGCGTAAACGGCGCGGTGCCGTGCGAGGAGTTGAGCGCCGTGGAGATACCGTTTTCTTCCGATTGGCAGAATGTTTCTCCGCGTACCGACGTCGGCGAACTTATCTTTATCCGCCTGAGCTCCGGCAAAAACACCATATCGTTTGAGGCGGTAAACGGAAAAGCGGGAGACGCGCTGAATACGCTGGAAAAGCTCGTACTGGAAATGATGAACCTCGCCGACGGCGGGGAAATATACGGGCGCTTCGGATATTACGGCGGCGAGGCGGAGTCGGTAAAAAACGCCATCGAGTACGCCTCGGGCGGGCAGATAAACGACCCCGAGCTTGAGATACTCGTAAAGCTGCTTAAAGGCTATGAGGAAAACGAGCCGAGCGATCTTACTGATCTGAGAAAGTGCCTCAGCTCGGTTTACGAGTGGATAGGCGTAAACAAAAGCAGCTATGTCGAGGCGGATTATTTCGAGCTGAAGACCGTACACGAGGAATTCCGCGGATTGTCGCGCGACTTTTTCAAACAGCTTTGGTTCGGCTGGCTGAGATTCTGGGGCTCGTTTTTCAGTGACAACGCGGCTGACCGCGACAGGGCTGTAACCGTTGTGTCGGATATCGGCGACGCGAAGATATTAAACAGCCTTTTAGGAGATTATTATGGCGATATCCTGATCTCTGAGGGCACGGAAAACCTGCTTGAAACGGCTGTCTCGCACAGGGCGCCGGACGTCGCGCTGTTTGTGGACGAGGACGGGATATATGAGCTTGCGAAAAGAGGGCGGGTGGTTGATCTTGCCTCGCTTTCGGACTATGAAACGGTCAACAACCGCAGTCCCGACGGAGTCGCAAGGCTGTACGAATATAACGGCGGCATTTACGGGATACCGCTTATAAGCAGTTTCCCGATGATGTTCTGCCGCACGGATATTTTAGAGGAGCTTGGTCTGTCGGTTCCCGAGACCTGGGACGGGCTGGAGGAAATTCTCCCTGTTCTCAGAGAGCGCGGACTTTGCGCGGGACTCGGAGATCCGTCCGATTTTTCGGCGGGAAACGCGTTTATGATGATGCTGAGTCAGAGCGGAAAGAGTTATAAGAACGGCGCTGTTCCCGACCTCAGCGACGCCTATGTAAAATCGGCGTTTATACGCTACGCGTCTTTTTATACGGAATACGGCTGTCCCGAGGATTATGACGCGCTGAGAATGTTCAAATCGGGCAGAATGCCGATAGTTATCGCCGATTACTCTCAGTTTTACGGGGAGCTTTCGGACATAACCGAGATACGCGGGCTGTGGAGCATTTCGCACGTTCCCGGAACGCTGAGGACTGACGCCGACGGAAACGAGTTTCTGGATTACAGCACAAACACAAACTCTCTCGGCGCGGTCATCTTTGCCGACAGCCAGAACATCTCGGCGGCATGGGAGTTTATCCGCTGGTTTACACAGCCCGATATACAGACAAGGTTCGGGGTAATGAGAGAGGCGGCTTCGTCCGGGATATACGCTACCTCGAATTTGGCGGTCATCTCAAATCTCAGACAGTCGCCCGCGGAATACAGGCGTTTCGGCGCGCAGGCTTCGAGGATAAACGAGATATCCAAAAGCACGTCTATGTCTTTGTTTTACAGCGGAGTTTACAGTGCGTATACCGAGGCGAGAGAGGACAGACTCACCGCCGCTGAGGCCGCAACGCGCTACGCGAAGCTTATAAACGACGGGGTCTCCCGCAAATGACACAAATAACTCGGCAAAGGAGGAAATACCGTGTCCGCAAAAAAGAAAAACAAAACCGTACAGGCGATGAAAAAGCACAGGGACGCGTATCTTCTTGCCGCGCCGTTTCTGGTGTTGTTTTTAGTGTTTTTCATAGCGCCCGTGGTCATGACGGTCGTTTTATCGTTTTTCAGCTATGAGATGACGGGACTGCCGAGCTTTGCGGGCTTCGACAATTTCCGCGATCTGTTTATGTTTGACGGTAAATTTTCACAGGCAATGGCAAACTCCATGCTCATTTTCGCCGCGGCCGGTATAGGCGGCCTTGTGCTGAGCGTTCTGGCGGCATGGGGCTTGGAATACCTTAATAAAAGAATAGCGGATATCATTACAGCCATGCTGTTTGTAATGTCGATCACAGGCACGGTCACGGCGGCGGTATGGCTTTCGGGAGGACTTCGCGCTCCGCTGAACTCGTTGCTTTTAAGCGCGGGGCTTACCGATGTGCCCGTAGACTGGCTTTCGGACGGGAGATTCGCGCTGCCCTGCGTTATTTTCTCACAGCTGTGGACGATGTTCGGGTTGGGTTTTCTCGCGCTTCGCCGCGGATTTCGCGAAGCTGACCGCGAAAGAGCCGACGCGGCAAAGATAGAGGGTGTGAAAAATCCTTTCTGGACGCTTATCTTCGCTCAGCTTCCGTCAGTCTGGCCGCATCTGGCTTTCGCGGCGCTGATACAGATATCGTGCTCGTTTACAAACAGCGAGGTCGTCAGAATTTTAACGGGAACGCCCGCGGAAAGCTTCGGGGCGTACGGAATGCTGACGTATATCTTCGACCGCGGCGAAAGGCTCGACGCGGGAAGGGTGTTTGCCGCGGGTCTTATTATGATAATAATTATAACGGCGGTTTACGCCGCGGCGAGGATAGTTATAAACAAACTCGCTAAATACAATGCGTAATTATTTTTTTGAGTCATTACGATTACGCCCGATTTGATTCGTAATTATTTATCGGTGCGATTATGTTTCCGCTTTGCGGACAGTGTAATAGTCACAACCCTAATTACGAATTACGCAAGCGTTTTCCGCCGCAGGCGGATAATGAGTGCATTACGAATTAGATCGAAAGGGGGAGAACAGTTGGACGCGAAAAAGAAAAAGCTGATATTTTTGCTGGTCAGAGTTTTTGTGACGGTATTGGCTGCGGCGATAGCGCTCGGTCTTGTCGCGCCTGTTTATTTCGTGATAATACGCTCGGTCTCTCCCTCGCAGGAGCTGTTTCCGATAAGGCTGCTGCCGTCGGGGGCGGTTTTTGACAGCTTTTCCGAGATGTTTAACGGCACGGGCGTAACGGGGCTTCCGTTTACGAGAAATTTCTTTGCGGCGTTTGTTGTGTCGCTGGTGACGGTCGCTGTTCAGGTGCCTGTCGTGTGCGCTATGGCGTATGTCCTCGCAAAGGTGAGAGCGCCGGGGATACGCGCGCTTGACCGCGTTATTGAGTGGGCGATGGTCTTAACGCCGCTTTCGGTCTATGTTCCGCAGTATTTTATCATGCTTAAGCTCGGTATCTCGGACAGTTTTTTCGCGCTGATACTGCCGTTTGCGGCTTCGCCGCTCTCGGTTTTTCTGCTGAAAAGGTATATGAGCGTTGTGCCGGACGATATGGTCTACAGCGCGAGGCTTGAGGGAGCGTCGCATTTCAGGATATGCTTCGGACTGGTAATGCCGAATATAAAGCCCGCGATATCTGCAGTCGCGGTTTTGTCGCTGGGGAATATGTGGAGCTATTCGGGAGAACTGTTTGTCCACAGCGAAGGGGTAAAGCCCCTCGGAGCGCTTATGCCGTTGTTTTCCCGCTCTGAGGAATACGCGGGAGTTCTTTGCGCGGCGGCGGTAGTTATCATCGTGCCGATAATAATTCTTACGGGCGTGTTCGGAAAGGAAATAGGGCAGATAGCTCAGCTTGCGGGGCTAAAGCCGAGTCCGCATATCTCGGACAAGGAAAAGCGCCGGATCGAAGAAGAGCTGAAAAAGCCCCCGAAGCCCAGACCCGAAATAATAAAACCGCGGAAAGCCAAGCCCGAAAAAGCAAAACCGGAAAAAGCCAGGACGCAGAAAGCAAAACCCGAGAAAACAAAACCCGAGAAAACCAAGTCGGAAAAAACAAAACCCGTGAAAGAAAAAACCGATAAAGCCAAATCGAACAGACCAGAAAAGAAGAAAACCAAAACGGAGAAAAAATGAAAATTGTAGAAGCGTTTACCGACGGAGCGTGCAGCGGAAATCCGGGGCCGGGAGGCTATGGAGTTATTCTTCGCTGTGAGGGCAGGGAAAAGGAGCTTAGCGGCGGCGAGGCGGACACCACCAACAACCGCATGGAGCTTATGGGAGTGATAACCGCGCTTGAGGCGCTGAAATATCCGTGCAAGGTGAAAATAACCACCGACAGCAAATATGTGGTCGACGGGATAACCAAGGGCTGGGCGAAGAGCTGGCGCAGTAAAGGCTGGAAGAAAAGCGACGGAAAGCCCGCGCTTAATCCGGATCTGTGGGAAAGACTGCTTGATCTGCTCGAGATCCACGACGCCGAGTTTTTCTGGATAAAAGGCCACGCGGGTCACCCGGAAAACGAAAGGTGCGACGCGCTGGCAGTCGAACAGCGAGACAAACACAGGCATTGACAAGCTGTAGAAAGGTTTATATGTCAGACTGCCGAGAAGCCCTCAGATGCGCGAAAGCCGTGCCACGGCAAGGCTTTGTGCCTGCCGTGGTGCGGCTGACAAAGCAGATGAGGGTTTATCGGCAGTCTGACAAGTAATATTATGTCTAAAGTAAACTATCAGTATAAGCTTGACGAGCTGATAAATTCGCTCGGCTGCACGCCGAGATTGCTTTTGCATAGCTGCTGCGCGCCGTGCTCGAGTTATTGCCTCGAATATCTGTCACAGTATTTTTCGATAACGGTTTTGTATTACAACCCGAACATATCGCCGAAAGAGGAATTTATCAAACGTGCCGAAGAACAGCAGAGGCTCATCTCGCAGATGAAGGTGAAAAACCCCGTTTCGCTCGTAGTTGACGAATATGACGCGCAGGAGTTTTTTGACGCCGTAAAGGGTATGGAGCATATAAAAGAGGGCGGCGAGCGCTGTTTTGTGTGTTACAGACTGAGACTTGGGCGTGCGGCGGAATATGCCAAAAAGTATAATTTCGATTATTTTTGCACTACGTTATCAATCAGTCCGCTGAAAAACGCGCAGAAAATAAACGAGATCGGCGAGGAACTTTCGGAAATTTACGCCGTAAGGTTCCTGCCGAGCGATTTTAAGAAAAAAGGCGGCTATCAGAGGTCTGTCGAGCTTTCGCGCGAATATGATTTGTATAGACAGAACTACTGCGGCTGTGTTTTTTCAAAAGCGGAAAGCAATACCGAACAAGGAGAGTAAACCATGCACCCGAAAATCGAACAGCTTGTTGAAAACATCGAAAAGGTGATAATCGGAAAGCGCGACGTTATCATAAAGATAATCTGCGCTATGCTTGCGGGAGGACACGTTCTGATAGAGGACGTTCCGGGAGTGGGAAAAACGCTGTTGGCGCAGACGCTGGCAAAGTCTGTTTCGGCAAGCTTCGGAAGGATACAGTTTACGCCCGACCTTATGCCGTCGGACGTTGTGGGATATACGATGATAGACCAGAGCGGACACTCAGAATACCGCGCGGGGGCTGCTATGTGCAACTTCCTTCTCGCGGACGAGATAAACCGTACTTCTCCGAAGGTCCAGTCGGCGCTTCTCGAGGCTATGGAAGAACTGCAGATATCGGTTGACGGAATAACTCACAAGCTGCCTGTGCCGTTTATGACGCTTGCCACGCAGAATCCTATCGAGACATACGGGACGTATCATCTGCCCGAGGCTCAGCTCGACCGTTTTCTTATGCGGCTTTCGATAGGCTATCCCGACCGCGCGGCGGAAAGGAGCATGCTGGAAAAGATGCCGCAGAGCATTGAGATATCCCCCGTGATGTCGCTTGAAGAGGTAATGGAGCTGAGAGAGCAGGCGGGGAATATTACGGTTTCCGAACAGGTAAAGACTTACATTCTTATGCTTGTAAGCGCTACGAGAACGAGACAGGAAATAAAGCTGGGCGCTTCTCCGAGAGCTACTATCGCGCTTTACCGCGCGGCGCAGGCTATGGCGCTGATAAACGGCAGGAGCTTCGCTACTCCCGACGACGTAAAGTCGGCGGCGTCGGCGGTGCTTTCGCACAGGATAATACTTGCGGCGGGACAGAGCGCGTTTCTGAACTCGCAGGCGGTCATCGAGAGCATTCTGAATGAGACGACAGTGCCGGTATGATTTTTCTCAATGGATAATTGACAATTGACAATGGACAATTGCAGTGCGCCCTTCGGGCGCGGATTTTTAAATATTGTCTGCGAAGCAGACACCTTAATTGTCAATTATCCATTGTCCATTGTAAATTGTTAACTCTTAGCCAGCACCGTCATCAGCCCTCCCGCCTCAGAGGAGGAGATATCCGCGCCGACAATAATGCCGTCAATGACGATGAGATTCGCGCAGATGGGAATGGGCGAGGGGCTGTCGTAGTTCTTTATTGAATAAGTGTATTTCTTTGCGTAGTAGGCGCGGTATTTTCTCAGGTCGAAGCCCTGCTCGCGCTGGATAGCGTTGTATTGCTCGTAGGCTTCGTCGAAGTTTGCGGGTATTCTTATTTCCTCTATCTTGTCGGGAACAGTCCCCACCTCGTAGCCGAAGCTTTCTATGTAGGCAGTGCGCTCGCGGTCGGTTGCTCCGGAAATACCCTCGGAGCTTTGCGAAAACAGCCTTATAAGTCCCCATACCGCCGCGGCGATTATCAGAACAACGCCTATAACCACGGTTTTCTTTGAGCGTCTTTTTGTCATTAGAATCACCCCTGTCAAAATATATACAACTAATAGGTATGTCTTGCGTTGATGGAATAGTACAGGGTTGATAAACAGAGATTAGAGGTAAGAGGTTAGAGCCGATGCCAAAATGTTATTTGATCTGCTATCATCGCGGAGAGTGTTTCTGATTTCTTACCTCTGATCTCTAACCTCTGAACACCATATGTTGTTGAAATATCACCAAAAGTATCAATTAAAGTTTGGGGAAAACGCCAAAAATTTGGTTTAATCATTGAGCTAAGAGTGATTTTAGCACCTTTTTTGTGCAAAACGCCGAACGAAACACCGCGTTTTGTGGCAAAAGTTGTAAACGTTGGTGAATGTGTATAAAGTATTCCACAAATATTTGTTGGTTTAGGCACTTTTATTTTTTTGGATTATTTGGTATCATAGTATTAGCGAGATTATTGAGATTGTAAAAAGGTAGACTTCGGACTGTTGAGAAGCCCCCAGATGCACGGGATATTGCAAGCAAAATCCCTAAGCCGTACCAACGGCTAACCATCTGGTTGCCGTGGGCGCGGCTGACAAAGCAGATGGGGGTTTATCGACAGTCCGGTTTCCGCTTATTGTTGACTACAGGAGGTTATATAATAATGGCAAGCTTAGAAGCAAGAAACATTTATAAGCGCTATCCCGGTGGAGTTACGGCAGTTACCGACTTCAACATCAAGATAAAGGACAAGGAATTTATCGTTCTGGTTGGTCCTTCGGGCTGCGGAAAATCCACGACTCTGCGTATGATCGCGGGTCTTGAGGAAATTTCCGACGGCGAGCTTTATATCGGCGACCGCCTTGTAAACGACGTTGCTCCCAAGGACAGAGATATCGCCATGGTTTTCCAGAACTACGCTCTGTATCCTCATATGACCGTTTTTGATAATATCGCCTTTGGTCTTAAGCTCAGAAAAGTTCCCAAGGACGAAATAAAGAAGCTTGTAGAAGAGGCGGCAAAGAGCCTCGATATCGCTCACCTGCTCGACAGAAAGCCCAAGGCTCTCTCGGGCGGTCAGAGACAACGTGTCGCTCTCGGACGCGCTATTGTACGTAATCCTAAGGTGTTCCTGCTCGACGAGCCTCTGTCAAACCTTGACGCGAAGCTCCGCGCGCAGATGAGAACCGAGATCGCAAAGCTTCATAAGAAGATCGGCACAACGTTTATCTACGTTACACACGACCAGACCGAGGCTATGACGATGGGCGACAGGATCGTTGTTATGAAGG
>JAFLUF010000037.1 GCA_022508925.1 Oscillospiraceae bacterium | reverse complement strand
AGTCTTTGAAAGGGAGTCTGAGGGAAAACTTTCTACAGAAAGTTTTCCCTCAGAAAAATGTTTATATAAGTTTAGCTATTTGTTTTGGGGAGAAACCTTTCTGTAGAAAGGTTTCTCCCCAAACCCCTTTTCCAAAGACTTTTTGTATGCTCTGCTTATACGTTGAAATCCGTTTCGATCTGTTTAGGACAGCCCTCTGTTGAGTATACCCACTTGTCGATATGCCCCGACGAGATGAAGTAGTTCAGTTTGCTTTCGTATGTAATGGCGCGGTCGGCGGTGTTTACAACTATCAGCTTTATTTTCATCTTTTCGGGTATTATCGCCTTTATATAAACGCTTACGTGCTGATTTACGCTTATATCCGCACGCGGCTCCGCAAGACCGGCTAAATTCGGCGCAAGCTCCACAAAGATACCATATTCCTCGATCGAGCGCGCAATTCCCGTTACGGTCTCGCCGTTTTCAAAAAGAGACGCGTTTTGTGCCCACGTTCCGAGCAGTTCTTTGTGTGAAAGAAAGATCCTGTCTCCGTCAAGAGCTTTTACAACGGCTTTTATGTCCATTCCCACATAAAATCTGTCAGACGGGTGGGAAATTCTCGATACGGATATAAGGTCGATCGGTATAAGCGACGGAATTCCGCAGCCTATATCCACAAAACAGCCGAACTGCTCGAGGTGCGTAACTCTCGCATGAATCACATCGCCTGCCGAAAGTTTTCGGATAAATTCGTCACGGCAGCGCGACTGCGCTTCTCTTCTTGAAAGAACGGCGCAGTCATTTCCGAATTCGTCCCGTGAAAACGCCTTTACGGTAAAACAAACAGGTTTGTTTACCCTTGAAATAAGCGCAATGTCTTTAGTTACGCCCTCAGCTATCCCGAGCGCTCCCTCCTCGCGCGGAATTATACCGCGAATACACCCGAGGTCTACGATAAGATTATGTCTGCTGTCGCATATAATACAAGGCGCTTCGATTATTTCCCCCGATTTAATGCAATTATAAACAGCGTCCTTTGATGAGAGCCTCGCTGTATTTTCAGGTGTGTTTAAAAGAAAGCCCTCCGGCAGATATTCGTTCATTTTTTACCTCCGTCAAAAATTCATATACTAATTTGTATGAATTTGACGGGATATTTATTACTTTAATTATATCAATTACATCATAGGAGCCAACAGTCTTAAGATCATTCTTCCGGCTCTTATAAAGACGTTAGTATTTCTGCATTTTTCGTAGGTGATCTCTTCGCACTTTTTCAAGGTTTCGGTAAAATCCGTTTTGATATCGGAAATACACGAGGTCCTGTACATCCAGGCGGCGCACTCGAAATGAAGGTATAAACTGCGGAAATCAAGATTTATAGTTCCGACAACGGCAAACTTGTCGTCACTTACCAGATTCTTTGCGTGGATAAATCCGGGAGTGTATTCGTAGATCCTTACTCCGTATTTTGTAAGACACTTGTAGTATGCTCTTGTTACACAGTGAACATACCATTTGTCCGGAATATGCGGTGTGATGATCTTTACATCAACACCGCTTTTTGCCGCGAGAATAAGCGCGCTTTGCATCTCGTTGTCAATTATAAGATAGGGTGTAGTTATATAAACGTATTTTTGTGCTGAACTTACGAGGTTGATATATACATTTTTGCCTACAGGCTCGTCATCAAGGGGACTGTCGGTAAAGGGAAGTACAAAACCGTTTTCATCAACTATGCTGCTGCTTGGGTAAAAGTTGTCATAATCCGGTTTGTCATCTCCCGAAAGAAAACTCCACATTGTCAGAAACATCATTGTAAAACTCCACACAGCCTGACCCTTTATCATAACTGCCGAGTCTTTCCAGTGACCGTGCTTCATAAAGCCGTTTATATACTCGTCTGCAAGGTTTACTCCGCCTGTAAAGGCTGTGTTTCCGTCGATGACGAGAATTTTACGGTGATCGCGTCTGTTCATTTTCGCGGATAGTATCGGTCTGAATTTGTTGAAAACACGGCATTTAAGTCCTATTTTCTCAAGTTTTTTATCGTATCTGTACGGAAGTGTCAGCAAGCACCCGATATCGTCGTATATAATTCTCACATCAACCCCTTTTTGAGCTTTTCTGACTAAAATATCAAGAACCTCGCTCCACATCCTGCCTTTATGAATAATAAAATATTCGAGAAAAATAAACTTTTCCGCCTTTTCAAGCTCTTCTTTCATAGCCTCAAATTTTTCTTCTCCGGTAGGGAAGTACTTTGTGTCTGTTTTATCGTAAATAGGATATCCTCCGAATTTTGAAAGATAGTCAGCCTGTTTTCTTGCCGAATCATTTTCATCTGAAAATCGGTTTGTTGTTTTATTGTTTTGCGTAAGTTTTTTACTCTCTTCGCTTGTATAGCGGTACATTTTTCTCCGAAGTATATCTCCCGAACGGCTGTATCCGAAAAAAATATAAATCATCACACCGAAAATCGGAAGAGTAAGAATAGTCATTATCCACGCTATTTTGTAGCTTGGGTTAAGCTCGGAATTCACAATAAAAAACGAGATTATCACCCCAATAGCCTGAAACAGGAAAAACGAATAGCTGTAAAGCGTTCCGATTTCCCAGAACAGCGACAAAAGGTAGAGTATCTGAAGCAATATCCCAAAGATACATATAAAAGCCCGGGTAAATATTATTTTAAGCAGCTTGGTTATAAAATTCATAAATGATCCTTCAAAAAGAAAAACAGCCTTAATACAAGGCTGTCATTCTATTATATAAAGAAATTTTATATCACCATATTATTTCCCCGGAACAACAAAATAAATACGCTCGTCGGGATTAGCGTAGTCAAATTTGTCTCGGGCAATATTTTCAATGTATTCATCAAGATTCACGCCGTTCAGATAACCTTCTATCTGAGCGTTTTGTTCTTTTATTTCAGCAGTCTGCTTAACAAGCTCATCATACTTTTCTGTCTGTTCTTTTACAGCTATACTGTTGACAATTATTGTATATACTACAAAAACCGCGGCGATCAGAACCGCCGCGCCCGCGATAATGTTTACCAAGCTGTGACGCCTGACATTTCTACGGGCCGCGTTTGACGACAGCCTTAATGACATTTTTATTTGCACCTTCCCCAATTTTTTCTAATCTATTCTTATTATACACCATTCCGCGTTTTAAATGCAAGTTATAAAACAGTTTTTTCCCATTTAACTCTGTATTTTCAGAGATTTTAACAAAATCTGACTTCAATTTATATGCAATTCTCCCAATGATTTTCCTTGAAGAAACACCTATTTTTCTTATCAGCTTTCCGAGTGTTTTTCTCCATATTACCGCAAGTCCGCTTTCAATCAGATTAAGTACTCTGCCAATCGTGGTTATGTAGGCGAAAACTCCTGCGCCAAAGCCTAAAATGGTATAAACCCGCACATAGTTTCCCAGATTCTCCGAGAGTTCGACTACCGCAAAAGCCGCGGCAATAAAAAACAGCATATCACATACAAAAACCGCTGCCTTAAATTGAAGTATCAGCCGTATTATCCTGAATATCTCATAAACTATTCCAAAAATAAAACCTGCCGCAAACGCAATAGCTAAACAGTCTGAAATACTTACATTCATAATCCTCACCTTATCATCTGAATATTTTCTTGAACGGTCCGTCTAAAACGCTGTTTTTGCCGTAACTAAGGCTGTTTATCGTTCCCGTCATAAAAAAATCCTTTGTTTGAGCATCAAGTGTCGTAACATGCAGATCCTCGCCCTTAATTACAAGCTCACCCATAATTGTTGAAAGAACTATCATATTCTCGCTGAATTTATCTATGTCGTTTACTCCTGTAATTTTTACCGAGCTTCTGTTGTCCGCGATAATGCTGTGATATTCAGACATAAAACCACCCCCGCCAAAAAATATATATTCGGCAGGGGCGCGGATTATTCAAAAATCAGTTTGTCATTATTATTAAATTACTTCATACAAGGCTGCGGCTTCGTCTTTCTTTGTAAACTCCTTTATATCCGTAACACGGACCTTTATCGGCTTACCGATGTTTATTTCAATAATATCGGCTATCTTCACCTCATATGAAGCTCTCGCCGGTTTTCCGTTAACAAAAACCTTTTCCGCGTCGCAGGCTTCGTTTGCCACACTTCTGCGCTTTATAAGCCTTGAAACCTTTAAAAACTTATCCAATCTCATTACAATACTTCTTTCCAAACAAAAAGCGGCAGGAAATCCCGCCGCTTTTCTCACACATAATCAGGAATTACTTTTTCTTCTTCTTGGTTGCTACGGGAGCGCTTACAGCGTCCTTAAGAGCACGTCCTGCCTTGAAAGCGGGTACCTTTGTAGCGGGAATGGAAATCTTCTCCTTGGTACGGGGATTGATACCTGTTCTTGCCGCACGCTCGCGAACCTCAAATGTTCCGAAGCCAACCAGCTGGATAGACTGACCCTTTGCAAGAGTCTCGGAAACAGCCTCAATAACTGCTGCAACTGCCTTCTCAGAGTCCTTCTTGGTAAGACCGGACTTTGCTGCTACTTCTGTAACTAATTCTGCTTTTGTCATTTGTAAAACCTCCAAATAATTCTATCTAATAGCGGTCATTCCGCTAAAGATCCTATCTTTTATCCCGCTAAGCTCGTTCTCGGAAAGCTTGTCAAACTCCCGTCCGCTTGCGGAAACCTCTTCCTCGGCTTTTCTGAATTCAGCAGTAAAGCTTTGAGAAGCATAAGTAAGAGCCTTTTCGCTGTCGATCTTCAAAAGCCTGTCCGCTTCACACACTCTCAGCAGAACCGAACCCATTATGCTTTGATAAAATTTGTTTTGCATATCGTCCGTTTTGCTTTCGGTTTTTTCTACCTCATCGGCAAATCTGCCTATTTCTTCTGAAAGCGCTCTCAGCGCTTTTGCGGGACTGTGCTCACATATACCTGCCCTTGACGCTCTTCTGCAAAGCTTATCGCCTTTGATCAAAGCGGGGAAGGTGTTCGGAATACTCTCAAGAGTATCCGAAAAGCTCTCGTTCTTCTTCGATTTTTTGATAGCGTCCCAGTTTCTTAAAACCTCGTCCTCGGTATCGGCCTTAACGTTCCCGAAAACATGAGGATGGCGCTCGATAAGCTTTTTACATATGTCATCACATACATCACCGAAAAAGAAATTATCCTTTTCACTTTCGATCTGTGTGTGAAAAACAATCTGCAGCAGCAAATCTCCAAGTTCCTCGCGAAGCATTTCGGGACTGTTTTTATCAATACCCTCGCAAACCTCGTAAGTTTCCTCTATCAGATCCGAACGAATACTTTCATGTGTCTGAACTTTATCCCACGGACAGCCGTTTTCACTTCTGAGGATCTTAACGATCTCTATCAGGTCGGAAATGTCGTAGTTTTCTTTAAACGCAAAGTCCATTTCCAACGCCCCTAAGAAAAAGATTACCCTCTTATAATACCCTATTTTGCTTATTTTTTCAAGTGCTTTTTTCAATTTTTTTCAATTTTTTTGTTAATTATGGCGTTTGTACAAATAAAATGACTTAAAATAGTAAATGTTGCACAAACCATTGCCCCTGAAACGACTGAAATTCCAACGGAAAACAGCCCGCTCAACGAGTTTTTAAGACATTCATAAATAATTTTGGCAAAAATCCCGCATAAAATTCCATTTATAAGATTTGGAACAATGACCTTTAACAACCCTGTTTTCTGCGGAAATTGGCGTTTAAGCGCTAAAAGTCCGAAAAATGCCGTAAACATATAGCCGATTACGCTCGAAAGCGCCGCTCCGGAAATATTCAGCTCGGGAATTGAGATCAGTACGGGATTAAGAATGAATTTAAGCAATACGGAGAATATCATCAGTGTAAGCGGGATATATGGTTTTCCGATCGACTGAAAAATCCCGAAAAGCGCCGAGGAAATAACCATAAAAAGTCCTCCGAGGCACAGTATGATAAAAGAGTTTACGCAAACCGAAACCTCTGCCGACCGTGATTTGTACAGTAAATTAAGAATAGGTCCTGCCAGAGCTGCCGCTCCGAAGCAGGCGGGACAGGCTATAAGCGTGCTTGTTTTGATCTGAAGAGAAATTTTTTGCGCGATAAGCTTTACGTCTTTTTTTTCCCACGCCGCGGCTATCTCGGGCGCGGCGGCTGTGGACGCCATTCCCGCAAAGGAAGGTATGAGCATGAAAAGCGAGGTGGCTATTCCCGTATAGCTTCCGTACATAAAATTCGCAAGTTCCGAAAAACCTCCGCACTGCTCGGAAATTGCCCCGAAATTCAATATATAAAACTCTTTGTTTTGCTCTATGGATGAGGATATAGCTCTTGTAACTGTAAGCAGATCAACAAACGACACGCAGTTCATGACAAGCGCCGAAGCCGACAGCGGCAGCGTTTCTCTCATCAGCGAACTCCATATCTCCCGTACGCTGTATTCGCAGTTTTTTGACAGCAAGGGCTTGTTTTTGCTCTTGCGTTCTAAAAGCAACAGCGTTAAGAGTCCGAAGCCCTCGCTTATGCTTACCGCGAGTATCGCTCCCGCCGCCGCATAAGGCAGAGACGCGTTGTATGCCTGTTCGACGGTAGAACAGGATACCCCGAAAACGTCGTTTCCGCTGTAAAACGCGTTCCGTGCGTAATATACCGCCGCGTATGACAGTGACAGTCCGAAAACAGCTCTCGAGATTGCCTCAGCTACCGATGCCGCGGCAGATGGTCTTACGTCGGACAGTCCTTCCCGATAGCCCCTGAATACGCTTGCGATACAGCATAAGGTCACAGCGGGAGCTATGCAGATTATTGCCATAACGCTCTTAGGCGAGCCGGCTATGTAGTTTGCAAACGGCTGTGCAAGCAGTGTGATAAGCGTTGTTCCGATAAAGCCTATTGCTGAAAACAGCACAATAGCGTATTTTCTGACAGCCGCCGCTCTGCAAAGATTATCGCACGCCGCACACCGCGCCGTTGTGCGCATGATTGCCGTGGGTATTCCTGCCGCAGTCAGCGCGAAAATAGGCGAGTACAGACCGTAAGCCGTAGAGAAATAGCCCATTCCCGTACCGCCCAACAGATTTGCCAGAGGAATTTTAAACAATGCTCCGACGATTTTTGTTATTGCCATTGAAACAAACAGAAACGCCGCGTTTTTAATAAATCTCCTGTTGCTCATAAACCTTACCCTTCTTTGTTCAAACCCGATTTTGTACAAGTCTATGAGTTTAAACTCCTGATTATGAACCTAATCGTTATTAAAACATATAATAAAGAAGCGGAATGATCCGCTGAAATAATTGTTTCTTAACGAAAGGGAGATCTTATGGATAAAATTAAAGCGCGCGTCGGATATTCATATGTTCCGATACAGCGAATGGACAGAGTATATTCTCCGTCAACGGCGCTTTCGGCGGGGACTGTTTTCCCCGAGCTTAACATCACCATTGACGAATACGAGAGGGGGCTGTTCAATGGCAAATAATATGAATATGAGCTATAACGCCCGAAATAATGCCCGAAATGAAAATGGAGCGCATAACAACACATCCGTTAATCAGCCGGGCTGTGCCGAGCTTCTCAGAGCAATAATGGAAGCGGATTTTTTTGCGGTAGATTTAAAACTTTACCTTGATACACACCCCGATGACGAGAAAGCTTTGGGAATGTTCCGCGAAGCCGTAAAGCAGTACAACGCCTGCAAAGCCGCGTTTGAAGAAAGCTTTTATCCGCTTACTTCCGGCAGTGCCGGCAAAGACGGAGAATGGGACTGGCTTTGCGGAAAATTTCCGCCCCAAAGCTGAGATAATCTGAAAACGAGGTGACACCATATGTTTATTTTTGAAAAAAGAACGCAAATTCCCGTAAACATCAGAAACCGCAATCCGCGTCTTGCGGGGATTATTCTGTCGCAGTACGGCGGTCCGGACGGAGAACTTGGCGCGTCGCTGCGCTATCTGTCGCAGAGATTTACTATGCCTGACAATATGGGAAAGGCGCTGCTTACGGATATCGGCACTGAGGAACTCGCGCATCTTGAGATCGTCGGCAGTATAGTAGCTCAGCTTACTGACGGCGAGGGAGCAAAGAGTTTTGACAGATACGGAACGGGAGCTTATTATGTAGACCACGCAAACGCGGTTTATCCCGCAAGCGCCGCCGGAGTACCCTTTACAGCGGCGTATCTTCAGAGTAAGGCGGATCCCATAGCGGATCTTACGGAGGATCTGGCAGCGGAGCAGAAAGCGAGAGCAACTTATGACAACATTCTGCGTCTTTCCGATGACCCCGATGTAAACGAGGTCATAAAATTCCTTCGTCAGCGCGAGGTTATTCATTTCCAGCGCTTCGGAGAGCTTCTTGACCACTATCAGGAAAAAATTTGCAGGACTTAACTTCGATCTGTTGATCGGACATCATATTATTGCGCGTCAGAGCTTGCTTTGACGCGCTTCTCACTTTTCCGGGCTTTTTTTTAAAAGCCCTTGAAAAATAGTAAAAAATATGTTACAATAATTGTATAAATTCTTTACAGTGAGTTGGATTTCAAAATGAACTATACATTGAATGCGGGAGCATGGAACAGTGTTTTTGCAGTACCTTCAAGCGTTGTTGACGAATACATAAAGCTTGCGGGAGGAAACGCGCTCAAGCTTCTTTTGTTTTTGCTCAGACACGGCGGGGAGAGCTTTTCGGAGAACGAGCTTAGGGAAAAAATCGGCTTTTCCGAGGCTGGAGAGCTTGAGGACGCGGCTGTTTTCTGGGAACAGCGCGGAATTATCCGCAGGGTTTACGGCGACGACAGCGGAGCATTGTGCGCGGCAAGGGAAAAGGCAATTGTTCCGGTTACCGAGGTTCAAAAGCCTGTTTCAAAAGTAAGCGACTTAAAGCCTGTGGCTGTTTCCTCGGGGGAGATCGCTGAGAGGATAAAGAGCGACAGGGAAATTGCAAGATTGTTTTCTGAGGCGGAAAATCTTTACGGAAGACAGCTTTATCAGCGCGAGCTCAATCTTGTAATATCGCTTGTTGACCATTACGGGCTTAATGCCGGAGTTTCTCTTATGCTGTTGGATTACTGCATAAAAGCTGAAAAAAATACGCCGAACTACATTAACGCCTGCGCTAAGGACTGGGCTGACAACGGTATCAACAGCATAGAGCTTGCCAATGCCAGAATACTGAAACTCGAACAGCGCGACAGTCTCAACGAACGGCTTAAGACCGCAATGGGGCTAAAAACCAAGCTGCCGAAAAAGGTAACGGATCTGGTAGAGGTGTGGTCGGAGCAATGGGGCTTCAGCGAGGAAATGATCATGCACGCCTACGACGAGACCGTTTATAACATAGGCTCTTTTCAGCCTTCATATATGAATTCAATTCTTGAAAACTGGAAAACAAACGGGATTTTTACTGTAGAGGCGGCTGATAAAGCTTCTAACGATTATAAAACGGCACAAAAACCGTCCGGCTCGGCGGTCAAATCCAAGACTAAGCCCAAAACGGCCGTAAAAACAAATCCTTCAAAATCTTCGTTTGATATGGACGACATTATGGCTCAAATCCAGGACAGTTACAATAACGGGAGTTGACACAGTTGTTTAACAAGGAATATCTGATAAAAGCTCAGGAGCTGCTTGAGGCCGAGTACACCAAAAACAAGCGTATTGTGGCTGAGCGCCGCGAAGAGATATCGGAAAAGATACCCGAGTACCAAAAGCTTGAAGAAGAACTTGCTCAGACAACAAGCGATATTGTCGCTGTTGTTATGCGGGGCGGTGAGGACAGAGCCGACAGTATGACAAAAATAAAGAACAAAAACCTCTCTGTCCAGTCTCGAATGGCCGAAATTCTTGAAAAAAACGGTTACGACGCGGATTACCTTAAACCGATCTATTATTGTCAGATTTGCTGTGATAAGGGAGCTGTAGACGGCGAATGGTGCGACTGCGTGAGACGTGCCGCCGTGAAATTTGCGGCAGAAGACCTGAATAACGGGGCGTTGTGTACATTTGAAGATTTTAATTTGTCGCTTTATACTGATGAGATCGTGCCAAAGACGGGTCGTTCCGCTCGGGATGATATGAAAAGGAATCTTGATTGCTGCCGTAAATTTGTCGAAGATTTTAACGGCAGGGGCGCCGGCATCTTCATGATGGGGGCGACGGGTCTCGGAAAAACTCATCTTTCGCTTTCAATCGCAAATGAGCTTATAAAAAAAGGCTTTTCAGTGGTTTATAATTCTGTGCCGGAACTCGTCAGGACGCTTAACGCCGAAAGCTTCAATAAGAACCAAGGGGATTCAATGCCAATTGTGAGCGATTGTGATCTTCTTATTCTCGATGACCTTGGTGCGGAGCATTCTTCTGAGTACAGCGCGTCTTTGGTATATCAACTGGTTAATACGAGATTGTCAAAAAACAAGCCGATAATCGCAAGCACAAATCTTGATATGGGTGAGATAAAGGAGCGCTATCAGGACAGGATATGGTCAAGACTGTTCAGTATGAGGGTCCTGCTCTTTTATGGAACGGACAACCGCCTTAAAACAGTAAGAAATAATTGGTAAATAAAATTTACGGAGGTTTATTATGGCAAAAATGAGGATCGGTATTCTGACAAGCGGAGGCGACTGCCCGGGACTAAACGCCACTATCCGCGGCGTCGCAAAAGCGACTTATGAGACATTTGGCGACAATGTTGAGATTGTCGGGATCTACGACGGCTATCACGGACTTATCCACGGCGATTATAAGGAGATGACGCGCTCGGATTTTTCGGGTATCCTCACCACAGGCGGAACTATCCTCGGAACAAAGCGCACGCCCTATAAGATGATGCAGATAATCGAGGACGACAATGTAGATAAAGTAAAGGAGATGAAGCAGACATACAAGGATCTCAGGCTTGACTGTCTGTTTACTCTCGGAGGAAACGGAACTCATAAAACCGCGAATATGCTGTCCGAAGAAGGACTGAACGTAATCGGACTTCCGAAAACTATCGACAACGATATTTACGGAACGGACGTAACTTTCGGCTTTCATTCGGCTGTGGATATCGGAACGGAGGTTATCGACAGGATACATACCACCGCCAATTCTCACAGCAGAATAATGGTTATTGAAATAATGGGAAACAAGGCGGGTTGGCTTACATTATACAGCGGAATTGCGGGAGGCGCGGATATAATACTTATCCCCGAGATACCGTACGATATCGACAAGGTGTCAAAAGCATGCAAAAAGCGCGCTGACGCAGGAAAGGCGTTTTCGATAATTGCCGTTGCGGAGGGCGCTTACGATATAGAAGAGGCGAAGATGAAGAAAAAAGAGCGCGCTCAGGCACGAGCAGAGGCCGGTATTGTAACCGCGACGACGCGTATCGCAAAGGAGATAGGGTTTAAGACAGGACTTGAAACCAGAACAGTTGTTCCGGGACATATTCTGCGCGGTGGCTCTCCCTCGGCTTATGACAGAGTTTTGGCTACCCAGTTTGGCGCGCACGCGGCAAAGCTGCTTAAGACAGAGAAATTCGGATATAGTGTAGCTATGGTTGACGGAGTGATAACGGAGAATCCTCTCGCGGACGTTGCTATGAAAACAAAGTTTGTTCCGGAAAATCATCAGCTTGTAAAAACCGCAAGGTCTATAGGGATTTCTTTCGGCGATTGATTTTAACTATTGATTATTATGAGGGAAAGCACAGGCTTTTCCTCATAGTTGATTTAAATTTACGGAGATAAATGGATAGGATTTGTAAAATAACACCTCTTGACAAGTCAGCAATATTGGCGTCGGAAGAACGCTGGAACAGCATAGCAAAGCCGCTCGGAAGCTTAGGTCTGTTAGAGGAGCAGATATCGAAAATTGCGGGTATTATCGGCTCGCCGGATGTTGATCTGTCTAAAAGGACGGCTGTTATTATGTGTGCGGACAACGGCGTTGTATGTGAAAATGTAACTCAGTCACCGAGCGGCGTTACGGCTGTCGTTGCGAAGGCTGTCGCCGACGGAACTTCAAACATAAATATTATGGCTGACTGCTTTAATGTGCGGACAATGGCAGTCGATATAGGAATGAACACCGACGCATTCGGAATGCTTCGCAAAAAGACGGCGTTTGGAACGAATAATATCGCTGTCGGCGCTGCCATGACCGAGGAACAGGCTAAAGCCGCGATAACCGCCGGAATGGATATCGTGCGTGATCTATCGGAGCAGGGCGTAAAAATCATCGTTTCCGGAGAAATGGGTATAGGAAATACGACCTCTGCGGCGGCAGTCGCCTGCGTATTGCTTGATAAAGCTCCGGAGGAAATTACCGGACGCGGCGCGGGACTTTCGTCGGAAGGCCTTAAGCGTAAAATTTCGGTTATAAAGCGCGCCATAGAAGTCAACACTCCGAAAAAGGACAACCCTATTGACGTTTTATCAAAGCTCGGAGGGTTTGATATTGCCGGAATGGCGGGACTGTTTCTGGGCGGCGCGGTTTATCGTGTGCCGGTGGTTATTGACGGAGTGATCTCTGCTGTGTCGGCGTCAGTCGCCGTGGAAATATGCCCGCTTTGCAAAGATTTTATGTTGGCATCACACATCTCGGAAGAGCCCGCGTCGAAATTGCTGTTGGAAAAGATCGGATTAAAAGCTCCCATAAACGCGGGACTCAGGCTCGGAGAGGGTACGGGCGCGGTGTTGCTGCTTCCTATGCTCGACGCGGCGCTTGCGGTTTATAATTCTTCTCACAGCTTTGAGAAGCTTTCGATAGAGCGGTACACAAAATTTATCAGGTAAATTGTATATTACTATGGTCATATTGATTACAGGCGGGAGCAAGAGCGGAAAATCAAAAATCGCCGAGAATTTACTTTCAGCAATGGAAAATAAAATATATCTCGCGACAATGGAACCGTATGGCGAAGAAGCGCAAACAGCTATATCACGACACAGAAAACAGCGTATGGGAAAGGGCTTTGAAACGGTTGAAAAATCGCGGGATATTCAAGAGCTTGACATTCCGGGCGGAACAGGTGGGATCCTACTTGAATGTCTCTCGACGCTTTGTGCAAATGAAATGTTTTCGGGAAACGAGCCCTATCCCGCAGACAAAATTCTTGACGGGATAAAATTACTCAAAGAAAAAACAGGGCTGCTTGTAGTGGTGACAAGCAGCGTAAGTTGCGACGGAATTGAATATCCGGCCGAAACCGAAAACTATATCAGAGCGTTGTGTGAGCTTAACATAAAAGTTGCCGAGCTTTCCGATGTTGTTATAGAAGCTGTCTGCGGAATACCGGTCACGCTGAAAGGGGCGGTTGTTTGAGCATTTTGAAATCACTTTGCTCGGCTTTTCTGATGTACTCGCGTATTCCCGTGCCGAGGGTAGAATGGAGCGAGGAGAATCGGAGATTCTCGCTGATCTTTTTCCCATTTATAGGAGCGGTTACGGGCGGGCTGCTGGTTTTATGGAAAATGGCGGCAGATTATCTCGGTGTAAACAGTCTGCTGTTTTCGGCTGTCGCGTGCGTGATACCGATAATCGTAAGCGGCGGGATTCATCTCGACGGTTTCTGTGATGTTATCGACGCGCAAGGTTCTTGCGCGCCAAAAGAAAAAAAGCTCGAAATCATGAGCGACCCTCATATCGGTTCGTTTGCGGCGATTGGGCTTGGAGTATATTTTATTCTGCAATTCGGACTGTTTTCATGCGTGAACTCATTCAGAGCAATATATGTTGTTGCTATCGGATATTCGCTTTCAAGAACACTCAGCGCACTTTGTGCCGTTACATTTAAGTCAGCGAAAGACGGCGGTTCGCTTCAGAGCTTTGTAAAGCCCGCGGACAAGCTGACGTCAATTATTGCTTTGTCAGTGTTTCTGGCTGCAATATCTGCCGGAATGATTTTGATCGATTTTATCGCGGGCGCGGTGGCGCTGGTTTTGGCTGCGGCAATTCTTGTGTTTTTCCGTGTGTTTTCGTATAAAAAATTTGGCGGGATAACAGGCGACCTCGCGGGATTTTTTCTTCAGATTTGCGAGATAGCCGTGCTTTTTGGAACGGCAGCGGCGGAGATTTTCAGAGAAATGACCTTATAACACGGAGTTATTTATGATTTTGATTATTGGCGGGGCGTATGAGGGAAAGACCGAATATGCGGAAAAAACGCTCGGTATTTCCGAGAGTGAAATACTTGACGGACGCAAATGCGATTTACGTGAAGTTCATTTCGCAAAAGCGGTAAATAACTTTCATGTGCTGATAAAAAGGCTTCTTGAAGATAACAAAATAAACACAAATGAATTTATTGATGAAATTTATTCGGTCAATCCGGATATAACAATAATTTCAGACGAGATAGGCTGCGGGATAATTCCGCTTGAAAAAAGCGAAAGACTGTGGCGCGAGGAAACGGGCAGGGCCTGCTGTAAAGCGGCGGAGCTGTCGGACGTTGTTGTGCGCATAAACTGCGGAATACCAAGCGTGATCAAAGGAGAACTGCCGTGATAATAAATCTTATCCGCCACGGAAGAACTGAGGGGAATCTCGAAAGCCGCTACATAGGAATAATCGATGAGCCGCTTTGCGCGGGCGGTATATCGGAGCTTAAAGCAAAAAAATTTCCGGAATGCGACGCGGTGATATGTTCGCCGATGACACGCTGCCTGCAAACGGCAGCTATAATTTATCCTGATAAAAAGCCCATTGTTTATGAAAATCTGCGCGAGTGTAATTTCGGCGCGTTTGAGGGACAGAGTCCGCGTGAGCTCAGCGAAAATCCTTTCTATCAGAAATGGCTTGACAGCGGCGGGACATTGCCGTTTCCCGGGGGAGAGATGCCCGAAGATTTTAAAAACCGTACCTGCGAAGAATTTCTCAGGGCAGTTTCGGAAAACCCGTATGAAATACTTTCGTTTGCGGTACACGGAGGCACTGTAATGTCGATTATGGAGCGTTTCTGCGAACCGAAGAAAGGCTATTTCGATTACAGGGTAAACAACGGCTGCGGATATTGCGTAAGCTTTGACGGGAAAACAATAACAATTATTTCGGAGATAAAATGAATTTGATTTACGCGGTTTTGCCGATTATAGCGGGTTTTTTGCTTGACATTATAATCGGCGACCCATATTGGCTTTTTCACCCTGTAAGGCTTATAGGCTCTTTGATTTCTTTACTTGAAAAAGCGGTAAGAAAGCTTTTTAAAAAGCATCTGAGAATCGGAGGAGCAGTACTTGCGGCAATCGTTCTGCTTGCTTCGATAGGAATACCCGCGGCGCTGCTGTATTTTATGTACAAGCTTAATGTCTGGCTCGGTATAGCTGTTGAGAGTATTTTATGCTTTTACTGTCTTGCGGCAAGAAGTCTTAAAAAAGAGAGTATGAAGGTGTGTGCGGCGCTTGAAAATAACGATACCGAAAAAGCGAGAAAAGCTGTTTCGATGATCGTCGGACGCGACACCAAAACACTTGATAATGCGGGGATAGCGAAAGCGGCGGTTGAAACGGTCGCTGAAAACGCGTCTGACGGCGTATGCGCGCCGCTTTTTTATATGGCTCTTTTCGGCGCTGTCGGAGCGCTTTTTTATAAAGCCGCAAACACCATGGATTCAATGATAGCATATAAAAACGAGAAGTACAAAGATATAGGTTTTGCGGCGGCTAAAATTGACGATGTTCTTAATTTTATTCCGTCAAGGCTATGCGCGCTGCTTATGATAGTTTCGTCGGGGATTTTGCGCATGAATATGAAAAATGCTGTAAAAATCTGGCGTCGTGACAGACGAAAACACGCAAGCCCCAATTCGGCACAGACAGAGAGCGTTTGTGCGGGGGCGCTCGGATTAAGGCTCGGCGGCGACGCGTATTATTTCGGAGAACTTCATAAAAAACAGTTTATCGGCGACAGTCTGCATGAGATCGAGCCAAACGATATCCGCCGCGCCAACAGCCTTATGTATACTGCGTCGGCTCTTATGCTGATAATTGTTGTAATATTCAGAGCGGCATTCATTTTTGGTTTATCTGCCATTTCCTGAACAGGAGTTGATTTTATGAGAATTAGGCATGGCGGAGGGGAAAAGGCAAAAATCGACTTTTCAGTAAGCTTAAATCCTCTCGGAATCCCGGACGAAGTAAAACGAGCAGTGGCAAACGCCGATTTCGAGCAATATCCCGACATTGAATGCGCCGAACTGATAAACGCGATCTCCGGATATGAGAAAATTGACGCAAAACAAATCGTATGCGGCAACGGCGCGGCAGACCTGATTTACCGCATCGTCGGCGTGGTTAAGCCTAAGACGGCGTTAATTGTTGAGCCGACTTTTGCCGAATATGAAAAGGCGCTTTCGGAATACGACTGCGCTGTTGAAAAACATTTTCTCGCAGAATGCGAAGGCTTTGCGCTGAAAAGTGATTTTCCTGATAAAATAAATATAAACACCGATATTGTTTTTCTTTGCAATCCCAATAATCCTACAGGAACAATAACCGCTCTTACCGATGATATTGCGCGAAAATGTGCGCAAACAGATACGCTTTTAGTAGTTGACGAATGCTTTATGGATTTTGTGGAAAATGCGGAAAGCTATGCGGCGAAACAGTTTATGAACAAATATACAATAATTGTTAAAGCTTTTACCAAAAGTTATTCGATGGCGGGTCTGCGGCTCGGCTACGCAATTTTCGGCGATGAAGAACTTGCCGAAACTGTAAGCGGATACGGACAGCCGTGGAGCGTCTCTTCCGCGGCGCAGGCGGCGGGTATTGCCGCTCTGGAAATGTCAGGCTATCTTGAACGCGCAAGGGAACTTATCAGTCGTGAGCGCGAGTACTTGTCAAACGAACTGACAAATATGGGAATATATGTTTTCCCTTCAAAAACAAATTTTTTGCTTTTGAAAAGCGATTATCCGCTTAAGGAAATGCTGATGAAAAAACAGATTGCAGTCAGAAGCTGTGATAATTTCGAGGGTCTGGGCAAAGAATTCTTCCGTATTGCCGTAAGAACTCACGAGGAAAACACAAAGCTTATAAACGCGCTTAAGGAGCTTATATGAGCAGATCAATAATGATACAGGGCACGATGTCTAACGCGGGAAAAAGTCTTATTACCGCGGCACTGTGCAGGATCTTCAGACAGGACGGTTATTCTGTTGCGCCCTTTAAATCACAAAATATGGCGCTTAATTCTTTCGTAACGCGCGATGGACTTGAAATGGGACGCGCGCAGGTCGTTCAGGCAGAAGCGGCGGGGATCGAGCCGAGCGTTATGATGAATCCGATCTTGCTTAAGCCTACCTCCGACAGCGGCTCGCAGGTAATAATAAACGGCGAGGCAGTCGGAAATATGACGGCGTCTGAGTATTACCGCCGAAAAAGCGAGTTTGTGCCGATCGTTGAAAACGCGTACAAAAAGCTTTCCGAAAGCGTTGATATAGTGGTTATCGAGGGCGCGGGCAGTCCCGTAGAGTTAAACCTCGCCGAAAATGATATTGTTAATATGGGTATGGCAAGGATAGCGGACGCGCCCGTTGTTCTGGTCGGGGATATCGACCGCGGCGGAATTTTCGCTCAGCTTCTGGGAACTCTTTCTCTGCTTGAGCAAAGCGACCGCGACAAGGTAAAGGCGCTTGTTGTAAACAAATTCCGCGGTGACGGAGCGCTGTTCAAAAGCGGAACGGAAATTCTCGAAAAACGAGGTGGAAAGCGCGTTGCGGGAGTTGTCCCATACCTGGACTGCGATATCGAGGACGAGGACAGTCTTTCCGAAAAGCTGAATAAAACGCAGACAGGGCTTATTGATGTCGCGGTAATACGCCTTCCGAGAATTTCTAATTTTACGGATTTCGATGTTTTCTCGCAGTTTAACGGCGTTTCGGTTCGGTATGTTTCCTCTGTGGAAGAGCTGAAAACTCCCGATTTGATTATAATTCCCGGAACAAAAAGCACTGTTTCGGACATGAAATTTCTGCGGGAAAGCGGACTCGAATCCGCTATAATAAAGTCAAACACGCCGATATTCGGCATTTGCGGCGGGTATCAGCTTTTGGGAACGAAAATTTCAGACCCCGAATGCTCCGAGGGCGGCGGAAGTATCCGCGCAATGGGATTGCTTGATACGACAACTATTTTTTCGCAAAACAAGCAGTTAAGGCAAGTTCACGGGAAATTCAACGATATTCCGGGTTTTTTCGGCTGTCTTTCGGGAGCTGAATTTGACGGTTATGAAATTCATCACGGCAGGACAGAAAGTAATTCTCAACCGCTTGCGATCCTCAACGGAAACGAACCCGACGGCGCGTTCTGCAAAGATGTCTGCGGAACGTATGTTCACGGTATCTTCGACAGCAAGGACGTTTGCGAAAGGCTGGTAAAGGCGCTGTATAAAAGGCGCGGACTTGAATATTCCGGCAAGGTTATAGACCGCGAGGATTACAAGCAGCGTCAGTTTGATTTGCTTGCGGAACAGGTCCGTGAAAGTCTTGATATGAAGCTTATTTATTCGATTGTAAACATGGAAATATAAAAACGCTCCGCGAGACATTTTCGCGGAGCGTTTTTATATTCCCGAATAGATTACATCGATTTGACTTTCTCAAACTCCTCAACCGTTTTCTCGTCGGGCTTGGGAGTGAGCTTTGATACGACGATAATAGCGATCATGCTGACGATAAACGCCGGGAGCAGTTCGTAAATATCCCATACGCCGCCTAACGGACGCACAAGAAACTTCCAGATGAAAACGGTAGCTCCGCCCGCGATAAGTCCCGCGATAGCGCCGTATTTGTTAGAGCGCTTCCAGAACAGCGCCGCGACCATTATCGGCCCGAATGCCGCGCCAAAGCCCGCCCAAGCGAAGGAAACTATCTGGAACACCGAGCTGTTCGGATCCCACGCAATGACAACTCCCGCCGCCGCCATTACAACAAGCGTGATCCTCGCTATAAGCATTGCGGTCTTGTCCGACATTTTTACGCCGAAGGTTCCTCTTATAAGGTTTTCGGACGCGCTCGAGGACGCCGCGAGAAGCTGTGAGTCAGCAGTTGACATTGTGCAGGCGAGTATTCCCGAAAGGATAAGTCCGCCTACTATCGCCAGAATCACATGGTTTTCGCTCATAAGATTTGCGAGAGCTATCATGATGGTCTCGGGGTCCGCAAGCGGTTCAATACCGCCGTTTGCCGTAATGCCAAGTCCGATAACACCGATAAGTATAGCGACTGTCATTGCTATAACTACCCATACGCTTGCGATCCTTCTTGAAACCTTTATCTCGTTACCGTTGCGGATAGCCATAAATCTCAGCAGAAAGTGCGGCATTCCGAGATATCCGAGTCCCCACGCCGCGTTGGATATGATAGTCAGTACGCTGTATTCAGCCGCCTGACCGGTTTCGGGATTATATGTCTGCGATATTGAAAAGTATCCGGGAAGCTTTTCAGCGTTGTCAACAACGTTTTCCCAGCCGCCCGCATAGGAAATTCCCGTGAAAACGGCAATAATAAGCGCAATCGTCATAACTATGCTTTGTATAAGGTCTGTACGGCTTGCCGCGAGAAATCCTCCGAAGCAGGTATAGGAAATAATGATTACCGCGGAAACTATCATGGCGATATGATAATCCACGCCGAAAAGCGAGTTAAACAGCTTTCCGCATGCCGAGAAGCCAGAGCCGGTATACGGCACGAAGAAAATAATGATTATAACAGCCGCGACACCCATAAGCACTTTGCTTTTTTCATGCCAGCGGTTTGAGAAAAAGTCGGGGAGGGTTATCGCTCCGATATGCTCGCTGTAATTTCTCAGTCTTTTAGCAACAAGAAGCCAGCTTATGTAAGTACCGATAACCAGACCGAACGCCGTCCAGCCCGGGTCGCAGATCCCGCTCGCGTACGCCAGACCCGGAAGTCCCATAAGGAGCCAGCTCGACATATCCGAAGCCTCAGCGCTCATGGCTGTAACGATAGGCCCGAGTCTTCTGCCGCCGAGGTAGAAGTCTCCGACGGAATTGTTTTTCTTTGAGCTTACAAAGCCGATTATCAGCATTCCGACAAGGTACACCGCAATCGTAATAATCATTATGATTTGTGCTGCTGTCATTTTTTACCTCCAAAAAACAGATATCGTTTCATTATAACATATTATTCTCAGATTGTCAACTATTTGCTTTCAGAAATATACCGTACAAAGTTAAAACCAAGCGCTTTTGGATCATGGTTGACAAAATCGACCTAATGTGGTATAATGACCGCAAGAAGGAGAAATACGTTTTGGGAGGTGAGAGTAACAAATACGATTTCATATAAAATACATTAAAGCTATTATTTGCAGTTTTCTTCTCAGTTTTGAAAGGAGTAAATTACATGGATAATTTCTTTACAAAACACCTTAAAAACAGATTGATCACTCTTGCGATATGCGCGGCGCTTTATCTCGCTCTGATCCTGATCTCGGAGCTTACGTGGCTTGGCCGTACATATCTGTTTGGATGGACGATCGACCACATGTATTTATATACATGGGCTCTCGCGGCGATCCTGATAGCGTTTAATGCCTTGCCTACGGCGCTTACTATAAGCGTGGGAAATTTTGCAGGGACATTTGTCGGACACTATTTAGGCACTTATCTTGACCGACAGGCATACGCGCAGATAACCCCCGATATGAGCGATGAGCAGAAAGGATATATCCTTGAAATGAATTATCCATTTAGAATCTGGTTTTTGACTGTTTTGGGGAGTTTGCTTCTCGGCATTGTTATCAATATTATTATCGCCGTTGTTAAAAGGATAAGACGTAAGTCTCAGACCGAAAACAATTGATGCTTATTCGGTCAATCAAATAAACAAACCGCCCTGTAAGTGTTACGGGGCGGTTTTTATGACCTTGTGTTATTTGAGCATAAAGAATACGTCCCACACAAACGCGCGGGACGTATTGGGTACAGAGAATTGCCCGATATAATTACACTTGAATTATAGCCTTATTTTATTCGAGCATAAAGAATACGTCCCACACAAACGTGCGGGACGTACCGGGTCAATGGCATTGCCCTTGTGGTTGCGGGAGCAGGATTTGAACCTACGACCTTCGGGTTATGAGCCCGACGAGC
>JAFLUF010000036.1 GCA_022508925.1 Oscillospiraceae bacterium | reverse complement strand
GGCTTGCACTTGTTAGCCTGCTTGTACAGCTCCTCATAGTCGATAAAGCCGTCGTCGTTTGTGCCGTAGGAAACGAAGTTGAAATACTTACCCGAAATATTCACGGGAGAACCGTGGGTAAGGTGTCCGCCGTGAGCGAGGCTCATGCCCATAACGGTATCGCCCGGCTGAAGCAGAGCCACATAAACCGCCGTGTTTGCCTGAGCGCCCGAGTGAGCCTGGACATTCGCGAACTTCGCGCCGAAGAGCTTTTTCGCGCGCTCTATCGCAATATTCTCGACGATATCAACGTCCTCACAGCCGCCGTAGTAGCGCTTTCCGGGATAGCCCTCGGCATACTTGTTTGTAAGCACGCTGCCCATTGCCGCCATTACAGCGGGAGAAACGATGTTCTCACTTGCTATAAGCTCAAGATTGCGCTGCTGACGCTTAAGTTCCAGCCCCATTGCGTCGGCGACCTCCTTGTCATAGCCGCCGAGAAATCCGATAGTATCCACCAGATCGTTGTACATTAGAAAAAACTCCTTTCCAAAATATAGTACCTCTACATTATAGTATACCGCTAAATAAGCCTTTTTTCAACCATTTTTTTAAAATTTATATTTTGTATATTATTAAATTAAAATCATAAAAACATTTATATAAAATAACTAAAAACGTGCCGTTTTAAAAACAGCACGTCAGTATGTATAAAAACTTCTCTCCGAGAGAGAGGAGGGGTGCAGGGGCTACGCCCCCAACCCCCGCCAAAGGGCTTCGCCCTTTGGAATCCCAAAATCAGTTTTTCAAGAGAAACAGAAAATAAGACTTTTTCTACAAGCTGATGTGCCGCTTTGAAAACAGCACGATTTTATCTTATTCTTCGTAAGGTACAAATCGGAAATAATAACCATAGGTATGGTCCCAATAATTTGTGTATACATACAACACATCGAGATTCTCGGGAGAACCGTATATTTTAGCCCCGATCTCAAGTCCCTGTCCAAATCCGTCAACATATCTGTCTTTGCGGTCGATCGTTGTGACCTCGCCGATTTGGACATACCCGTCGGGCAAATCAACCGACCCGGGAGACAGAACATAGGTTTTGCCGTTTATACGCACCCTTTTATACGTTTTGTCAACAAATTGGATATACCTATATTTTACGTTTGAAAAAAGCTTTGTATACACATACAGGTCTTCGGGGTGCTCGGGGTCCTGGTATATCTTTTCCCCGACCTTCGGTCCCGCGCCGAAGCCGTTGATATTCTCGTCTTTGTAAGAGTTTGACGTTATCTCTCCGACTTCGACATATCCCTCGGGCAGCTCGTAGTAACCGTCCTCAAAAACAAGAATATCGGGATAGCCGGGCATTTGAGATAGCTCTTCTTGTGTATAAGGTCGTCCGCGATAAGAATAAACTCTGTCGTTAAAATATACGCACGGAGAATTACCATAATTATCAGGAATAAATTTTTGGTACGATACTATCGCTATTACCGCGACAACTAACACCAAACAAGCCGCCGAAGCGGTCTTGATCCAAGGCTCGATACGTCTTTTCTTAGGGCTTATATAAGCGAACTCCTCAATATGTCTGTCGCTTATCCCGCCGACGGCGTCCATTAAATTCATACATCAACACCTCTGCTTTCCAGATAGTCTTTAAGTTTGCCGCGCAGCCGCGACAAACGTGTTCTCACAGCGCCTTCGTTCATGCCCGCCGCGGCGGCGATGACCGCGAACGAGTCCATGTAATAATACCGCCTTACAAATATCATTCGGTTCTTCTTGTCGAGCGTGTCAAGAAATTCGTCAATGAGCCTTGAAAGCTCGCTTTCGTCGTACCGGGATTCGACCGTTTCGTCTGACGGGATACACTCCTGCAATTCGTCATAGCATACGCCGTAAGCGCCGTGTTTTCGGGCGGGGTCGCGCTTGTATCGGTTGACAGAGATATTTCTCGCTATCCTGCAGACAAAAGCAAGCAGAGAGTTTGGTCTTTTCGGCGGTATCGCGTTCCAGACGCCGAGATATGTGTCGTTTACGCACTCTTCGGCGTCCTCGCGGTTATGCAAAGCGTTTTGTGCGATCTTAAACACAAGCTTTCCGTATTTTGCCGACAATTCGGACACAGCCCTATCCGAACGCTCAAAGAAAAGCTCGATTATCTGGGTATCGTCCAAATCCTCACCTCCTTTTTTATCCCCTCATCTATACAGTCACATAAATCGGCGAATTGTTACACTTAACTAAAAAAATCACGCCGTAAAAAACAGCGTGATCTTATCTTAAATTCTTTCGGCTATTTTATCGCCCATATCCGAACAGGACACAAGCGTCATTCCCTCGCTCATGATATCGCCTGTGCGGTATCCGTCCTCAAGAGTTCTGTTTACCGCGTTTTCCACAGCGTCAGCCTCTTTATCCATTTTGAACGAATAACGCAGCATCATTGCCGCGGAGAGAATTGTGGCTATCGGGTTTGCCTTGTTCTGACCCGCGATATCGGGCGCGGAACCGCCGCTCGGCTCGTAAAGCCCGAAGCTTGTCTCGTTCATCGACGCGGAGGCGAGCATTCCTATCGAGCCCGTGATCATCGAAGCCTCGTCGGACAAAATATCGCCGAACATATTTTCAGTTACCATAACGTCAAACTGTGCGGGGTCTTTTACAAGCTGCATAGCGCTGTTGTCCACCAGCATATGCTCGAGCGTTACCTCGGGATACTCCTTTGCGACTTCTTCAACAACTTTTCTCCAGAGCCGCGAGCTGTCGAGAACGTTTGCCTTATCCACGCTTGTTACCTTTTTTCTTCTCTGCATAGCCACGTCAAACGCCTTTTTGGCTATCCTGCGTATCTCGTTTTCATCGTATTTAAGTGTGTCTATCGCTGTCATAACGCCGTTTACCGGCTCGGTTTTCCGCTCGCCGAAATACAATCCGCCGGTGAGCTCGCGCATTATAAGCATATCAAAGCCCTTGTCCGCTATTTCCTTTTTGAGCGGGCAAGCCTCGGAGAGCTGCTTATAAAGCACACACGGGCGTAAATTAGCGAAAAGTCCCAATGCCTTTCGGAGTCCGAGCAGACCCGCCTCGGGACGCTTGTCCGCGGGAAGCTTGTACCACGGAGACGTGGTGGTGTTTCCGCCGATAGAGCCCATCAAAACCGCGTCGGAAGCCTTACAGCGTTCGATAGTCTCTTCCGTAAGCGGAACGCCGTTTGCGTCTATCGAACAACCGCCCATTAAAAGCTGCTCGTAATTGAACTTGTGTCCGAATTTTTCGGCGACCTTGTCGAGAACCTTCATCGCTTCGGTTACGATCTCCGGACCTATGCCGTCGCCCTTGATTACCGCTATATTTTTTTCCATATTACACCTCTTGTTTTTTAACGCTCTCCCAGAAATTCGGGAGGAACGCGTTTTGTAAGCCATACTCCGTTTTCGGAGAGATAGAATTTGTAGCCCTGTCGGTACATCTTTCCCGAATGCACGAAAAAGATATGAGGCTGTCCGTGACGCGCCCCGACATTTTCCGCTGTTTCTTTGTCCTTGGAAAGATGAACATACAGCCGTGATTTAGGCTTTAAGCCCTCTTTTCTTATCGCCGGGGCAAACTTTTCGCCAGTGCCGTGGAAAAGCTGCTCGGGAGGTTCGCATTCCTTCAGTTCGACATCGACGTTTACCGAATGTCCCTGATTGGCGCGAATTTTGGTTTTGTCTTCATTAAAGCTGTATCGCTGTTTATTGTCTGTCCTGACAATTTCCTCGAGAGTTTCCATATCCATGGAATACCCGTCTGCGCGGTTGATCCCATTGATTATATCCTCAACACCTGCCCAACCGTTTTGGTCGAGCGAGATGCCGATAGCCTCGGGTTTATGCCGCAGTATCAGAGCTAAAAATACACTTGTTTTCTTTAAGTCTTTCATAACGCAAAATGTTTCAAAAATCAATTTTCAAATCAATATAAGCAACGCCGTTGTATTCGCGGGTCTTTATCTCCGCAAACCCGAATTTCCTGTAGAATTCCCTTGCAGGCATATTTTTTTCGGCGGTTGAAAGCACAGCGCCCTCATAACCTTTTTCACGCATTTTTCTAAGCGTATGAGAAAGCAGTTTTCTTCCCTGCCCCGTGCGCTGAAACTCGGGTCTGACATATAAAAGCAGGATTTCGGCAATATTCGCCGACTTAATGCCTTCATACTTTACCGCGGCGCATACGGCGGTTATTTTCATATCGACCGTAAGAACGAAAATATCGGCTTTGTTTTCGAGAAGCTTTGCGAAGCTATTTCTTCGGTGCTCACCGGTGAACGCGGCAATAGTTTCCTCATCGAAAATATCGCGGTAATTCACCCGCCACGCGCTGTCAACGACCTCGCTCATTCCCTCGATATCCGAAAAATCGGCTGATCGTATATCGATTCTCACTTCTTTATTGAGTTAAGCAGTCCGCCCTTGTTTATGATCTCCTTGATAAACTCGGGGAACGGCTGAGCCTGGTATGTTTTATTCTTGGTAATGTTGGTGATGATACCGCTGTCGAAATCGATCTCTACCTCGTTTCCCGCCTCGATATCTTTTGCCGCTTCGTCGCATTCGAGAATAGGCAGACCGATATTGATTGAATTACGGTAGAAAATTCTCGCGAATGTGGAGGCAATAACACAGCTTATTCCGCTTGCTTTGATAGCGATAGGAGCGTGCTCACGCGAGCTTCCGCAGCCGAAATTCATATTGGCGACCATAATGTCGCCCTCTTTTACCTTATTTACAAAATCCTTGTCTATATCCTCCATGCAGTGAGAAGCAAGCTCCTTATGGTCGGCGGTATTGAGGTATCTCGCGGGGATAATTACGTCTGTATCAACGTTGTCGCCGTATTTATGTACAATTCCGTGTGCTTTCATTTTAATTCTCCTTATAATTCATATTACTTCATAATCAAGGCATTTTCTGTCCGCGGTAAAGGGTCTTACACGCTCGTCCGCGACTTTTACATGCTCGGGGTGGATAGAATAGCCTTTCAGCGCGTCATAGTCGGTAAAGGTGCTGTCGAGCATAAGATCTCCGTTTGACGAAGGAAGCGGCTCGGTTATCACCTTTATTTCGACAAGCCCGTCGATCTTTCCTTTAAGTCCTTCGAGTCCTTCTTTTATCTGTCTTTTGCGCTCGTTCTTTTCCGCTTCGGGCATTTCTTTGAGCTTCCAGATAATTATGTGCTTTACCATTATTATTTCAAAGCCTCCCCGGAAATATAACCCTTGAGCGCGCTTGCCGCTGCTACGGCAGGACTCGCGAGATAGACCTCGGACGAGGTATCGCCCATTCTTCCGACAAAGTTTCGATTGGTCGTGGATACGGCGCGTTCATTCGGCGCGAGTATTCCCATATGACCGCCGAGACACGGACCGCAGGTAGGCGCGGAAACCACCATTCCGGCTTCGACGAATATTTCAAGCAGACCGTTTTTCAGTGCGTCAAGATAGATCTGCTGAGTAGCGGGTATAACGATAGCGCGAACGCCCTTTGCTACCTTTTTGCCTTTGACAACTGCCGCCGCGATCTCAAGGTCGCTGTATCTGCCGTTTGTGCAGGAGCCGATAACTACCTGGTCGATCTTGATGTTCAGTTTTTCGGCTTCGTCGATCGTCTTGGTGTTTTCGGGAAGATGAGGGAAGGAGACCGTCGGCTTTATTTCACTCAGATCAATATCAATTACACGGTTGTATTTTGCGTCTGGGTCTGCCTTGAACACCTCGGGAACGCGTGTGCTTCTTTCCTTTATGTAATCAAGAGTAACGTCGTCAACCTCGAAAATGCCGTTTTTCGCGCCTGCTTCGATTGCCATGTTAGCCATGCAGAGCCTGTCATCCATTGAAAGGGATCTAAGACCCTCGCCCGTAAACTCCATTGACTGATAAAGCGCGCCGTCTACGCCTATCATTCCGATTATGTGGAGGATAACGTCCTTTCCGCTTACCCACTTGTTGAGCTTTCCCGTGAGATTAAACTTAATTGCGGACGGGACTTTAAACCACGCTTCTCCCGTAGCCATTCCCGCAGCCATATCGGTAGAGCCTACGCCCGTGGAAAACGCTCCGAGCGCACCGTAGGTGCAGGTGTGGCTGTCCGCGCCGATTACGCAGTCGCCCGCGATAACCAAGCCTTTTTCGGGCAAGAGGGCGTGTTCCACGCCGACCTCTCCGATATCGTAGTAGTTGAGGATATCGTACTTGTCCGCGAAATTGCGGCACTGCTGGCACTGCTTTGCCGCCTTGATGTCCTTGTTTGGGGTGAAGTGGTCCATTACAAGCGATATCTTTGTTTTATCGAAAACGCTTGTAAAGCCGTTTTTCTCAAACTCGTTGATAGCGACGGGGCTTGTAATGTCATTTCCCAAAACCATATCGAGCTTCGCTTTTATGAGCTGCCCCTCGGTTACGCTCTCCAGCCCCGCGTGTTTTGCGAGGATCTTCTGAGTCATAGTCATTCCCATTTGTTATACCTCCAAATTATTTGATCATATCCAAAAACTGTTCCTCGGAAATAACGGCTATTCCAAGCTCATTTGCTTTTGTAAGCTTAGAACCAGCCTCTTCTCCGGCAAGAACATAATTTGTCTTTTTTGAAACAGAGCCGCTGCATTTTCCGCCGCGCTGCTCTATCATTTCCTTTGCCTGCTCTCGCTTTAACGTCGGAAGCGTTCCCGTGATGACAAAGGTAAGCCCCGAAAGCACGTCCGAAACCTTTTTGCTTTCGTATTTCATATTAAGTCCGAGCTCTTTAAGTCGATTTATAAGCTCTGTCATATGCGGCTCGCGCATTGAAGTGTAAACCGATTTCGCAAGTACCTCTCCAAAGCCGTCTATTTCCGAAATTTCTTCCTCGCTCGCCGCCATAATGCCGTCCATATCGCCGAATTTTTCGCAAAGAAGCGCGGCTCGTCCGCCTATTCCGCGGATACCGAGAGCGTAAATAAGCCTCGGAAGCTCGTTTTGCTTTGATCTTTCGATCGCCGAAAGCAGATTTTCCGCGGACTTCTGCCCGAAACGCTCAAGAGCCGTAAGAGACTGGATATCGAGCGTATACAGGTCTGCAACAGTATGAACAAGATCGGCGTTTATAAGCTGTTCTACTATCGCTTCGCCGAGACCGTCGATGTTCATCGCGCTGCGGGAGGCAAAGTGCTCTATCGAATGCAATATCTGCGCGGGGCAGTTTATGTTTTTGCAGCGTATCACCGCATCATCCTCGTCGCGCACCGCCTCGGAAACGCACACAGGGCAAACGCTCGGGATATAGAACGGCTCGGAATTATCCGCGTGTGAAACGCTTTTCACAACCTCAGGGATAATATCTCCCGCTTTTCTCACGACAATTCTGTCGCCTATGCGGATATCCTTTTCGGAGATATAGTCCTGATTGTGCAGGACCGCTCGTGAAACCGATGTTCCCGCAAGCTGAACGGTGTCGAACAGTGCAATCGGCGTAAGCGCGCCTGTGCGCCCCACATTTATTTCGATGGAATTAAGCGTGGTTTCTTTTTCCTCGGGCGGGTATTTGAATGCCACCGCCCACTTGGGCGTTTTAGCCGTTGCGCCCATTTCCGCTCGCAGCGCCAGATCGTTAACTTTTACCACCGCCCCGTCAATATCAAACGGAAGCGAAAGCCGCATTTTACCGATCTCGGAAATACGTGCTAATATCTCGTCGAGCGTTTTACTCACCCGAAAATCGGGAACAACTTTAAATCCCTGCTTATTCAGGTACTCAAGACTTTCGGAATGAGTTTTGAACTCAATGCCTCTCGCCTGCTGAATATTAAAACAGAAAATGTCAAGACCTCGTTCGGCGGTTATCTTGCTGTCCTTTTGTCTAAGAGAACCCGCCGCGGCGTTTCTGGGATTTTTAGGAAGCGGCTCGCCGTTTTTTTCCTGTATTTCGCAAAGCCTTCCGAAACTCTCCTTCGGCATATAGACCTCTCCGCGAACCTCCAAAAACGGAACATCTTCCGCCAATTTAAGCGGCACGGAGCGTATCGTCTTCAGATTTGCCGTGATGTTTTCGCCGACGAATCCGTCTCCGCGCGTTGAACCGCGTACTAAAACGCCGTTCTCGTATTCGAGCGACACGGAAAGCCCGTCGATCTTCGGTTCTACGGTAAACTCACTCGCTCCCGCTTCAACCACTCGTTCGTAAAACGCTTTTACCTCATCTTCGCTGAAAACGTCCTGAAGACTCGCCATTTGTACAGCGTGGCTTACCTTTTCAAATGTATTCAGCACGGAACCGCCTACTCTCTGCGACGGGGAGCTTTCACTCAACAGCTCGGGGAAATCCTGTTCGAGCTTTCTAAGCTCGCGCATAAACGCGTCGTATTCGTCGTCCTCGAGCGTAGGGCTGTCAAGATCATAGTAGTTGTGATTTGCCTTTTCGAGAATTTCCGTAAGCTCGGATATTCTCTTTTTCGCTTCATTTATATCCAATTTTTCATCTCCCATAGCGCCTGTCGAATTTGCGTAAAGCAAGCGCTTTAGTCTATAACTGCTCCGAAATCGTTAAGATAACCGCTGAGCGACTCGCTCGTGATAACGTGGGTATACGCGTCGGGTACTCTTCCTACAATGACAGTTTCCGCGGCGACTATCGTTGTCGTTACGGGAACTCTTGTGGAAAACCCCGGGATTATAGACTCAACGCTGGTGGTTATCTCAATGACTATCCTGTGCAGGGTCTGATTTATTCCCGCGGAAACAAACTCGCTGATTATAGAGGCAGAAGCCATTCCCACAGGCTCGACCGTCATTCCGATACTAAAACCCTTTCCGTGCAGAAGTTGGATTCCGAGAAGTGTTCCTATCGGGATCTCGAGATTGTATGATGAAAGTCTCGCTATTTCCCGCTCAAGACGGCGGATTATACCGGTTTTAAGCTTGTTTATGTTCACCACATTACTTTCAACGGAGATGACTTCGCCTTCACTGTTGGTAGAGAGCGTCACAAGCTTATTATAATCGGTATCCTCATTTTCAAGCTCATCTGAGATCGCCTCGTTCAGGACCCTCGAAACAAGCTCATGACACTCATAGGCGTTTACCGTTTCTATAACGTCACGAAAGCTGAGGTCCATAAGCAGCAGAAACCCCACCGCTACTAATCCCACAGCGATCAGCCTGATTCCGAGCCTTCTGAAAAAATCGCGCGCTTTTGCCATATGATCACCCCATTTACACTATATGTTTATTTCGTAAATGAGTGAATTAGGACAAATCAGCTGTTTATAAACGCCTCAAACGCTTTAAACGCCGCGTAGACATCCGTTTTCGCGGTAATTTCAAAGGGCGCGTGCATTGACATTACAGGTACGCCTACGTCGATAGTATCAACGTTAAGGTTAGCGATATAAGCCGCTACAGTTCCGCCGCCGCCGATATCTACCTTTCCGAGCTCGCCTGTCTGCCAGATAACGTTGTTTTTATCAAGCAGCGCGCGTATTTCCCCCACAAACTCGGCGGACGCGTCGGATGTTCCGCTCTTTCCGCGCGAACCGGTGTATTTCGTAACGCATACTCCGCCGTTTAACACGCTTGCGTTGTTCTTCTCAAACACATCGGGAAAAGTCGGGTCGTATGCCGCGTTTACATCGGCTGAAAGGCACTTTGAATTGGAAAGCACTTCTCTGCCCTCTTTTCCGAAGCTTGCCGCCAAGTCGGCAATGAAATATTTGAGGTATGCCGAGCGAAGTCCCGTGTTTCCGTCCGAGCCTGTTTCCTCTTTATCCGTGAGGATAGCTACGGCAGTTTTTTTAGGAGACTTTGCGCCTAAAACCGCCATAAGCTCGGTATAAGCGCAGACCCTGTCGTCTTGTCCGTAACCGCCGATAAGGCTTCTGTCAAAGCCGATATCGCTCGCCTTAAACGCGGGTACCGCCTCAAGCTCAGCAGAAAGGAAATCCGCTTCGGTTATTCCGTACTTTTCATTTAGGAGCATAAGGAGATTGAGCTTTACACGCTCGCTTGTTTCGTCGTCCTTAAACGGACGAGAGCCTATGATGAGATTAAGCTCCTCGCCCTTTACTATCTCCGCCGACGGACGCTTCATCTGCGCCGAGGCAAGATGAGGAAGCAGGTCTGATACGCAGAACACCGGATCGCCCTCGTCCTCGCCGATCCGAACAACGACCTTACTGCCGTCAGCCTTGATCATCACTCCATGCAGAGACAGCGGGACGGTCGGCCACTGGTATTTTTTTATTCCGCCGTAATAGTGAGTCTTGAAATAAGCGACCTCGTCCTTTTCGATCATAGGGTTTTGCTTCATATCAAGGCGCGGGCTGTCTATATGCGCCGCTACGAGATTTACGCCCTTTTCAATCGGCTCTTTCCCTATAACAGCAAGAATAACCGCCTTTTCGCGGTTTACATAACAGACCCTGTCGCCCGCTTTATAGCGTTTTTTCTTGTCAAACGGAACAAAACCCGCCGCCTTTGCCTCGCGCTCGATAAATCCGGCGGCCTCGCGCTCTGTTTTTGCCTCGTCAAGAAATCTCTTATATCCTTCACAGAATTTATCGCACTTTTTTACTTCAGCGTCGCTCATTCTGAGATACGCGTTTTTCTTCTGCAAAAAAAGCTTCTCTTTCAGTTCTTTTGCACCAGACGTTTCTTTCTTCGCCATTTAAAAATACTTCCTTTCATTGATTTGATACTATTTGCCGGCATAAAGACTTACATAGACATCCATAGTTGCATTGATCTTATCGACATAATGCGCAGTGTCGGAAATAGGGATGTAATCGAGATGTTTTCCGTCTGAGGAATAGTTTCTGTCCGAAAGCCAGTTGTTGACATTTCCGCGCCCCGCGTGATATGCCGCGGCTACGCAGTCTATATCGCCGAACTCCTCATACAGAAATCCCAGCAGCCAGCAGCCGTATTCGATATTCTTCTCAGCGGAATACATATCATAATAAACCGTATCTGTGTCACCGCGTTTGAACTTTATCCAGTCGAAGGTCTCTTCCATTATCTGCATGAGTCCGCGCGCACCCACATTCGAGCGCGCGTCCGTGCGAAAACCGCTTTCGGTCTTTATCACCGCGTAAACCAGATACTCGCTGATATTATTCTCCTTTGCGTATTTTTCCACATAAGAGGAATATTTCAAAGGATAGGACTCGGTCAGGTACTTATTATAACCCCATAACCCGCCCGTTACAAGCAAGGCAATAACCAAAATAACCAGAATGATTATCAGCGGCTTATTTATTTTTTTCTTTTTTCTGTAAATGCTGTATTTACCGTAAACGATACTATCACCCGTTTCTTATGTCTTTGATAATCCTTTCAAGCTCGGACGACAACTTTTCATAACTGCCTTCCGAATTATTTTCAATCACAAAATCCGAATTGTCCCTGAAAAAGTCTTCATTATGCTGCGCAAAAAGCCGCGCTCTCGCCTGAGCTTCGGAAATATTGTCGCGAACGGAGATCCTTTTTATGCAAACTTCTTCATCCGCAATGACACTAATGATATTATCACACAGCATATCTGTTTTCGACTCGAAAAGCGTGGGAGCGTCAAGAAGTATCCCGCCTTTCGCAGATCGGATAATTCTCATTATTTCATAAGTTATATACGGAAAAATGATCCCGAAATACTTCTCGTTTTTTTCTTTATCGGAAAACACTACCTGCGCGGTTTTTTTCCTGTCAAGCGTTCCGTCGCTGTTAAGCAAATTTTCCTCAAAGCGCTGTGAAAGCTCACTTAAAAAACGCGTATCCTGCGCGGTTTTCCGCGCGAGCATATCGCAGTCGATCACCGTAAATCCCCGCTCGGCAAAAATATTTGCCGCCGTGGATTTGCCCGCGCCGCTTATTCCCGTAAGTCCCGTAATACTAATATTCGGCAGAACCGACATTTTATTCGTCCACCACCTTAAACCCCGCCGCGCGTATGAGCCTGTTGTAAACCGCAAGTCCCACACCGCTTTTGTCGGGAGACTCAACATAGACTGTTTCAACAGAGTTTTCATCGGCAGTCCTTAAAAGCTTAAACAGTCTTTGCGCCTGTATCTCGGCTGTTTCTCCGAAATTTACAAAGCCGCTTCCGTAATCTCCGCACGACAAAAACCAAGCGTTTTCACTCTTTCGGCTTTCACGGAATTTTCTGAATTCATCGGCTCTTTTACTAACAACAAAAACATTTGCCTTCGGAGAATAGTGGGTGTATTTCATTCCCGGGGAAATAACGCGCTCGTCAGGGTTTGGAGCAGTTTCTGCCGCCTTATCTATTTCAACCTCGGCAAACTCCGAAAGCATCTCGGCGGTTATCCCGCCCGGGCGCAGAATGCGAATTTTATTCCCGTCAAAACAAATGACCGTGCTTTCAACTCCGACCGCGCATTCTCCTCCGTCGATGATAAGCGGTATTTTGCCGTTCATATCCTCGAAAACGTGTCCGGCGGTTGTCGGGCTTGGCTTTCCCGAAAGGTTTGCCGATGGCGCGGCAAGCGGAAAACCGCTTTTTTCAATAACCGCCCTCGCCGCCTCACTCGCGGGCATTCTCACGGCAACAGTCCCGAGTCCGCCGCTTGTAACATCGGGAATAACATCCGTTTTATCAAATATCATCGTAAGCGGTCCGGGCCAGAACCTTTCAGCAAGACTTTCAGCAAGTGTGGGAACAGCCGTTACAAGCGGCTTTATCATTTCAAAATTGCTTATATGAACTATGAGAGGATTGTCCTGCGGTCTGCCCTTTGCGGTGAAAATACTCTTTACCGCGTTTTCGTCGAGAGCGTTTGCGGCAAGCCCGTAGACCGTTTCCGTAGGTATAGCTACGATACCGCCGTTTTTGAGTATCTCGGCGGCTTTGTCCGCGCTTTCCTCGCTGAACAGTTCTATTTTTGTGAGCATTGTTTCACCTTGTTTCTTTTTCTGAGTGAAAATTTTCTATAGAAAGTTTTCACTCCGACTCCCTTTCAAAGACTTTTTGTGCGCTCGCCTATAATCTGTTTAACTTTCGCTCTTCGCAAGCAACGCGGTTTTCTCGGCAAGCCTCAGCGCGTCGAAGATCTCGTCGCAGCCGCCGTTCATCATCTCGTCGAGCTTGTACAGCGTAAGTCCTATCCTGTGATCTGTAACGCGCGACTGAGGGAAATTGTAGGTCCTTATGCGCTCGGAGCGGTCGCCCGTTCCTACCTGAACGCGGCGTTCTTCGGCAATGGCGCTGTCGCGCGCGGTGCGCTCGGCTTCATACAGTCTGCTGTACAGCATTTTAAGCGCCTTTTCCTTGTTTTTCATCTGCGAGCGCTCTTCCTGGCACTCAACAACTGTTCCCGTGGGATTATGGATAATCCTTACGGCGGATTCGGTCTTATTTATGTGCTGACCGCCCGCGCCGCTCGAACGGTAGGTCTGTATGGTAAGGTCGGCGGGATTTATATTTACGTCGACCTCTTCTACCTCGGGCAGGACCGCGACCGTTACGGTAGAAGTCTGTATTCTACCCTGGCTTTCCGTTTCCGGAACGCGCTGAACGCGGTGTACCCCGCTTTCATATTTCAACTTGGCGAAAGCTCCCTCTCCCTCTACTCCGAATGAGATCTCCTTATAACCGCCAAGCTCCGTGGGATTTCCGCCTAAGATCTCGATCTTCCAGCCCTGTCTCGCGGCGTACATCGAATACATTCTGAACATCGAGTTTGCGAACAGCGCGGCTTCTTCCCCGCCGGCGCCCGCGCGTATCTCTACTATCACGCTTTTGTCGTCGTCGGGATCGCGCGGCAGAAGCATGATCTTCAGCTCCTCGCCGAGCTCCTGTACAAGCGCCTTGTTTTCCTCATACTCGCTCTGGGCAAGCTCTCTCAGCTCCTCGTCATCTCCCGCCTCAGACATTTCAGTAAACGCGCTGTCACGGTTATCAAGAGCCTTTTTATATCTCTGCCAGACCTCGATAAGCGGAGTAAGGCTTTTATACTCCCGCATAAGCTCGGTGTAAAGCCTGTTATCGGAAACCGTCTTAGGGTCGGACAGCTTTGCGCTTATTTCATCATAGCGCGAAATTATCATTTGCAGTTTTTCTTGCATAAGCCGCTAATCCTCTGAGTATATATAATCATTTGTCACCGTGTTGGACGGACTTTATGTTCTTTTCACACTTAGAACGCGCGATCATAAAAACATGACCGCATTTTTCACACTCGAGCCTGAAATCCGCGCCGACCCGAAGGACCTTCATAGTATTGCTTCCGCATACGTGATTTTTTTTCATATGAAGCATATCGCCCACATAGATCTCCACACAATCTTTCCTTTCAGAAAATTTGCACACATATATATTTGATTATATCACTTTTCGGTATTTTTTTCAATATAAAACCTAAAAAAATTGCGAAAAAATAAAAAATTCACAAAAAACTATTGACAAAACAGCTTTGCTTTGATATAATGATTAAGTTGTAACGGTTCACTAGCTCAGTCGGTAGAGCACCTGGCTTTTAATCAGGGTGTCCCGGGTTCGAATCCCGGGTGAATCACCAGATCGGTGTACAGTGACAGTATGCGGTAAACAGCAGTTAATAAAGATCGAACACGTTTTGTTTACGAAAATACTGTTTACTTTTTACTGTCAACTGTCAACTGTTATTCGCGCCCGTAGCTCAGCTGGATAGAGCAATAGCCTCCGACGCTATGTGTCGTGCGTTCGAATCGCATCGGGCGTACCAATTTGATTTTTGATAAATTCAGATCGCGGCGTCTGTTGTTTTGAAATATATTTTGTCGGTTCGGGGAGTTTTGGCTCTCCGTTTTTTGATAATTTACGGTGAAGGTATATGGCAAACGAACATAATCTGCATAAGGGTCACAGACAACGGCTGTTGAAAAAATATCTTGAAAACGGCATACAGTCGCTTGAAGAGCACGAGATACTTGAAATACTGCTGTTTTTTGCATTTTCAAGATGCAATACAAACGAGCTGAGCCATATGCTGATCGAAAAATTCGGTTCTGTTTCACAGGTGCTTAACGCTTCTCCGAAAGAAATGACGGAAATCAACGGAGTAGGCGAGACAGCGGCGGCTCTTCTGCGTTTTCTCGGAGATTTTGTAGATACCTACGGCAAGATCAAAGAACCTGTTATTAAACTCGAAAGTATTGAAAGTGTTATGACGTTCTGTCAGGAGTTCTTTCCGAACGAGGACAAAGAATCCTGTCACTTTATACTGCTTGACAAAAGAAAATACCTCGCGGCGTGTCTGAATATGACGGGATGTGCTTTCAGTCTTATAAGCGTTGACCTGAAGCAGGTCATCTCAAAGGCGTTTAATGTAAACGCAAGCTCGGTGATCATTGTTCATAATCATCCCGACGCTGCCGCGTCGGCTTCAAACAACGATGTGAGATACACAAGGTCTATGGCGGAAACTTTTACGTCACTGAGTATAAGCGTTGTCGACCATATCATCATCGGAAACGACGGTTGTTTTTCGATGCGAAAGGCTAAACTGCTTGAAGACCTGTGGAGTTGAAAATACTATTGACAAAATCCGCGTTCACTTGTACAATATAAGTGAACGTTTTTAATTGTCGTTTTAAAAATATGGAGTGTTATGGATAAATTTGAACTGAAATCGGATTATAAGCCTACCGGCGACCAGCCGCAGGCAATTGAGGCGCTTTCGGAGGGTATCCTGCGCGGAGACAAGGAACAGGCGCTTCTCGGAGTTACGGGCTCGGGAAAGACCTTTACCATGGCGAATATCATCGCAAACGTAAACAAACCCACGCTTGTCCTGGCGCACAACAAAACGCTTGCGGCTCAGCTTTGCGCGGAGTTCCGCGAGTTTTTCCCAAAAAACGCCGTCGAGTTTTTCGTAAGCTATTATGACTATTATCAGCCCGAGGCTTATATCCCCTCTACCGACGCTTATATCGAAAAGGACAGCGCGATAAACGACGAGATAGACCGCCTGCGCCACTCGGCTACGGCTTCCCTTGCGGAGCGCCGCGACGTTATCATTGTCGCGAGCGTTTCGTGTATCTACTCGCTCGGCTCGCCCGAGGATTACCGCTCGAACACTCTGTCGCTTCGTGAGGGTATGGAAATAACGCGCGACGATATTATAAAAAAGCTTGTGGAAATGCAGTATGAAAGAAACGAGCTTAATTTTATCCGAAACAAATTCCGCGTGCGCGGAGATACCATAGAAATTTTCCCCGCGGGAAGCACCAGTGAAACGGCGGTGAGGGTCGAGTTTTTCGGCGACGAGATAGAAAGACTTTCGGAGTTTGAGGTGGTTACGGGAAAAATACGCGGAACGCTCGCGCACTCGTTTATCTTCCCCGCTTCGCACTATATCATCGGAAAAGATAAAATGGAGGAGGCGCTCGATGAGCTTGAAAACGAGCTTGAGGAGCGAATAAAGTTCTTCAAGGACAACAACAGGCTTATTGAGGCGCAGAGGATAGAGCAGCGCACGAGATACGACATGGAAATGCTGCGCGAGATAGGAACCTGCAAGGGCGTTGAAAACTATTCGCGCGTATTGGCGCGCAGACCTCCCGGAAGTACGCCTATTACGCTTATAGACCACTTTCCCGAGGATTTTCTGCTTATGGTCGACGAAAGTCACGTTACTCTTCCGCAGGTAAGAGGAATGTACGGCGGAGATATAGCGAGAAAGAAAAACCTCGTGGACTACGGTTTCAGGCTTCCCTGCGCGTTTGACAACAGACCGCTGAATTTCGACGAGTTTTACGAAAAGGTAAATCAGGTGGTTTTCGTTTCGGCGACTCCCGGAGAATTCGAGCGTGAAAGATCAACGCAGATAGTCGAGCAGATAATCCGTCCGACAGGGCTTTTGGACCCGGAGATAATAGTCAAACCGACCGACGGACAGATTGAAGACCTTATCTCCGAGATCAACATCCGCATTGAAAAACAACAGCGCGTTTTAGTCACGACATTGACGAAAAAAATGGCGGAGGACCTTACGGATTTTCTCGACAAGGCGGGAATAAAGGTTCGCTATATGCACCACGATATTGACACGATAGAACGAATGGAAATTATCCGCGACCTTCGCGAGGGCGAATTTGACGTATTGGTGGGAATAAACCTGCTGCGCGAGGGTCTGGACATTCCCGAGGTGTCGCTGGTGGCAATACTCGACGCTGACAAAGAAGGCTTTCTGCGCTCGGAGACCTCGCTTGTTCAGACGATAGGACGCGCGGCAAGAAACGCCGAGGGCACAGTCATCATGTACGCGGATTTCGTAACGCAGTCAATGGAAAGGGCTATTTCCGAGACACTGCGCAGGCGTGAAATTCAACAGAATTACAACAAAGAGCACAATATCGTTCCTAAAACGATAGTAAAGGAAGTACGCGACGTACTCGAAATAACGCGAAAGGCTGACAAAAAGCTCAGAAAGAGCGATTACAAAAAGCTCCCGAGGCGCGAGCGCGAAAAGCTTATCGCTCAGTATACCGTCGAGATGAAGAAAGCGGCAAAGCTGCTTGACTTTGAGCACGCGGCGTTTCTGCGCGATAAGATAAAGGAGCTTCAAGAATAAAAAGAGGTTTTTATGGCTAACGATAAAATTATCATAAAAGGCGCGAGAGAGCATAATCTCAACAACATTGACGTGACTATCCCGAGGGACAAGCTGGTGGTTCTTACGGGAGTTTCCGGCTCGGGAAAAAGCTCGCTGGCGTTCGACACTATTTTCGCCGACGGGCAGAAGCGCTATATGGAGAGCCTTTCGAGCTATGCGAGAATGTTTCTGGGGCAAATGGAAAAGCCTGACGTTGACAGCATAGAGGGGCTTTCCCCCGCTATCTCCATCGACCAGAAAACCACCTCGAAAAACCCGCGTTCTACCGTGGGAACCGTGACGGAGATATACGACTATCTGCGCCTTATGTACGCAAGGATAGGCATTCCCCACTGCCCCGTGTGCGGAAGAGAGATAAAACAGCAGACGGTCGACGAGATAGTGGATAAGGTATTGGAGCTTCCGGAAAAGACAAAGTTTCAGGTACTCGCACCCGTAGTAAGAGCGAGAAAGGGCGAACACAAAAAGGAATTTGAAAGCGCGAGAAAATCGGGTTTTTCACGCGTAAGGGTCGACGGGATAACTTTTGACCTTAACGAAAAAATATCTCTCGAAAAAAACAACAAGCACTCGATAGAGATAATCGTAGACCGACTTGTGATAAAGGACGGTATACGCTCGCGCCTTGCGGAGAGTATTGAGACCGCGGGAAATCTCACGGGCGGACTCATATACATCGACGTTATTGACGGAGATGAGCTTCATTTTTCGCAGAGCTACGCCTGCCCCGAACACGGAGTTTCAGTGGACGAGCTTGTTCCGCGAATGTTTTCGTTCAACAACCCGCTCGGCGCGTGTCCCGAATGTACGGGCATAGGCAGCTACCGCAGAATAGACCCCGACCTTGTTATGCCCAACAGATATTTGTCAATAAAGGACGGCGCTATAAAGGGCTATGGCTGGACGTATGCCGAGGGTACTATCGCGGCGATGTATTTCGACGCTATTGCCGAGAGAAACGGCGTTTCGGTAGAACAGCCTATATGCGAATATCCCGACAAGGCAATAGACGAGCTTATGTACGGAACAAATGGCGAGAAAATTCTCGTAAGACGTCCGAAAAAACAGGGCGGCGGAGAATACTACACAGAATTTGAGGGAGTGGCGAACAACCTGCAGCGGCGCTATGACGAGGCGCAGGGCTGGCAGACCTATGCAAAGGACGCGCTCGACGATTTTATGAGCGACGTTGAATGCCCGAAATGCAAGGGCGAAAGGCTTAACGACACCTCGCTTTCCGTTACGGTCGGCGGAATAAACATAATGGATTTCTGCAAGATGTCGGTTTTAAACGCACTCGACTTTGTGGAAAATCTTGTTCTTTCCGAGCACGACAGAATGATAGCGGGACAAATTCTTAAGGAGATCAAGTCGCGCTTAGGGTTCTTACGCTCGGTCGGGCTTGAATACCTCACGCTTTCAAGAGCGGCGGGCTCGCTTTCGGGCGGAGAAAGTCAGCGCATAAGGCTTGCCACACAGATAGGCAGCGCGCTTACGGGTGTGCTTTATATCCTCGACGAGCCGAGCATCGGACTGCATCAGCGCGACAACGACAAGCTTATCGCTACGCTTAAGAGACTCAGAGACTTAGGAAACACGCTGATCGTTGTAGAACATGACGAGGACACGATGCGTGCGGCGGACTGGATAGTGGATATAGGACCTCTTGCCGGTGTTCATGGCGGAAACGTTATTTACAGCGGCGAAGTTAAGGGCATTTTAAAATGCAAAAACTCGGTTACGGGACAATATCTCAGCGGTAAGAAAAAAATCGAAGTACCCGCAAAGCGCAGAAAACTGACGAAAAAATGGCTTAAGGTAATAGGCGCTGAGGAAAACAATCTCAAAAAAATAAACGTTGATATTCCCATCGGTATTTTCACCTGCGTTACGGGAGTTTCGGGCAGCGGAAAAAGCTCGCTCGTAAATGAGATAATCTACAAAAACCTCTTCGGAAAGCTTAACAGGGGCCGCGTGAGAGCGGGAAAATTTGCTGATATGAAGGGCGTGGAAAATCTCGACAAGGTCATTATGATAGACCAGTCGCCCATCGGCAGAACGCCGCGCTCCAATCCCGCGACCTACACGGGCGTGTTTACGGATATACGTGACCTTTTCTCACAGACAAACGACGCCAAAACACGCGGCTATACGGCGGGACGTTTTTCCTTCAACGTAAAGGGCGGACGCTGCGAGGCGTGCGAGGGCGACGGCATCCTGAAAATCGAAATGCACTTTCTGCCGGATATTTTCGTGCCGTGCGAGGTGTGCAAGGGGCAGCGCTATAACCGCGAAACGCTTGAGGTAAAGTACAAGGGCAAGAGCATTTACGACGTTCTGGATATGACAGTATCGGAGGGAGTGGAGTTTTTCGAGAATATCCCCCGCATCTACAACAAGCTTAAAACGCTGAACGACGTGGGTCTTGGATATATCAAGATCGGACAGAGCTCCACTACCCTTTCGGGCGGCGAGGCGCAGAGGATAAAACTTGCTACGGAGCTTTCAAAGCGTTCTACGGGAAAAACAATATATATCCTCGACGAGCCGACAACGGGACTGCATTCGGCAGACGTGCAGAAGCTCATCGATATTTTACAGGCTCTCGCCGACGCGGGAAATACCGTGCTTGTAATCGAGCATAATCTTGACGTGATAAAATGCGCGGACTATATAATCGACATGGGACCCGAGGGCGGCGACGGCGGAGGCACGGTGGTCGCAAAGGGAACTCCAGAGGAAATTGCCGAAAATCCCGCTTCTTACACCGGAATATATTTGAAGAAAATGCTGTGAGATTATTGACAAATCATTCACATTATGCTAAAATGAGTTTTGTAAGTTAAAAATTTGAAAGGACGTTTTTTATGAAAAAATTTATCAAGGAATTCAAGGAATTCGCTCTTAAAGGCAACGTTATGAGCATGGCTGTCGGCGTTATTATCGGCGGCGCGTTTCAGTCGATAGTATCCGCGCTTACCGCTGATTTCATCAATCCGCTTATCGCCTCCGTCGGCGGCTCTGATATCGCGGGAATGATAAGACTGCCGTGGGTAGATTATACGGGTCTCGAGCCCGAGCAGATAGAAAATCTCGCGCTTAACTACGGTCACTTTATCACCACCGTTATCAACTTCTTTATCCTCGCGCTTATCCTGTTTATGATGATAAAGGGAATGAACAAGCTTATGGATATCGGAAAGAAAAAGGAAGAAGAAAAGCCCGCGGCTCCTCCCGAGCCTACCAAGGAAGAGGTTTTACTTACCGAGATACGCGACCTGCTTAAGGAAAAGAATGACTGATTACATAAATACGTTTTTGGAGCGTAAAAAAGTCTTTTTAAGGGAGTCTGATGGCACATTATTCGCCTGTGACGAATAATGTGCCATCAGAATATTCATAAACAAACAGCCGTTCGGTTTGTTCCGAACGGCTTAGCTTATGTTAAAATTTTATTTACGAACTAAAAACTTGGTTATTATTTATTATTGGGGAAAAACCTTTCTGTAGAAAGGGCGCATTATGCGCTATGCGCAAAACGCTTCCCCAA
>JAFLUF010000035.1 GCA_022508925.1 Oscillospiraceae bacterium | reverse complement strand
GCTTATGCGTAAGCTCCGCAAGCGGGTTGTTCTGATCCATAAACTGCGACAGCGGTGACGAGCCGAAAAACTCCTTCATTGCCGCTATCACCTGACGCGCGTTTATCAGCGAGTTAGGCGAGACCTTTTCGATGTCGTTTGCCTGAAGTCCCATTCTCTCGCGGATAGTGCGCTCCATTCTGGTAAAGCCTATCCTGAACTGATTCTGGAGAAGCTCTCCAACGCAGCGTATTCTTCTGTTTCCGAGGTGGTCAATATCGTCAACGTCGCCTATGCCGTCGTTGAGATTCATGAAATAGCTTACGGAAGCAAAGATATCGTCGAGCGTTATGTGCTTGGGAACAAGCTCCTCGGCTCTCTGCGCGATAAGCTCCCCGAGCTTTTCGCCGTCGTCGCCCGCCTCTTCAAGAATTTCGCTGAGAACGCGGAACGAAACGTGCTCGTTTACGCCGTAAGCCGCCGCGTCTATCTCAACATACTCGTTTATATCGACCATTCCGTTGCCGACGATCTTTACCGTTCCCTCTCCGTCGGGCTTGTCTACAACAACGGAAATAACGCCCGCGTTTTCTATCTCAAGAGCCTTTTCGCGGGTGATCATCTCGCCTTCCTCGCAGAGAATTTCTCCCGTATAGGGCGATATAACGGTCTCAGCCGCTTTTCTGCCGTAAATTCTCGCGGAAATAGCAAGCTTTTTGTTATATTTGTATCTTCCGAAGCGCGACAAGTCATACCTCTTCGGGTCAAAGAAGAGATTATCGAGCGTCGTGCGCGCGCTGTCAACGGTAGCAGGCTCTCCGGGACGAAGCTTTCTGTAAACCTCGAGCAGAGCCTCCTCCTCGTTTTTGGTCGCGTCTTTTCCGTTTTCGATAGCAACGGTTATAAGCGGACTTGTGCCGAGCTTTTCGGTAAGATCCTTGTCGGTGGAAAGTCCTATCGCGCGCAGAAATGTCGTACACGGAAACTTTCTGTTTTTATCTATGCGGACATAAAACACATCGTTTGAGTCCATCTCAAGCTCCAGCCAGGCGCCCCTGTTGGGGATAACGGTCGCCTTAAAGAGCTTTTTACCGTTTTTATCGTGCTCGTAGCCGTAGTAAACACCGGGCGAACGAACAAGCTGTGACACGACAACGCGCTCCGAGCCGTTTATAACAAACGTGCCGCTGTCGGTCATAAGGGGCAGGTCGCCCATGTATATCTCGTTGTCGAGAATCTCGCCCGTCTCCTTGTTGAGAAGTCTCGCCGTAACTCTCAGCGGCGCCGCGTAAGTAGCGTCGCGCTCCTTGCACTCCTCGATAGAGTACTTGGTGTTCTCGTCAAGACGATAATCCACAAACGAAAGCTCAAAGCGTCCGTTTGTATCGACGATCGGAGATACGTCCCTAAACACTTCCTTAATACCGTCGGTCAAAAACCACTCGTAAGAGTCCTTCTGTATACCGATAAGATTCGGCATATCAATGACCTCATTGATCTTTGAGAAAGTCTGCCGCGTGGTTTTTCCTAATTTAAGGGGCTTTGTGTTTACCATTGGCTTTTGGTCCTCCTTGTAGATGTTAGAGATTAGAGGTGAGAGGTCAGAAGTGAAATACAGCCGCAGTCGGTTGTTCAACTAATCTCTATTGTCTTAAACGGGTCTCAGCCGTCCGCCGTTTTCGGCAAAAATAGGCTAAAACTCCATTATGATACATTTTAATATTTTACCACTTTTACTTTAATTTGTCAAGAGTTTTTTTAAAAAAATAAATATTTTTATGAATAATTTTTAATCCGATATGTCGGATAAAGTAAAATCGGTACGGAAACGGCGGTATGAAACGATCCCCGAATTTTATTGACAAAAAGCAGGCGGTGTGCTATACTTAAGATAGTCTGCTATCTTATTTGGTGTAATGAAAGGAAAATAAAATGGCTTTATCCGTAAACAATATTGTCAAAAAATACGGCAGCTATACAGCCGTAGACGGTCTTTCGTTTGAAATGAAAGAGCCCGGTGTTTTCGCGCTTTTGGGAACAAACGGCGCGGGAAAAACAACCTCTATCCGTATTATCCTCGGTATGCTCTCAGCCGACAGCGGCTCGGTAAAATGGGACGGACATGAGTTTTTGGCGGCGGATAAGCCCGTGGGATATCTCGCGGAGGAGCGCGGTCTTTATCCGAAATACAAGATATCCGACCAGCTCGTTTATTTTCTCACTCTGCGCGGAATGACCAAGACCGACGCAAGGCGCGCGCTCGACTATTGGTTTGACCGCCTGAACGTGACCGAATATAAAAATAAGACCGCCGAACAGCTCTCAAAAGGAAATCAGCAGAAAATTCAGCTTATCGCGGCGCTCGCGCCCGAGCCCGAGCTTATTATCCTCGACGAGCCGCTTTCGGGTCTTGACCCCGTAAACGCCGAGCTTTTCAAGGGAGTTATCCGCGAGGAGATACAGAAAAACAAGTATATCATCATGAGTTCACATCAGATGACGACGATAGAGGAATTCTGCCGCGATATAGTTATTCTCAATAAGGGGCAGACACTTCTTCAGGGAAACCTCAACGAGATAAAAAAAGGCTACGGTCGCGTAAAGCTTACGGTAAAGGCAGACGGGGATATCCGGGCGCTTGCGAAGGAATGCGGGCTTGCGGTAACCGAGGATACCCCCAACGGAACGTCGTTTAACGTAAAAAGCGAGGAACAGGCGCACAGACTTCTCAATATGATAATAAGCAGCAGGATACCGCTTATAAAATACGAGCTGAGAGAACCTTCGCTGAATGAGATATTTATCGAAAAGGCAGGTGGCGCAAATGAGAACTAAAGGCTGGCAGAAGGTGTTGGGATTTACTGTCGTCCAGCACATAAAAACCAAGTCATTTATAGCGGGCACCATTATTTTCTGCGTTCTGCTTTCGGCTGTCTGCGTGCTTACAAATATACTGCCCGTGCTTCTGGGAGCGGACAAGGCAATCGAAGGAATAATAGACAGCGCGAACGACAGCTTTGAAGATTTCGGGAAAATTTATATTATTGACGAAACAGAGCTTCTGACAGACGAGGATATTGCTAAGGCGGAAGAACTCGGCGCGGCCATCTCTAAAACCGACCGCGACGCCGACGGGCTTGTAAACGAGCTGTCTGTAAAGGAAACCGCCGAGGCGCTTGTAAAAATAACCGCCGTAAATGATATAAGCGGCGGGCTTTTAGGATATTCGGCAAAGGTATACTATTCCGAGGGAAGCAGCGCGGCAAGCGCGGATTCGCTGTCAGACCTTGTTTATACGCTTATCGACCGCAGGAAAATGATAAACCTCGGCGTTTCCGAAGAGGACTATCCGAAAACGCTGGTTTCCGTAAGCTGTACGGCGCTTAAGGCAGGCTCCAAACAGGTGGATATATTTACGGGAATGATAAACTATATCGTTCCTCTTATCCTGCCGATAGTGCTTTTCGCGCTTATCATAACCTACGGACAGACCGTTGCGCAGTCCATCGCCACGGAAAAGACCAGCCGCGTTATGGAGCTGTTGCTGGTTTCGGTGAGACCGCTCGCTGTGGTGATAGGAAAAGTCCTTGCCATGGGCGCGGTAAGCCTCGGACAGACAGCGCTTTTCGGCGGAGTGTGCGCGATAAGCGTCGCGGTCTCCGCGCCGTTTGGAATAATGGGCAGAATGTTCAGTATTATAGGAAATTCCGAGATAATGAACTCCGCGGGAGAGGCAGCCGCGACAGCGGGTGTTTCTCTCGAGGAAATCGAAATGGCAAAGGGTCTCAGCGACATTTTCCGGAACTTTACTCCGCTTAACATCATACTTGTTTTCATTATATTCATTCTCGGCTTTTTGTTCTTCTCGCTCATCGCGGCGCTCGTGGGGGCGTCGGTCTCGCGCATGGAGGACCTCGCGGCGGCAATGCAGCCGTTTATGCTTTTGGGCGTGGTCGGAATGTATCTCGCGTATTTCCCCGTTATTTTCAACGCCGAAAGTCTTTTGGAAGGCGTTGTTGAAAACAATCCCGTGCAGATATTCTCGTACTATTTCCCGCTTTCAAGCCCGTTTGCGCTTCCGGGAGCTATCCTTCTCGGAAGCTTCGATACGGTCCAATCGCTGATAGCGGTAGTTGTACTCGCGGCGTGCGTTGTGCTTATCGCGATAGTCGTCAGCAAGGTTTACGAGGCGATAATCCTGCACAACGGAAACCGTATAAAATTCGGCGACATTCTTAAAATGGCAGTAAGAAAGTAAAGATCGATTTGCTGTCGGTTGTATTATACTGTATCAAGGCAGCACCGCACACGATCTTTGCGCGGCGATGACTTAAGAATAAAATATTTCGGCGGAGGAGATCACGGTGACCGAAAACGAAAACCGTTTTGTTGTTTTTGACGTTGAAACGCCCAACAGGGCAAATGACCGAATGAGCGCGATAGGGATCACAATTATTGAAAACGGAAAAATAGCCGATGAATATTATTCTCTTGTTGATCCCGAAACATATTTTGATTACTTCAACGTAAAGCTTACAGGAATCAGCGAAAACGCAGTCAAAGACGCTCCGGCGTTTCCAAAGCTGTGGACTGAGATAGAGCCGCTTATGAACATCGGAATACTTGTAGCCCACAACGCCGTATTTGATATGGGCGTTCTCGGGCGCTGTCTTAAAGACTACGGCATAGCGTGGAAGCAGACCGCGAGGTATTTATGCACAGTGCAGACGGGCAGAAAACTTCTTCCCGATATGAGCCACAAACTTGACGTAATGTGCGGATATTACGGAATTGAACTCGATCATCACCACGCCGCGAGCGACAGCCGCGCCTGTGCCGAAATTCTGCTGAGATACATACAAAGCGGCGCGGATATAAGCTCTTATATAAGGACTTACAAATTTAAACCGTAGCGGTAAAAACGCCGGGGAGGTTTTGAAATGATATACACGGTTACCTTCAATCCAGCGATCGATTATGTCGTATACACCGATGAGATCTCCGCGGGAGAGATAAACCGGGCGAATGAGGAAAAGATCTTCTTCGGCGGAAAGGGAATAAACGTTTCGCTGGTTTTAAACGAGCTTGGCGTTAAATCAAAAGCGCTCGGATTTACCGCGGGATTTACGGGGACGGCTATCGAAAACGGCATTCGGGAGAAAGGCGTTGAAACGGATTTCGTTCATCTCGAAAGCGGATTTTCACGCATAAATGTAAAGATAAAATCCAACACCGAAACCGAAATAAACGGCAAAGGCCCCGACATTGACGGGCGGTCATTGGATAAACTTTATGAAAAGCTCGGGGGGCTTTCGGACGGAGATACGCTGGTGCTTGCGGGGAGTATTCCCGCAAGCCTGCCGGATAATATATACGAAAAAATCCTCGAAATGCTGTCCGGCAAAAACATCAGGACTGTGGTTGACGCAGCAAAAGAGCTTTTGCTCAACACTCTGAAATACAGGCCTTTTCTGGTAAAGCCGAATATTCACGAGCTTGGCGAGATGTTCGGCGTTAAAATCAACAGCGTTGACGAAGCGGAAGAATACGCCCGCAGACTTCGGGAAACAGGCGCGCGGAATGTGCTGGTGTCAATGGGCAAAGACGGCGCGCTTTTGCTTGACGAACACGGGAAAACTCATTTTCGCGGGGCATATAAGGGAGCGGTTAAAAACTCGGTCGGCGCGGGAGACGCAATGGTTGCGGGCTTTTTGGCGGGTTTAGAACAGGGAGATCACGAATACGCCCTGAAGCTCGGAACAGCCGCCGGAAGCGCCACGGCGTTCTCCTACGGGCTTGCCGGAAAAGATGATATACTGAAACTTATAAAGGATATCGGTTAAAAAACCGCGCTCGAAGGCGAGCCGCCTTTGGCAATACGTCTGGTATGTTGTCAAAGGGGACACTCGAATTGTATGATACTTCTATACCGCACGTTCACTATATCGGGCGCGGTTTGTTGTTAATTATTACTGTTAACGGTCATATGTACATTGTTTATTGCTGTTTCATAAGCCTCGATCAGCTTTTTTCCCGTGTTGTCGAGACTTTTGCTCACTGCCGTTTCATAGCCCTTTTCGGTCAGATCGGGCACTCTTTTCTCAAGGATATCCCGAAGCTGTCTTTCAAAATCGCCGTTGTCTTTTGCGGCATACGCGTTTTTCCCTACTTCTATCCAGTCCCCGTAAACGGGAATATCCCTGAGCAGAACGGGAATTTTCATCGCCAGAGCCTCTAAAACGATGATGCCCTCCGTCTCCTCGTAGGACGGAAACAAAAATAAGTCGCTGCCCGAAAGGGCGGCTTTTATTTTGTCTTTTGGAACATACCCCGCGAATGTCAGGTTTTTGGGAGCGTTTTTGACTGCCTGTCTTACTTCCCTGCCCACAAGATTTAAGTTTGAATCTCCGAACCAGATGAATTTATACTCCGGACACCGCCTTGCAAGCTCCGCAAAATCATGTACGCCCTTGCGTTTCATCAGCAGACCCGCCGAAACTATTACCTTGTCCGTTTCGGAAAAACCGTATTTTTCGCGAAACTCTCTGCCCGCCCGTTCATTTCTTCGATAATCCTCAAGGTCGATGCCGTTGGAGATGACGAAGATATCGTTTTTTATGCCGTAACCGCGAAGCAGAGATTTTGAATACTCGCTCGGCGTTATGATAACGTTGCCTGTCGAATAGCATTTTATTATCCAGCTTTTGAAAAATCCCGCAACGAGGTTTGACCCGATATATGAGTTTCTGAAATCCTCACGCGTGGAGTGCGCGTGGTACACCAGCGGAATACCGAGCTTTCTCAGCTTTTTCGCCATACGGTATGATCTCGGAAAAACGGTGTTTATATGTACCACGTCGGCGTCCTCATACCCGTCCGCAAGCTCTGCTCCCTGCCGAGCAAGCGCGTTTTTCTGGTGGTAAATAGCGCGTCCCACGCCGCTTTTTTCAATTGCGTTCTGCATTTCCGAATAAAGATAGACTTTCATTGTATTCTCCTTTTTAACTGTCTTGTACAAAATACTACTTTGTTTTACAATATACATTGTAAACAATAGTATTATATTACACAAGTGCAAAAATAGAGTATTATACAATATATGTTTTGTAAAGAATATACAATAAATCCTTTGTAATATATAATTCTATACAGAATGTTTACGGAGGTGCGGTTTAGTGCAAATTTACGAACGGCTCAGAGACCTGCGCGAGGATAAGGATATGAACCAGACCCAGCTTGCCGAAATACTCGGAATGAAACAGCAGCAGTACAGCGAATACGAGAGGGGCTTCCGCGAAATGCCCATGCGGGTCTATATCAGGCTCGCGCAGTTTTACGACGTTTCACTTGATTATATTACAGGGCTTACAAACGACCGGAGAAAATTCTGGTAGAACAGATAGCTTCGTATCAACTTACCTAAAAAGAAAATGGCTGTAAGCTTTTTACACTTACAGCCGTTTGTTCTTTATCCGTAAACCTTTTTCGCTATATCCACCGTTTCCTTCGCGTCCTTCGCATAGAAGTCCGCGCCTATCTTCGCCGAATACTCGGCGGTAAGTACCGCTCCGCCGACTACTATCTTACAGTCGATGCCGCGCTTTCGGATAAGCGCTATGGTGTTTTCCATGCTTTTGAGGGTCGTGGTCATAAGCGCCGAAAGCCCGACGAGTTTTGCTCCCGATCTTTCGGCGGCTTCGGCTACCGCCTCATACTCAACGTCCTTACCCAGATCAATGACTTCAAAGCCGTAGTTTTCGAGCAGGGTCTTTACTATGTTCTTTCCGATATCGTGAACATCGCCCTTTACCGTGGCGAGCACGACCTTTCCGCGCGTTTTGTTTTCGCCGCCCTTTGAGGATATCGCGGCTTTTACCTCGTCAAACGCCGCCTGAGCCGCGCCTGCCGCCTGAATAAGCTGCGGGAGGAAGATACTGCCCTTTTCAAAGCGGCTCCCCGCTTCGTCAAGCGCCGGAACAAGCAGCTCGTTTATTATTTCCATCGGCTCTTTGCCCTCGTCAAGCAGTTTTCTTGCTGTCTGCGCGCACTCCGACTTAAGCCCGTTCAACACCGCCTTTGACAGCTCCGAGCTTGGCTCGTTGTCTGAGTTGGCGCTCGGCTGAGCGCTTTGGGCTGATCTCGCGGGAGCCTGAGTATTGACAAACCTCTCGGCGTCTGCGATAAACTCCGCTCCGCCGCGGTCGTATCCCGAAAGCAGTCTGTATGCCGCAACAGCGCCCGACATTGCCGCGGAATTGGGGTTCATTATAGGCAGGTCAAGTCCGCTGTTCATCGCCATAGTAAGAAACGTCGAGTTTACAAGCTCTCTGTTCGGCAGTCCGAACGAGATATTCGACACGCCCAGCACTGTCTTAAGCCCCAGCTCATCGCGGATCCTGCGCATAGCCTCAAGCGTCTGTACGGCTCCGTCCTGCTCGGCAGAAGCCGTAAGCGTAAGGCAGTCTATATAAACATCGCGCCTCGGAATGCCGTATTCCTCCGCCCTTTTCAGAATTTTCAGCGCTATCTCATACCGCTTTTCGGCGGTTTTCGGTATGCCGTCCTTGTCGAGTGTAAGTCCCACAACAGCCGCGCCGTATTTTTTCACGAGCGGAAGCACGCTGTCGAGCTTTTCGTCCTCGCCGTTTACCGAGTTTACTATCGGCTTTCCCGAAACTCTTCTCAGCGCCGCCTCGAGAACGTCTGTTTCAGTAGTGTCTATCTGAAGCGGCACATCCGCGACGCTCTGCACAGCGTCTACCGCTTTTTTCATCATCTCAAGCTCGTCGATATCGGGCAGTCCGACGTTTACATCGAGAATTTCCGCGCCCGCGTTGACCTGCTCGACCGCCTGCTTCATGATATAATCGAGATCGCTTCGCTTTAGCGCCTCTTTAAACAGCTTTTTACCCGTCGGGTTTATCCTTTCGCCGATAACGCGGACAGTATCTATAACTACCGTTTTCTGCGCGCAGCAGACCGCCGCGGGGATATCGCGCGTTACCCTCGAAAACTTCTTTCCGCTCAGCCGTTTGGTTATCTCGGAAATGAACTCGGGACCTGTTCCGCAGCAGCCTCCCAGCAGCTTTACGCCCATTTGGGCCATTTCTTCGGCTATCCCGGCGTACTCCGCGGGAGTTATGTCGTATTGATTTGTCACGGGGTCGGGAAGTCCCGCGTTCGCTCTGATAATTACAGGAACTTCCGCCCATTTCAGAATTTCCTCCGCGACAGGCAGCGCGTCTCTCGGTCCGAGCGAGCAGTTCATTCCCACGGCGTCCGCGCCCATTCCACAGAGCGTAAGCACCATTGCCGACGCCGAACAGCCCGTAAACGTGCGCATATTCTTTTCAAACGTCATCGTGCAGATTACGGGGAGGTCTGTGTTTTCCTTAGCCGCGAGAAGCGCGGTCTTTATCTCCATAAGGTCGGTCATTGTTTCGAGAACGATAAAATCCGCACCGCTTCCTGCCCTCATTATCTCGCTGAACATTTCGTAAGCCTCTTCAACTGGCAGATCGCCCAGGGGCTTAAGCATTCTTCCGAGCGAGCCTATGTCAAGTCCCACAAAAGCGCCCGACTGAGCGCAGGCTTTCCGCGCGATCTCAATGCCCTTTTTTACCGTTTCCTCGACAGAATAAGCGCTTTGCGAAAGCTTTATCCTATTCGCGCCGAAGGTGTTTGTGTAAACGGCTTTCGCGCCCGCGGCGATGTATTCTCTGTGAATGCTTTCGATAACTTCGGGAGCGGTAAAATTAAGCTCCTCGGGTATACCGCCGAGCTTAAGACCCTTTTTCTGAAGCATTGTCCCCATTGCACCGTCAAGCACAATAAATTCGTCATTATTAAGCAATTCTCTGAAATCCATTTTACTTCTCCATTCAGCCGCTTATTTTCTTGGATTTTCCGATGATAAAAATATCGACTACCGCGCAGATCAGCCCGCCTATAAAATAACAGATAAGGTCTCTGTAATCAAATGTTCCGCCCGCGATAACCGCAAGCACTTCCGACCTTTCGTTCAAAAAACCGTGAAGCGGAGTAAGCTGTAAAAGCTCGACGATAACCGACACTCCAAACGCTATTGCCGACATAAACTGCGGCTTTTGCGGAAAGAAAACTCTCGCGAGCATATATAAAAACACTACCGCTAAAACATCGCCGACATATTCTCTGATAAAACCTTTCGCGAAAAAGGCTATCGCGACTTCGACGGCAAGTATGCCCACCGCCCAGAAACCGAATATAAATCTTTTTACAGGCATTTTTTGCTCCCTTTTATTTTCCCGAGGGCGAAATTTCTCTGAAGGCTTGTCCGAGATCTCTGACCGAAACGGTCTTTATTCCAAGATCCTCATTTTTTTGCAAGGAATTCGCCGGGATTATACAGGTCTTAAATCCAAGCCTTGCCGCTTCTTTTACGCGCTCTCTGACGCGGCTGACGGAGCGTATCTCTCCGCCCAGACCAACCTCTCCGAACATTATCATATCCTCCGGCACGGGCTTGTCGCAAAGCCCCGAATAAAGCGCCGCCGCAACCGCTAAGTCAGCCGCCGGCTCGTCAATTTTAAGACCCCCGACTATATTTACATACACATCAAGTCCGCCGAACGCAAACCCAAGCCGCTTTTCCAATACCGCTATAAGCATATAGAGCCTGTTGTAGTCGACTCCCGTGGCTGTTCTTCGCGGGGCGGAAAAGCTCGATTTTGAGACTAACGCCTGAACCTCCGCTAAGATAGGTCTGCTTCCCTCGACCGCACACACCACCGTGCTTCCCGAAACTCCCGCGGGTCTGCCCGAAAGCATCATCTCCGACGGGTTTTCGACTTCACGAAGCCCGTCGTCGTTCATACTGAACACACCTATCTCGTTTGTAGAACCAAAGCGGTTTTTTATCGCTCTTAAAATACGGTAGGAAAGCTGTTTGTCGCCCTCGAAATAAAGCACCGTGTCCACGATATGCTCCATTATTTTAGGTCCCGCTATGCCGCCGTCCTTGTTGACGTGAGAAACTATGAATACGGGTATCTCCTCGCTTTTCGCCATACGCATAAAGGCGTTTGTGCATTCTCTTACCTGAACGACGCTGCCCGCAGAGCTTGAGACCGCGCTTGTGGTTATCGTCTGTATCGAATCTATTATCACTATTTCGGGCTTGTTTTCCGAAACGGCTCTTATTATGCTTTCACAACTGTTGTTTGAGGCTAAAAACAGGTTCTCCCCCGATATCCCGAGGCGGTTTGCCCTCAGCTTAATCTGCCTTTCGCTTTCCTCTCCCGAAACATAAAGAATGGAATGCTCCTTGCCCATTGTGCCGCATATCTGAAGCAAAAGCGTTGACTTTCCTATACCCGGGTCGCCGCCGATAAGCACCAGCGAGCCTTTTACCAAGCCCCCGCCAAGCACTCTGTCAAGCTCCGAGATACCCGTATCATACCGTATCTCGTCATCAAATGACACCTCGGACATTTTGCTGAACTTAAGCTCCGCCGCCGAAGCCGTTTTTATCCCCGAAACCGTAAGCGGAACAGTCTCCTCAAGGCTGTTCCACGCGCCGCAAGTCGTGCATTTTCCGTTCCACTTGGGATATTCGTGTCCGCATTCGCTGCAAACAAACACGGTTTTTTCCTTAGGCATCTGACCGCTCCTCTTCCCCGTATAAAATATTACTTCATACAAAATCTTACTTCATTATACTATATATGGTGATTTTTGTCAATAAAAAAGTCCGGCTCACGAAAAAAAGAAAAAATTTATTGTTTTTCGATAAAAAGCTATTGACAAACAAAAATTTTTGTGTTATCATATCATCATAAATTCCAAACTTTGATTCGGGAGGCTGTTTATGTGGAATAAAGACAAGTCTGTTATTTTGTCTCAGATTTTAATAAAGATAATGTATGTCGGGATAGTCGTGTGCTGTATTATCGCGCCGCCGCTGGTAAAGATGTACGACGAGCGGGTTATCCTCATGGCGGGATTGGAAAGCGTTTTCATACCGCTTTTAGTTACGCTGTACTGTTGTGTTCCGCCCGCGGTCACAGCGCTTGTCCACCTCGATCTGCTGCTTCTGAATATTCAAAGAGGCAGACCCTTTATAATCAAAAACGTGCGTTATCTTCGGATAATTTCGTTCTGCTGCTTTTGCGGAGCGGCATTATTCATCTACTTTGCTGTTCTGCGTCCGTTTGCGTGGGCGATAGTCGCCGCGGCGGTGTTTTTCGGCATTATACTGCGGGTCGTGAAAAACTGCTTTCAACAGGCGGTCGAGCTCCGCGAGGAAAATGACTTTACGATTTGAGGTGCGCTTATGATTGTTGTAAATCTTGACGTTATGATGGCAAAGCGCAAAATATCATCAAACGAGCTTGCCGAAATTATTGAGATAACCCCCGCCAATCTTTCGATATTGAAAACGGGAAAAGCCAAAGCTATCCGCTTTTCAACGCTTGAAAGACTTTGCGCCGCGCTTAAATGCCAGCCGGGAGATATTCTTGAATTTGCGGACGACGGAAAACCCGCCGATAATTCCGACAGTGAGGAGTGATCTTATGGAAAACGAGCTTAATTTAAACGAAATACAAACACCGCCCGTTCAGACCGTAAATGACATAGAAAAGTCGAAGATCCCGCTCAGCGAGGCGGTTATTTCGTGGATAGTTTTCACGCTGGGATTTGTTTTCACGCATTTCGCGGTGAGATACGCCGGCGGGATATGGGGCGGTATTTTCTGGTTTTTATACGGTGTCGTCGGAGCGGTTTACGTTAAAACCAAAAAGCTGAAAGTTTCAAAAGGACAGCTTATCCTTTTTATTATCGCGGAGGTTTTCAGCCTGTCGCCGTTTTTCTGCGCAAGTCAGTTTATAAATTTCCTTTCGGCGTCGTTTGTATTTCTTTTGTATCTTTACCTCATGATAACGCTCAGCGGAGCGGAGCCTTTCGGAAAGCATTTCGTCGTAAACCTTCTGCAAAGCGTTTTTGTGCGTCCTTTCCTCGGCTTTACGAAAGAGCTTGTTTGCATGACCTCGATATTCAAAGGAAAAAAGCGCGCGAAAAATATCCTCTTTGTGCTGCTGGGCTTGGTGTGCGCGGTCCCGCTTACCGTCGCGGTGGCGTTTCTTCTGATGTCGAGCGACGACATTTTCGAGAACCTTATGCTTGACTTCGGCAAAAATCTCCCGAGAATTTCCTTTACGATAATTCCCGAGATATTCTTTGCCATACCTATTTCGATGTACCTGTTCGGCGCGTTTTCCTCAACAGAAAAGCCCTCCCCTGCCGAGCGCATGGGAGAGCCTGATTACCGCGGACTTCCGCCTGTTGTGGGTTATGTGGCGGTGTCGCCGATATGCGCGTTTTACCTGTTTTATATCGGTATTCAGATATCGAGAATTTTCGGCGAAACGCTGAGTTCCGACTCGAGCTACTCCGATTTCGCGCGCAGAGGCTTTTTCGAGCTTTGCATAATCGCTGTGATAAACCTTTTTGTGATAATGATAATCCAGACCTTTACAAAGCGGCTCGCGGACGACAAAAAGCCCGCCGCGCTTCGGGTGTACACGGTTTTGCTCGGCGTTTGCACACTCGGGATAATCGCTACCGCGCTGGTAAAAATGCTTATGTATATCAACCGTCTCGGAATGACTCTGCTTCGTGTTTATACCTCGTGGTTTATGATATTGCTCGCGCTTATCTTCGTTATCGTTATTATAATGCAGTTTAAGGATTTCCGCTTTTGGAAAGCTATCTTCGCCGTGTTTGCGGTCATGTTCGGTATACTGTGCTTCGGCGATGTTGACGGGCAGATAGCGCGCTATAACATAACCGCGTATCAGAGCGGAGCGCTTGAAAAAGTAGACGTCGGCGAGTTTTATGAGCTGGGATTTTCGGCAATAGAGCCTGCTGTAGCTCTTAAGGAAAGCGGATATTCTTCCGAACAGCTTGACTCGTTTTTCGAGATCATCAAAGGCGAGGACGATTTTTATGATAAGTTTGCGTATTTCAGCATTCCGCGCATGACAGGACAGAACGCCATGAGGAATGTGTAATTTATCACTCGGCTGAGACGTTTATAAAATTACGGCATTTCAATGTCAACAGGCTTTGCTATATTCCCGCGAAGCGTATAGTCCACAAGCACTCTTATGCCTTCTTCTTCGGGATAATAACGCTCGTTTGACGTTACTATCTCGAGATCATTATAGAAATTCTCCACAAAAAGACTCATTTGTTTTTTTAGCTCCGAAACGCACGCTTCGGGGCTTCTTTCTATCTCCTTTTCGACATACGCGGTATATATCGCAGTCCTGATCTTTACGTTTCCGTTCAATATCAGTCTCGTTTCCTCGGAGTACAGCGAATTTTCCGCAAAGGCGCTCCCGAAAAACAGCGGATATTCGTCATCACCGAAAATCAGATAGTCAAACCGCTTTTGTTCTCCCTCGGCGCGCTGAACGGTTTCGCGGTAGGGCACGAAAAATTCCTGCGTTTCGGTAAATTCTCCGATTATCTCCGCGTCGGAATGGATAAACATGATGTTGTCGCCGCCGTCGTGGACAACCCCCGAAACAAGCAGATCTCCCGCGTTTACGCCGCTTCCGACGGTCACCATCGCGCCGCCCTTTCTCACAGTCTGCGAAACTATAACCGCCGAGCGCGAGGCTACTATATTCCGAGGTTCCGTACCCTCTATTTCGGGCACGTCGATCCCCTTATGCACCTCGACCTTCAGCCTGAAGCCCTCGCAGGAAACGTCCGCCCACGCGCACCCCGGGACCTCGAGCATTATGCGCTGCTCCGCCTGGGAAAAATTTATGTCCGAAATGCTTGTTCCTATTTTTATCCCGCACTCCTCCAATATCGGGTTTATCTCCAAAGGCACAGCCTCGCCGTCGTAGCTTATATCCAGAACTCTTGTCTGCATGACGGAGATCATCAGTATAAACGTGAGAAGCCCCGCGTAAAGCCCGCTTCTTGTGCGGTATCTGTACAGTGTAAAATACAGCCCCCTGCGCTTTCCGGCGCGTATTTTCACGCCGTTTTTACGCGCAAGCGACGCTGTTTTGTAGTAATCGAACGGCGAGACCTCGCCGCTTATTTCCGCGCCCGAAAAGCGAAGCTTTCTTACGGGAATGCCGTTTTCGAGCAGATCCGAAACGAGTTTTTCCTGAAACCCGCCTATGCCCGAAAAGCTGACTGTTCCAAACAGCAGATCGGAGCGTCTGTCATCGTTCATTTATTTCACCGAGCCTTTCGCGCCGCTATCCGAGAAGTCCAAAGATGAGAGCTTACCCGTAATCTTCACGCCGCCCACTCCGAAGTTTTCGAGCGTAAGCGGCGTTCCCGAAACACGGATATCCGCCCCGCATACCCCGAGAGTAATAAACTCATTGTCGCAGGACAGGACCCTTCGGCAGTTTTCCACATAAATTTCGGCATTATCGGTATTTCCGTTCAGCTTTACCGTTATGACACATTCGCGGGACGAAAGCTCATCAAGCTCTATCAGCTTTTCATAGAGCAACCCCATAAAACATCACCTCTTAGAAGTCAGAAGTCAGAAATAAGGTACTTGTCTATTGTATGCCGCCGTCCTGCCAAAAAGAACAAACGCGCCCGGAAAAACCGAGCGCGTTTTACTTTCAAAAAACTGACTGTTTCTAACCTCTTACCTCTAACTTCTGACTTCTATCAGGTGCTTCCAGTATCCTCCGAAAGCACAACGTCTATTTTCACCGAGTTGTTTCTGGAGCTGCCCTCGCGGATAACGGTAAGCGTCACGGTATCGCCGGGATTCTTTTTTGCAAGTATCTTGGAGACGTCTCCGGATACTACGGACTCTCCGTCGATCTCGGTTATTGTATCGCCGACTCTGAGGTCGCTTTTCGCGACTTCGAGCGAATCGTTTATCGACCTTACCAGCGCTCCCCGCGGAATGCCGTATCTCTGCGCGTAGCTTTCGGTAATAAGCGTATAAGTTATCCCGAGAATAGCCCTGCCCGAAACATAACCCTTAGCTATAAGGTCGTCAATAACGCTCTTCGCGTCGTTTATCGTAATTGCAAAGCCGAGACTTTCCGCATAGCTCGAAACATATTTCTCATTTACAACTCCTATTACCTCGCCGTAGCCGTTAAAGAGCGCGCCGCCCGAGTTTCCGCTGTTTATCGCGGCGTCTGTCTGGATCGAGGTGAGCGCGTGGTCGGTCGTGCTTATCTGGCGGTTAAGCCCCGAGATAATTCCCTTTGAGACCGAGGTCTCGAGTCCGAAAGGATTTCCGATAGCATAACAGTCGTCGCCGATATGAAGCGCGTCGGAATCGCCGAGCACAGCCGCGTTCAGATTATCCGCCTCTATTTTCAGAACCGCAAGGTCGGTGTCGCTGTCCGTTCCGATAAGGACCGCGTCGTAGTTCTTGGATTCTCCGCCGTTTTTAGTGTCGTTTACCTTTACGACAAACCTGTCTCCGTATTCAACGACATGATTGTTTGTAACGATATATCCGTCCTTGGAGATGATAATTCCGCTTCCCGCGCCGTAAAGGGTCTCACGTCCGTTGTAATTTACATACACGCTTATATAAACGATGCTGTCGGAAACGGCGCTTACAAGGTCTCTCGTGTATTTGTACGTTCCGTCGCTGTTATATTCGATAGCGGCGTTCGATGTGGGAGCAGTTATCCCCGACTGAAGCTCGTCAAGCGTAGGCGTCGTAACAGTTGAGTTACCGGCGTCATCCGACGAATGCGAGCCGGACGAGCCGCTGTTTTCTTTGTCTTGCTGTACGACCGAGCTGTTAAACTGTTTAGCCGTTAAATATGTTCCGGCAAAGCCCGAGCCTCCGCCTACGACCGCAACAGCGGCGATAAGCGCCATGACCTTCGCGGTGGTGTGGTTTTTGCGGGTAGCCTTCTTGGACTGAGTTATTTCGATCTCATTATAATCGTTCATATCGTAAATCCTTTCTCCTCCAGACTGACAAAGCAGATGGGGCTTCTTGACAGTCTGGGCGTGAACTTTCTATACAGTCTGCTATATTTAGTTTCTGAAAAGATTATAATACCAAAATGTGTTTTTTATGTGAAATAAAGTTGAAGAAAAAATTAAAATAACCGGAAATTAAAGAGAACGCGCTATTAAAGTATCATATAACTCAAGTGTCCGCATTACTCATGATCTTTAAGCGCGTTGTCGACTACCAGTCCTATCGCGCATTCGAGACGCTTTTTCTGAAGCTCGCAGCCGAGTTTATACGGCGTTTTGCAGTCGCCCTCATAAATAAAGCTGTTGGCGTTGCAGCCGCCCGAGCAGTAAAACTTCGCCCAGCAGTCGCCGCAGCCCGTCTTTGTATATATATGCGTCTTTGAGAAATAGGTCTTTATGTCGTCGCGGAAGGTCTTTTCACCGAGATTTCCCATCTTCCAGCTTTCTGTTCCAACAAACTGATGACAAGGATAGATATCTCCGTTTGGCGTGACCGCTATATAGTCGTTTCCGCAGCCGCAGCCTCTCAGCCTTTTCACAGCGCACGGGCCTTTGTCAAGGTCTATCATAAAGTGGAAGAAATTGAACTTGTTTTCCTCCCGCTTCGCCATAATTTCACACAGTCTGTCATATTCCGCGAAAATTTTCGGCAAGTCGTCCTCCGAAAGAGCATACGGCATTGTCGGGTCAGCCGCCACAGGCTCCGCCGAAAGCTGGTCAAAGCCCAGATCGCTGAGCGCTAAAACATCGTTTGCGAAATCAAGATTGTATTTTGTAAACGTCGCGCGGACGTAGTAGTCCTTGTCTTTTCCGCGCTTTTGCACAAGCTTTTGGAATTTTGGAACGACAAGGTCATAAACGCTCTTTCCGTTTACGGACGTGCGTATCCTGTCCGTAACCTCTTTTCTTCCGTCAAGCGACAGAACAACGTTCGACATCTCGCGGTTTATATAGTCGATCTTTTCATCGTCAAGCAAAACGCCGTTTGTGGTTATAGTAAAGCGAAAATTCTTCTTGCATTCTTTTTCCTTCGAGCGGGCGTATTCCACGGCAGCAACGACCGTGTCCCATGCCATAAGAGGCTCTCCGCCGAAGAAATCCATTTCGAGATTTTCGCGGCTTCCCGAATTTTCAATGAGAAAATCTATCGCCCTCTTCGCTGTCTCCGGCGACATTATCTCGCGTTTTCCTCCGAAATCGCCCTTTTTAGCGAAACAGTATTCGCACCTGAGATTGCAGTCATGCGCGACGTTAAGACATATAGACTTTATCGGGCTTCTGACCATCGTTTCAGAGTAGCGCTGAAAAGTATCCTCGGCGAAAAGCGCGCGCGACTTTACAAGCTCAAGAAGCTCGGCATAGCTTTCGCGCACAATTTCCTCGGGATAGTCCGAAAGCAGTCTCACGAATATCTCGGGCATATCCTCGGGGATAGGTACCTCAAGCATATCAAGCATTTTAAACGCGCAGTCATCCATAACATGAATGGCGTTGCTGTTTACATCAAGCACTATATTATGTCCAAGCTGTTTGAATTTATGTATCAGTATCATTATCCCACCCCGTTTTTCATTTTCCCTTAAAACAAAAAGCGCAAGCCGAAACCCGCGCTTTCTGCTTTTAAGAATACGTTTTTACCTGTCAACAGACGCGCACTTCTGGTTTGCAACGGTGCATGAGGTTTTGCACGCAGACTGGCAGGAGGACTGGCACTTTCCGCAGCCGCCCTTTTGCGCGCTCTCCTCAAGGTCAGCCTTATTGATCGTTATGATATGCTTCAAGTAAAACACCTCTTTCTCATTATTTCAATTTACATTATACCATATCCATCGGATTTTTTCAAGGGGGTTTTAAAAAAAGTTGACAGTTGACAATAAACAGTAATTTTCGTAAGCAAAACGCGTCCGGTACTTCCGAACGCGCTTTATCTCCAATTATACTGTTTATTCTTGACTATACGATGCTCAAAGCTCTTCGCCCGAGATGTCGTCGGCAGGTTCCTCGGTGAAAACGCTCTTGATATGCGCCGAGGTCTCCTCTTCTTCGATCATGTCCTCTGCGCCTACGTTTTCATCGTCAAAATCGAAATCCCAGTCCTCGTCGTCCTCATCGTCCCAGGCGTCAAAATAGTCGTCCTCATTCTCTCTTTCGAGTCTTTTCTTCGCAACATAAGCCGCCGCGGCAACGCCCCCCGCCGCAGCCAAAAATCCTATCAGAAAAATTCCTAATGCTTTCATATCCGATCCTCCTACACAAAATCCAATGCGGCAAAACCGCGAAAAAACCGCATAACCACCGTTCGCGCCGTTGCCGAAAGTCTGAGAATATTATACACCTTTTCCAATTAAATTGCAATAGCCGCCGCAATTTTTGGCAAATGTAGACAAAATATCTCTTCTTATACTGTCAATTTACATAAATAGTATGTACTGAGAAACCGCTTTCATACCGACAGTTCGTTTATTTTCGCCTGTATTCTCTTATATTCGGCGGATATCAGCGACGACCCCTTTTGCTTCAGGTAAATTTCCGCGTAAAGCTTGTTGTAAAATAACTTGCCGCTGAAAAAGCGCTCCATTTTTTTCATTTGCTGAAATGAATATACCGTAGATAAAAACAGTATCTTTTCGCGCTCGGTGGAGTTTTGCTCCAAAGCTCCCATCATCAGAAAATCATATATCGTGTTTAAAACAAGCTTTACGTTTTCGGGCGCGAATTCTCCGCTTGTTATTTCCTCGCAGAGCGTTATGGCGTCGTTTATGCGCGTTTCGTCCTTTGCTCTCAGCCACACCGCGCGGTCATAGACATAAAGCGCCCTGCATAGCCTTTCCTTTACGTTTTTGTCACAGTGAAAGCGTATCACCGCAAGCATTCCGCGGCGCATATTCTTGTCCGGCTCTATAGGACAGTTGCCAACGGCAAAGCGCGTTGTTTCGCGGTCGAGCCTCGCCGCGTCGGTAAACGGCGCGTACTCTACATTAAGACAGTGCGCCAATATCTCCGCGGCGGTCTGCCTTAGCTCGGGAAACCGCTTTGAGACCTGCTCCCAGAAACCTATCGTATAACTCGGAGAAACATATCTTCCGCCCTTTGAAAGAAACTTCTTCATTATATCAAGAACATATTTCAGCGCGCCGCTCGCCATGCTCCAGTCGCTCTGCGAACGGATCTGCATGGTGCATTCCGTGAGATAGCGCTCCCAGTTTTCCGTGTCCTTCATTCTCAGAAGCCCCGCGGTCATAAGTCCGCAGCGGCTCTCGAAATCGGCGGGATACCAGTCGAGCGCCTCGGAAAAAGCCTTGAACGCGCCGCTGAAATCCCATTTTCCGAGAAACTCCCTCGCCGCCTCGCGCTTTGCCTTGCATTCGTCAAGCCCGTAAACATCGGTGCTCGCGTCGTCCTCATCGATAAGCTCGGACAAGTCCGCCTCTATAACAAACTCGTCGGGAATTGATCTCCTGAGTCCCGCAAGCAGCTCTTCGCGGGCGTCCACATAGGAAATATGCGTTCCGCAGCAACAGCAGAAGCCCGTCTCAAACTCGTTGTCGAGCATTATCATGCGCTGGCACTTGGGACAAACGCAATACTCCAACATATATTATCATCACCAATCAAAGTAAATTTCGCTCAAAGCCGCCAATCTACCGGTTCTATCCCGTTTTTCTCAAGAAATTCGTTTGCCTTTTTGAAATGTCCGCAGCCGAAAAAGCCGTTATGCGCCGAAAGCGGGCTTGGGTGAGCGCACTGAAGAACCAAATGCCGAGGGTTTGTGATAAGCCGCGCCTTGTCGCGCGCGTTGCGTCCCCACAGCAGGAAAACTATCGGCTGTTCGCGTTCGTTTAACAGCTCGATAACACGGTCGGTAAGCATCTCCCAGCCCTTGCCCTTGTGAGAATTAGCTTGTCCCTCGCGGACGGTAAGCACAGTGTTAAGTAAAAGCACTCCGCTCTTTGCCCATTTTGTAAGCTCGCCGCTTTTGGGAGGTGTGATACCAAGTTCGTCCTGAATTTCCTTGAATATGTTTACAAGAGACGGCGGCGGTGTAACTCCCTCTTTTACCGAAAAGCAAAGCCCGTGCGCCTGACCTACCTCGTGATAGGGGTCTTGCCCAAGGATAACCGCCTTTACATCGCCGTATGAGGTATAGCGCAGGGCGTTGAATATATCGTCCATCGGCGGGAAAATGCGGCGCGAATTGTATTCCGATATCAGAAACTGCCTAAGCTGAAGATAATAGTCTTTTTTGAACTCTTCCGCCAACAGTCCGTCCCATTCGTTTCCTATATTAACCATATTTTCTCCTTGTTGTCTACCGTTCAAACGGCTTATTGAACGAGCCTATCTCTATCAGATTCCCCTCGGGGTCGGCAATATAACACGTTCTCTGTCCCCAAGGCTCCGTTTCCGGCTCCAATACGGGAGTCGCTCCCTTTTGAACAGCTTTCTTGAATTCCTCGTCTACTTCTTCAAATGTATCAACATATAAAGCGATTTCGGAATGACCGTTCAAGCCTTTTACATATTCATACTTCCTGCTCGTCATTTTCTCGAAATCGTTTCTTCCGTACAGCAAGAACAAGGTACCATCCTTAACGAGATAAACGTTGGACGTATCCTCGTCCTCCTTTATCTCAAACCCGAGAACGTCGCGGTAAAATCTTATCATCGTTCCCATATCGTTTACAAATAAACCGAATCCGTCGAGCTTCATAATTTTGTCTCTTTCCTGGGGAAAACCCTTTCTGAAGAAAGGGTTTTCCCCAGACCCCTTTCCCAAAGACTT
>JAFLUF010000034.1 GCA_022508925.1 Oscillospiraceae bacterium | reverse complement strand
AACCTTTCTGTAGAAAGGTTTTTCCCCAAACCCCTTTTCCAAAGACTTTTTGTATGCACTCCTTTGCGTTGTTTCAGCGCCTTACCGCCTTAAACTCGTCCGCAAGCGCCTCGCTTATCTTCGCCATCTCGCCGTCCGCAATTTCGTCCGTCACATCGCAACTGTCCGCAAACGTTATCGAAAATGACAGGCTCTTCTTGCCAAAGCCAAGCCGCTCGTGTTCATAATGGTCAAACAGCTCGACCTTAACAGCCTTTTCGCTCGCTTTTCGTATCGCGCTCTCAACATCTCCGCACAGCGTCTTCTTGTCAAGGACTACCGACAAGTCGCGCTTTATCTTCGCAAATCCGTTGTCGGGAACATATTTTATCTCGGCGTTGAATAAGCTCTGTATCGCGCTGTAATTAAGCTCGGCTATGATTATATTAAGGTCGGATTTCTTGCCCTCGGCGATATTCAGCGTTTCAATTACCTCGTATTTCAGCTTTCCGAGATGTCCAACGCTCACATCCCCGCAGAATATCTCCGCGGTTATCCCGGGGTGGAGATACGGCTTTTCTCCGCGCTTATAGGTAAACGTAAGCCCGTTTGCGTCCGCAAAGCTCTCTATCGCCTCTTTTACGGTAAAGAACGTCTCGTCCGCGCCGTAAGCTCCGAGACAAAGTATCTTCCGCTCCTCGGGAACCTCCTTAAGCGGCAGAGATTTTGGAAGATACACATTCGCCAGCTCGAAAAATCTTCCGTAAGAGCGGTCGTTCTTTACGTTCTCCGCAATTACGTTTATCATACACGGCGCCATGACCGTGCGCATGATCGAAAGATTGTCGGTTATGGGATTCAAAAGCTCCACGCATTTTCTTTCAATAGCGTCCTCGGGCAGAAGTATCATGTCCAGCTCGCGCTTTGAGTACATCGCCAGCGTCTGTATCTCCGAAAAGCCCATCGCGCAGAAATATTTCTTCGCGGCAAGCTCCTTGCTTTGCAGATAATTAAGTCCGCCGCCCGTGACCTTCGCGCTGTCAAGGAAGGTAGGAACAACGTGGCTGTACCCGTATTCGCGGATGACCTCCTCGGCGATGTCCTGATAGTTTTCGATATCCGCGCGCCAGCGGGGCACGGTAAGACTGAGAGTTTCGCCGTTTTCACTTACGCCAAATTGAAGCGCCTTGAGGATCTTAACGATTTTTGTCTGCGGAACCTCTATTCCCAATACCGAGTTTATTTTCGATACCGTAACGTCAAATTTCGTGTTCTCGGTGCTTTCTCCCGCGGTCACATCATAGCTTGACGAGCTTATCTGCGCAACGCCGAGCGTCTGCGCGAGATTAAGCGCCCTTTTCATTCCTATCTCCGCGCCGTATTCGTCAACTCCCTTTTCAAAGCGCGCCGCTGCGTCAGTGTGAAGTCCGAGCGAACGCGCGGTCTTTCGCACGCTGTCGCGGCGGAATTTTGCAGACTCGAGGAGAATTTCATTTGTTGTCGGCTCTATCTCGGAGTTGAGTCCGCCCATGATTCCCGCAAGTCCAACGCCCTTTGCCTTGTCACAGATAAGCAGGTTTTCGGCAGTAAGAACGCGCTCCTTTTCGTCAAGCGTGGTTATCTTCTCGCCGTCCTTCGCTCTGCGCACAACGATCGACTTTCCGTCAAGCGTGTCCAGATCGTACGCGTGCATAGGCTGACCGATCTCAAGGAGAACGTAGTTTGTTATATCAACTATAGCGTCAATTGCCCCGAAGCCGCATACCGAAAGTCTGCGCTTCATCCACTGAGGGCTTTCAAAATGCTTTACATCATAGATGTAATGACCGAGAAAGCGCGGACACAAGTCCTTGTCAATAACCGAAACATCTATCTCCGGGTGAGTTTTTTCCGTGCATTTATAGCTGAAATCAGGCTCTTTCAGCGGCTTGTTCAGAAAAGCCGCGACCTCGCGCGCGATTCCTAAAACAGACTGACAGTCGGGACGGTTTGCCGTTATTGAAATGTCAAACACATAATCGTCAAGCTCAAGATATTTTACTATATCCTCTCCGACAGGCGCGTCCTCGGGTAGAATCAGAATCCCGTTTACCGACGCGCCCTTTATCCAGTTGTCGTCTATCCCGAGCTCTCCGCCCGAGCAGAGCATACCGTAGCTCATCATGTCCTTCATCTTGCGCGGCTGAATTTCCAAGCCGCCCGGAAGCTTCGCTCCCACCACCGCCGCGGGAACTTTCGCTCCCTTAAATACATTGTCCGCACCTGTGAGGATAAGGTTGTCCTCTCCGAAAGCGCCGCAGTTTACATGGCAGATATAAAGGTGCGTACCTTCGTATTTTTCAATTGAAGTAACCTCTCCGATTACTATCTTTTCGATGTCCTTGCCGAGATAAATTGTTTCCTCTACCTCAAAGCCCGTGCCGAAAAGCTTTTCAACAAGCTCCTCGGTCGAAACGTCAATATCCACATATTCACTAAGCCAGCTTTTTAATATCTTCATTTTTATGCCCCCTTACGCCTTGAACTGCTCTAAGAAATCCTGCTCGTTCCTGAACAGAACGCCCATGTTGGAAATACCGTATTTCAGCATAGTGATACGCTCGATTCCGATACCGAACGCAAGTCCCGAGTAGACCTCGCTGTCAATGCCGCAGTTTTCCAGCACCTTTTTGTTTACAACTCCGCCTCCGAGCACCTCTATCCAGCCCGTGCCCTTGCACAGCGAACAGCCCTTTCCGCCGCACTCAAAGCACGAAACGTCAACCTCTACCGACGGCTCGGTAAACGGGAAATACGACGGCCTGAGACGCGTTTTCGCGCCGCTGCCGAATATCTCACCGACAAATTTGTCCAGCATTCCCTGAAGATCGCACAGCGTAATGCCCTTGTCAACCACAAGCCCTTCCATCTGCGAGAACATCGGCGAATGCGTAGCGTCGCTGTCCGAGCGGAAAACCTTTCCCGGCACAAGCACCTTTATCGGCGGCTTGTGCGAGTCCATTACGCGGATCTGTCCGGGCGAGGTGTGCGTTCTCAAAAGTAACTCCTCTGTGAGATAAAACGTGTCCTGCATATCGCGCGAGGGGTGATCCTTAAGCACGTTGAGGCGGGTGAAGTTGTGGTCGTCGTCCTCAATTTCGGGACCCTCGAAAACCTCAAAGCCCATTCCCGCGAAAACATCTATCATCTGCTGTTTGATAAGCGTAATGGGGTGGAGATTTCCGGGCGCGCGCTTTAAAGCGGTCATTGTCACGTCTATTGCCTCGTGCTCGTATCTCAGCTTGAGTTCAAGCTCCTTTACCTGTGTCTGCTTTTTGTTGTAAAGATCCTGTACCCATTCTCTTACGTCGTTTACAGCCTTTCCGAAATTCGGCTTTTCCTCGGGCGGAACGTTTTTCATTTCCTTCATAAGTCCCTGGATAACTCCCGATTTTCCGAGGTAATTCTGCCAGAATTCCGACAGCGACGCGCCGTCCTTTACTTCCTCGATCTTAGCTTTTACCTGTTCCTTGATCTCGCTGAAATCTTTCATTTTTATACTCCCTTCTTAATTTCGACGATTTTTTGCAATAAAAAACCGACCCACGAAAACAAAAGCTTTCGCAAAGTCGGGACGAAATTCTATGGCAATACCGCATAAAGATTGTGCGGTAGTTGCGCCAGCAGATTTTTCGGCAGATTGTGCAAATTCGACGCAGTAATACTTGATATATTACAAGGAGAATTTGTGCAATATGACGGAAAAGATGCAAGCAAATACCGTACAAAGCCATAAGGCGGTCTTTGTGCGGTGTTGCCTTAGTTCCGCGGTACCACCCGTATTCGGAGAAAATCTCCGCACTCTTTTCGCCTTATCGGCGGCGAACGTTCCGCTTAGTTTCTCGCGGACGGCTCCCACGCTGAAATTCGCGGACAGATACGGCAGAGCGCTTTCAGCCTATGGCGCTCATTCTCTGTATCCTACGGTCTGCCCGTTACTTACACGTTTTCACAGCCTTGCTCCAAGTATAACACAATTCCAAAAATTTGTCAAGAACTTTCTGCTGTTTTCCACATCAATTTATTTCCGTCGAAAACATATTCTATCTCTTTGCGCTCCGCGAGATACGAAAGATACGACCGCGCCGTTGCTCCCACCAGCTCGTACTGCATTATATAAAGCCTTATATTAAATTCGTCAAGCAGCCGTTCAATAAGCTCGTCAATTGAGAGCCCATTCTTGCATAGCCTCTTTATCGTCTCCGCAACCTCGCGCACATTCTCGATATTCTCCTCGCAAAGCGTGTTTATCTCATTTACGGGAACACCGTGCGACGGTACGAAAACATTTCCCTCAAGCGTTTTCAGCCGTTCGAGCGAGTCAAGATGTTCTCCGACATTCTGCAAAAACGATATCCTGTATTTGTCGAGCGTTTCCTTATCCGAAACCGCGTCTCCGACAAACCACACGCCGTCGTCCGTTTTAAACGCTGTCTGCTCAAAATCATGCCCGTCGGCATGAACAAACGAAAGTCCCTCGGGCAGGTCGCCCTGCGTTATCTCCGCGCATTCGCAGGATTCGGGCGTAATAAATTTGCTGCGCATTCTTTCGTTCGGATACCCGCCGTAAAGCGTAGTGGGGATAAGAAACGAATAGCGTACAAGTTGGGCGCATACTCCGGGCGCGAAGACCTCACAGCCCGTCTGCTGTTTAAGGTACGCGCAGCCGCCCGCGTGGTCGGCGTGAGAGTGGGTAAGAAAGACCTTTTCAAGCTCCATTGAGTTTTCGGAAATCAGTTCGAGAATATGCTTGGCTACGCCTTTGTCAAGTCCCGCGTCGATAAGACAGCATTTTCCGCCGTAACGATATACCCCGATATTCGTCACGCCGTCAATATAAAAGGTATTTTCGCCGAGCCTGTTAAGTGAACTCATCAGACGTGAACACCCACCGCCTTGATAAGCTCGCCCAGCAGCGGCTCAAACTTAACGCCGTACCAGTGGTCCTTGTCGCCTATGGTGTATTCAATGCAGGAAAGCGTGAAATCCGCCGCTGTCTTCGCCGCGTCAGCGGCGCTCATTCCCTGTACAAGCGCGCCGGTAAACGCCGACGCGTAAACGTCTCCCGTTCCGTGGCAGCCGCCCGATATCTTCTTGTGCTTATAATAGTAGTGTCCGCCGTTTTCGTAAACCACAACTCCCGTTGTATCGGCGTCATAGCTTACCCCGGTAAGGATAACGGTCTTGGCTCCGAGTCTGGTGAGTTTTTCCAACAGTCCGTCAATATAGGTATTGTCATAGTTCTCGAGGTATTCGGTATTTGTAAGCAGGCACGCCTCGGTAATGTTCGGAAGAATGATGTCGGCGTTTTTGACGAGTTTTCTCATCGAGTCCACAAAATTTTCGTCAAAGCCCGCGTAAAGCCTTCCGTTATCAGCCATTGCCGGATCGCAGATGAATTTTCCGCCTTTTACGAGACGGCTTTCAACAACATCAAGAACATAGTCTATCTGCTTTGCCGAGCCGAGATAGCCCGTGTAAACTCCCTCAAACGCGATGTTTTCCTTTACCCACTGCTCGCGTATTTTCGGTATCTCCTCTGTGAGATCCGCAAACGTCCAGCCCGAAAAACCGCCCGTGTGGTTTGAAAGCACCGCCGAGGGCAAAATCGCGGTTTCTATCCCGCACGCGGACAAAATCGGCAGAGCCACCGTGAGCGAGCACTGTCCCACGCACGATATATCCTGAACGGTAAGTATCCTCTTGTATTCCATAAATTCCGTATCCTTTCGTCTATAAATCAACAAAACACATTGTAACACAATTTGCGGATAAAATCAACCGTTTTTGAAAAAATTTTCAAAAACCTCTTGACAAAATGTTTTTGTCGGTGTATAATAGCAAAGTCAGGGCAGATGTCCTGAATCAAAGCAGAGTTTACGGCTCTCACCCGCCGGCGCGTTTTACGCAGTCGGGCGCGGTAGTTTAAAATGTTGATAAGTTCTTCAAATATTTTCGGACTTGTTTTATATTTTAAGCGCGGGCTGTTATACCCGCGCTTGTTTTATTATGAAAGGCGGTGCTTCAAAATCAGCACGAAAGAACAGCTCATCAATGAGGAAATTCGCGAAAAGGAAGTCAGGGTCATTGGAACGGACGGCGAACAGCTCGGTATCATGTCAAGCGCCGAGGCGCTCGAAAAGGCGATAGAGGCGGAGCTTGACCTGGTTATGATCTCGCCGACGGCAAAGCCTCCGGTGTGCCGCATTATGGACTACGGAAAATACCGCTTTGAGCAGACTAAGCGCGAGAAAGAAGCCCGTAAAAACCAGAAGACCGCCGATGTAAAGGAGATAAAGATGTCTCTTAACATCGACACAAACGACTTCAACATAAAGGTCAGAAACGCTATAAAATTCCTGCAGAACGGAGACAAGGTAAAGGTCACCGTGCGTTTTCGCCGTATGCGCGAGCTTACTCATGTAAACTTAGGCGAGGATCTGATGAAGAAGTTCATGGACGCTGTTTCGGAGTACGGCGGTTCGGATAAGCCCTCCAAGCTTGAGGGAAGAAATTACGCGGTAGTTTTAAGCCCGAAAAAATAATTCGGGGAAATTATTTCACAGGAGGAAACATAAAATGCCAAAGATCAAAACACACAGCGGCGCGAAAAAGCGCTTTAAGCTGACAGGAACAGGCAAGGTAAAGATGCAGCACTGCAACAAGCGCCACATTCTTACCAAAAAGTCCACCAAGCGCAAAAGAGCGCTGAGAGCGGGCGCGTACGCGGACGTTACAAACGTGGCGCAGGTAAAGAGCCTTATCCCGTACAAATAATCGAGCAGAGAAAGAGGAGGAAATAAAAGATGGCACGAGTAAAGGGCGCTCTTGCTACCCGCAAGAGAAGAAATAAAACATTAAAGCTCGCAAAGGGCTATTGGGGCGGAAAGAGCAGACTTTTCAAGACCGCTAAAGAAGCGGTAATGAAGTCCGGTCAGTACGCTTATGTCGGCAGAAGGCTCAAAAAGAGAGATTTCAGACGCCTGTGGATAACGAGAATTTCCGCTGCCTGCAAGCTTAACGGTATGAACTATTCTACCTTTATGAACGGTCTCAAAAAGGCAAATGTCACGCTTAACAGAAAAATGCTTTCGGAGATAGCTATAAACGACGCCGCCGGCTTTACAGCCCTTGCGGAGAAGGCTAAGGCGGCGCTTTGATCAGATTTTTTCTCACGTCCGTTTTTTCGGACGTGAGATTTTCGCTATGTAGGGCATTTAGTGCACGCATTCGGGAGATGATTTTTTGGAGGAGATTTCCTCGCGCAAAAACCAACATGCGCGCTTTTTAAGGGAACTGCTCAGAGACGCGCAGCTTCGAAACGAGCAGGGTCTGTTCGCGGTTGAGGGAGACCATTTGTGCAAAGAAGCCGCGCGGAGCATAGCCACAGCCGAGCTGTTTCTGTACACGAAAAGAGCGGCGGAGAAATATCCCGAAACAGTCGGGGAAATGATAAGGATATCCGAAACAAGCCTTGTCATAACCGAAGAGCTTTCGGAATATATTTCCGATACAAAGTCTCCGCAGGGGTTGTTTGCGGCGGTGAAAATGCCATGTGCCGCAATGCCCGATGATCCGCGGAGAATTATATCGCTTGACGGCGTACAGGATCCCGGGAACGTCGGAACGATAATAAGGACCGCCGAGGCGCTCGGTATCGACGGCGTTGTGCTTTTAAACGGCTGCGCGGATGTCTTTTCCCCGAAAGCGCTGAGAGCGTCAATGGGCAGCGCTCTGAGAATGCCCGTTATCAACGCCGCAAACGCTGAAGAACTGAAAGAGATACTTTCGGACTTTACGATCTACGCCGCTATGCTTGACAAAAACGCAAAGCGGCTCGGCGGGGAAAAATTCCCCGAAAAGACCGCCGTTGTTATCGGAAGCGAGGGCGGCGGCGTTTCAGAAGAGGTCGCGGATATCTGCGGTGAAAAGCTGTATATCCCGATAAAAAAGGCGGAAAGCCTAAACGCCGCGGTTGCCGCGGCAATTATCCTGTGGGAGATTTCAAGATAAAAAACAGAATAAAAGGGAAAGGCTTGTTGAAAAGCTTTACTTCAGGCTGTCGAGAAGCCCTCAGATGATAGAAAGCCGCGCCATCTGGTTGCCGTGGCGCGGCTGACGACGCAGATGAGGGTTTATCGGCAGGCTGAGAAGGGAGTCATTATTTTGTCGGATTTAGTTATTCTTGAGTCGCCTTCAAAGGCGAAAACGGTAAAGAAATATCTTGGCTCGGGATACGACGTTGTCGCGTCCACGGGTCATATCATAGATTTGCCTAAATCAAAGCTCGGCGTCGATATCGACAACAATTTCGAGCCGCAGTATGTAAATATGCGCGACAAGGCTGATATCATCAAGGAACTCAAAAAACGCGCCAAGGAGTGCGATACGGTCTATCTCGCGACCGACCCCGACCGCGAGGGCGAGGCTATCGCGTGGCATCTGTCGCATTTACTCGGAATAGACGAGAAAAAAGCGGTGAGAGTTACCTTCAACGAGATTACCAAAACGGGCGTTCAGTACGGTATGAGCCACCCGCGCACAATAAACGGCGACGTGGTAAACGCCCAGCAGACGCGCAGGATACTTGACAGAATAGTCGGCTATAAGCTGTCTCCGTTTTTGTGGAAAAAGGTGAGGAGAGGACTTTCGGCAGGACGCGTTCAGTCCGTCGCTGTCAGAATAATCGTAGACCGCGAGGAGGAGATACGCGCGTTTGAAACGACCGAGTATTGGACGGTAGACGCAAAGTTTCATACAAAAGCCTCCAAAAAGCTGTTTTCCGCAAAGCTTGCGGAAATAGGCGGAAAAAAGGCGGAGCTTTCGGATAAGGCGTCCGCTGACGCGGTGCTGGATAAGCTGAAGGACGCGGAGTTTACTGTCACTAACGTGAAAAGATCACAGCGCAAAAAACAACCGTCTCCGCCGTTTACTACTTCCACCTTACAGCAGGAGGCTTCGCGAAAGCTGTCCTTTCAGGCTCGCAGGACGATGAAGACCGCACAGGAGCTTTACGAGGGCGTTGATATCGAGGGCATGGGCGCGGTAGGTCTTATAACCTATATGCGTACCGACTCTCTTCGCATCTCGGACGAGGCTAAGACTGCCGCGGCGGAGCTGATAAAGTCGGAATACGGAAAGGAATACCTGCCCGAAAAGCCGCGCGTGTACAAATCCAAAAACAGTGCGCAGGACGCCCACGAGGCGATCCGGCCGTCCAATGCCGAGCTTACTCCGGAAAAGGTAAAAAGCTCGCTTACAAACGACCAGTATAAGCTCTACAAGCTCATCTGGGAGCGCTTTATGGCAAGCCAGATGGCAAACGCCGTGCTTGATACGGTGTCGGTGGATATCACCGCCAAGGACTGTCTGTTTAAGGCGAGCGGATATTCCGTAAAATTTGACGGCTTTACAAAGCTGTACGAGGAAAGCCGCGACGGCGAGGAACAGGGCGGCGCGCTTCCGAAGATCGAAAACGGCGAAAAGCTTACCGCGAAGGAGGTTGTGGGAAACCAGCATTTCACCCAGCCCCCCGCGCGCTATAACGAGGCTTCGCTGATAAAGGCGCTCGAGGAAAACGGCATAGGCAGACCGTCCACATACGCGCCGACAATTTCCACCATTCTCGACAGGCATTATGTCGAGCGCGAGTCGGGAAACCAGCTCAAGCCCACATCGCTCGGAGAGGTCATAACCGCGCTTTTAAAGGATAAGTTCAACAATATCGTCGACGTAAAGTTTACCGCTAAAATGGAAAGCAGTCTCGACGACATCGAAAACGGCGACAGAGATTGGGTAGATACGCTCAGGCGTTTCTACGACGGCTTTGAAAAGTCGCTGGTAAAAGCCGAAAAGGAAATGGACGGAAAGCACGTCAAAATACCCGACGAGCCGACGGATATCGTCTGCGACGAGTGCGGAAAGCCGATGGTAATAAAGATCGGACCGTACGGAAAATTTCTCGGCTGTTCGGGCTTTCCCGAGTGTAAGTTCACCAAAAAGATAGTCACCGAAACAAAGGGCGTCTGCCCGAAGTGCGGAAAGAAAATGCTGCTTAAAAAGTCCAAGAAGGGAAAGCCGTTTTACGGCTGCGAAAACTACAAGGACTGCAACTATATGACGTGGGATATGCCGATAGAGGAAAAATGTCCCCACTGTCAGACAACGCTGTTTAAGAAAACAGGGCGGCTCGGAAAGATATATTGCGCGAAAGAGGGCTGCGGCTACGAGCGTCCTCTCGACAAGACAAATGACAAAAACGAGGGTTAAGGTCATAGGCGCGGGACTTGCGGGCTGCGAGGCGGCGTTTCAGCTTGCCGGGCGCGGCTTTGATGTAGAGCTTTATGAAATGAAGCCCGAAAAGTATTCTCCCGCGCATAAATACGAGGGCTTTGCCGAGCTTGTCTGCTCAAATTCGCTGAAATCAAGGAATGTCGACAGCGCCTGCGGACTTTTAAAGGAAGAGATGCGAAGACTCGGGTCGATAGTGGTTCCCGCGGCGGAAAAAACATCGGTTCCCGCGGGCGGCGCGCTTGCGGTAAACCGAAAGGATTTTTCGGACGAGATAACGAAAATTATCAGAACCCACCCGAATATCACGGTGATAAGCGGCGAGGTAAAGGAATTTCCCGAAAAAAACGCGGTCATCTGCACAGGCCCGCTGACAAGCGACGCTTTCGCCGAGAGCATAAGCAGACGCTTTGGAAAAAACGGACAGTTTATGAGCTTTTTCGACGCGTCCGCGCCGATAGTCACGGCGGAAAGCATCGACCGCTCGGTCGTTTTCGGGCAGTCGCGCTATGACAAGGGCGGCGACGATTATCTCAACTGCCCGTTTACGAAAGAGGAATACGAGCGCTTCTGGAACGAGCTTGTAAAAGCCGAGCCGGCGGAGCTTCACGCGTTTGACAAAAATCCCAATGTGTACGAGGGCTGTATGCCCGTGGAGGTTCTGGCAAAGCGCGGGATAGAAAGCGTGAGATACGGCTGTATGAAGCCCGTGGGTCTTACCGACCCGCGCACGGGAAAGCGCCCGTATGCCGCAGTTCAGCTCAGAAAGGAAAACGCCGAGGGCACGATGTACAACCTCGTGGGCTTTCAGACTCATCTGAAATTCGGCGAGCAAAAGCGCGTCTTTTCGCTTATCCCGGGGCTTGAGCACGCGGAGTTTGTGAGGTACGGAGTTATGCACAGAAACACATATATCTGCTCGAGAACGCTGCTTGACAAGAATTTTATGCTGAAAGGCTCGGACAATGTGTTTTTCGGCGGTCAGATAACGGGCGTAGAGGGATATGTCGAGAGCGCGGCTTCGGGAATAATCGCGGGCAGGGCGCTTGCGGACAGGCTTATGGGAAAAGAGCCGATAAGTCTTCCGACTACGACAATGCTCGGGGCTCTCATAGATTACGTTTGTGATTGGACGGACGGCGGGGATTATGTCGAGTTTGACCCCATGGGCGCGAATATGGGCATATTGCCGCCGCTTGAGGAAAATATCCGCGACAAGCGCGAGAAGTACGCGGCGTTGGCGAAAAGAGCGCTCGATGATTTGGAAAGCGTTCTGAAAGATGACAAGTAACAGGCGGGCGCACAAAAAGTCTTTGGGAAAGGGGTTTGGGGGAAAACCCTTTCTTCAGAAAGGGTTTCCCCCAATAAATAAGGCAGTTCAAAGTGCATTGTTGCAGAGTATTATGGAAATTAACTTTTCCGTAAAGAATTTATAGTCAGTTGATAACCCATGGTTATATGATTGGAGAACAGTTATGAAGATAGTAATTGACGGCTTCGGCGGTGACAACGCGCCCGACGAGGTGCTCAAGGGCTCGGCTCTTGCCGTAAAGGAGCTTGGGATAGAGGTAATAGTAACGGGCGATGTCAAGATACTCGAAGAGCGCATGGCGGCTCTCGGTATCTCATCGGATAAAATTACATTCGCCGCGGCGGAGGGCGTTATAACCACCGAGGACAACCCCAAGTCGATACTTAAGGAAAAATCCAACACCTCAATGGGCGTTGCGTTCAATATGCTTGCCGAGGGGAAAGCCGACGCGGCGATATCCGCGGGAAGCACCGCCTCTATCGTTATCGGCGGCACAATGATAGGAAAGCGCATAAAGGGCGTGAAAAGGACCGCCCTCGTGCCGCTTATGCCGTGTCTCGGAGGAAAGAGATACTGCGTGCTCGACGGCGGAGCAAACCTCGACTGCCGTCCCGAAATGCTGCTTCAGTTCGCTATCATGGGAAGCTGCTTTATGAAAGCGACAATGGGAATTGAAAACCCGAGAGTCGGACTTTTGAACATCGGCACGGAGGACGAAAAGGGCAGAGAGCTTGAGCAGGAAACCAAAAAGCTGCTCGAAAAAGCGCCGATAAACTTCCTCGGCTTTGTAGAAGCGAGAGAGGTGCCGCTGGGCGGAGTCGATGTACTTATCACGGACGGCTTTACGGGAAACGTGTTCCTCAAAGCTTGCGAGGGCATGGGCGCTCTTATGAAGGACGCGCTTAAATCCATTTTCTACGCTAATTTAAAGACCAAGATCGGCGCGCTTTGCGTAAAGAGCGAGCTTAAGGATTTCATGGCGCAGATGGACTATAAAACCATAGGCGGCTCTCCGCTTTTAGGCACGGCAAAGCCCGTGTTTAAAGCCCACGGAGCGTCCGATGAGGCGGCGTTTTTCGGGGCGTTCAGACAGGCAAAGCTTTTTGTCGAGCACAACGCCATTGATGAAATGACCAAGGCTATTGCGGGTCTTAATATCGGGGAGGCTTCGGAAAATGTCTGAAAGCTATGCTTTCAAAGAGCTTGAGGAAAAGATCGGATATAAGTTCAGAAAACCCGAGCTTTTGAAAAGAGCCATGACTCATTCGAGCTATTCGGGCGGAAAAAACAACGGAAGCAACGAGCGTCTCGAATTTCTCGGCGACAGCGTTCTGCAGATAACCGTCTCGCATTATCTTTTCAAAAATATGAAAAGCGAGCCGGAGGGCGGACTTACAAAGCTGAGAGCTTCTATCGTCTGCGAAAACTCGCTGTATGAGTTCGCGAAAAGGATAGATCTCGGAGGTTTTCTTCTTCTCGGAAAAGGCGAGGAGATGACGGGCGGCAGGGACAGGCGCTCTATCTTAGCGGACGCGTTTGAGGCGATGCTCGCGGCGGTCTATCTCGACGGAGGAATCGACAGCGCCATGGACGTGATAATGCGGTTTATGCCGTCGATTGACGCTCTGAGATCGGGAAAGGTAAAGCTCGGTGATTACAAGACGGTCTTACAGGAAATAATCCAGAAAAACCCCGAGGAGAAGATCTCCTACGAAGTAAGCGAAGCTCCCGCGAAGAATAACCGAAAGCTGTTTAAGGCAAACGTTCTGTTAAACGGACAGAATATAGGCAGCGGCAGCGGATATTCCAAAAAGGAGGCTGAGCAGGAGGCCGCCAAAGAGGCTATAATGCTTATGGGCTATGACGTAGGATAAACGATGAAGAAAACCAACGTAAGCATTTTCATACCGCATATCGGCTGTCCTCATCTGTGCAGCTTCTGCGACCAGAAAAGCATTTCGGGTGCGCAAAAGCCCCCGACCGCAAAAGAAGTCAAGACACTTCTCGAAGAACAGTCCGAACATCTGCTGTCCAAAGGAATGACGGCGGAGATAGCGTTTTTCGGCGGGAGCTTTACGGCTATTCCGCGCGGTTATATGACAGAACTGCTCGAAGCGGCCGGAGAAGCGGTAGAAAAATTTCCCGCGTATACAGGTATCCGCTGTTCTACAAGACCCGATCGTATTGACGGGGAAATTGTTGATGTTTTAAAGCGTTATGGAGTCACAGCGGTAGAGCTCGGCGCTCAGTCAATGAGTGACGAGGTATTAAAGGCAAACGAGCGCGGACATACGGCTGAGGACGTTTACAGAGCTTCGGAGCTTATAAAAAGCGCGGGTATGGAGCTTGGTCTTCAGATGATGACGGGGCTTTATCTCGATACGCCGGAGCGCTCGCTTGAAACTTGCTGCGAGTTCATCAAAATCAAGCCGGAAACCGTAAGGATATATCCTACTGTGATACTTGAAAACACGCGCCTCGGCGAGCTTTACAAAAGCGGAGTTTACGAGAGCTTTTCGTTTGAGGAAACAGTGGAGCTGTGCGCTCGGATGCTTAAAATGTTCGACAAAAACGGAATTTCGGTAATACGAATGGGCTTGCACGCGAGTAAAGAGCTTGAGGAAAAGATGCTTGGCGGAGTTTACCACCCGAGCTTTCGGGAGATCGTCGAAAGCAGACTGTTTCTGAATGAAATATCAGACAGGCTTGAAAAGCTCGGAAAAGGCAGCTATACGTTATTTACGGACAGGAAAAACATAAGCAAGGCTATCGGGCAGAAGCGGGAAAATATTTTAAAGCTGCGCGAAAAAGGCTATGATATAAAGGTAAAGGAAAAAACGGGAGCATATCTCGAGATATCTGAATAGGTGACCTAATGTTTTTTAAAACACTGAAAATACAAGGCTTTAAGTCCTTTGCGGATAAAACGGTGCTTTCATTCGACGCTAAAACCACGGCAGTCGTAGGAAGCAACGGAAACGGAAAAAGCAATATTTCCGACGCGCTGCGCTGGGTTATGGGAGAGCAGGGCGCGAAAACTCTGCGCGGAGAGAAAATGGAGGACGTTATCTTCCATGGCACGGTCGAGCGCAAGCCCATGGGTTTCGCGAGCGTTTCTCTTGTGATAGACAACAGCGACAGGGCGCTTAATATTGACGACAACGAGGTTGAAATCTCGCGAAAGCTCTACCGCACGGGCGAGAGCGAGTATTCTATAAACGGCAAGAAAACACGCCTTAAGGACATTCAGGAGCTTCTTATGGGCACCGGTCTCGGGCGCGACGGATATTCCATAATCGGACAGGGAAGAGTCGCGGAGATAGTAAATTCCCGCGATATAAACCGCCGCGAGATCTTCGAGGAAGCGGCGGGAGTATCACTGTTCCTGCATAAAAAAGCCGACGCGGAAAAACAGCTTGCTCAGGCGCAGGACAACATCACCCGCCAGCACGACCTTATCCGTGCCGACGAGGAGCGTCTTCCGATATTGAAAAAACAGTCGGAAAAAGCCGCGCTCGCCTCGGAGCTGATGTCGCAGAAAAAGGAGCTTGAAATATCCGTAAGCGCCGCGCGGTTAAAGGAAAGGCGCGCCGAGCTTCAGAAATTGTCCGACGATATTTTGCTCAATACAAGCGAATGCGAGCATTACGAGCACGATATAAGGAAATCCGAGGAAGAGATCGAAAGTCTCGCGAACGAAAAGCTGTCCAAAAACGCCGCTTTAAACAGAATGCGCGGCGAGATAAAAAGCGCCGGCGATATACTTTCGGAAAAGAACACCGAGGTAAAAGTATCCGAAAACGACCTCGAGCATAACAAGACCAAACGCGAGGAGCTTAAGGAACAGCTTGAAAAGGCTCAGCAGAGCGGCTTTGAGTTTGATAAGCAGATAGACGAGGTAAAAGAACAAATTTCAGCTAAGAATGAAGAAGTAAAAGAATTTGACAAAAAGATCTCCGAGGCGCAGAAAACGCTTGACAAAATTTCTGAGGAGAATTTGTCGTCCGGCGAGGGATTTTCCGCGCTCGAGGGCGAGATCGCGGCGGCATACCGTGAAAAGACCGAATATTCGCTTACTATAACACAGTCGGGTCTGTCGCTGGAGGAAGCCGAAAAGCAAAAATCGGCTTTTTTAAGCGGAGCTTCCGACGCGGAGGAAAAAATCGCCGCGTATAACGCCGAGCTTTTCGAGATAAAGAAAAGAGCCTCGGAAACAGCCGAGGAAAAAGCCGCGGCTGAAAACAGGCTCGGCGGTATGGAGCGTCTTTTTCAAGGAAGAAAAAAGCGTCTTGACGACGCGAGGACCGCTCTCGAAAACGCGTCCTCGGCGCTCGGAGAAAAACAGCAGCGCTATAAAGTCCTTTCGGATATCGAGAAAAGCAAAGAAGGGTATTTCCGCTCGGTAAAAGAGGTAATAAGCGCGGGAGAACAGGGCAGGCTTTCGGGAATACACGGCATCGTCGCCGATGTACTTACCGTTCCGAAAAAATACGTTATCGCTATCGAGACGGTTTTGCAGCCCGTAATGCAGAATATCATAGTTGATAACGAGCAGACCGCCGAGCGCTGTATCAACTTTCTGAAGGAAACGAAAGCAGGCAGAGCGACCTTCTATCCGCTTACTTCGATGAAGGGCAGGAGTTTAAACGAGCAGGGTCTGAGAAACGAGATAGGCTTTGAGGGCATAGCAAACGAGCTTGTGGAGTTTGACCCGACCTACCGCGATATCATCGGAAATCTCCTCGGAACGACCGCGGTTGTTGACGATATTTCCACCGCGACCGTCATCGGAAAAAAATACGGCTATAAGTTCAGGATAGTAACGCTTGACGGGCAGGTTGTAAACGCGGGCGGCTCGTTTACGGGCGGCTCGCAGATAAACAAGGGCGGAATTATCTCGCGTAAGCAGGAAACAGACGCGCTGTATTCCGAGATAAAAGCTCTCTCGGAAAGCGAAAAGGAAAAACGCGCAGAGTTTGAAAAAGCCCGCGCGGAGTACGCTAAATATTCCATCGAGCTTGAGGGAATGCAGGACAGGATACGCGAGCTTGAGCGCGAGGATATAAGCACCGGCGCTGAGATTTCCAGGGTAGTCGGGCTTATAGAACAGCTTAACGCGCAGAAGAAAACCTCGGACAATACGCTTAAAGGCTTTGACGAGCAGATCTCGCGCCTTAGTGAGACCATAAGCGGCGCAAAGGCGAAGATCGACGAGATCTCAAAGAAGATAGAGCTTCTTGAAAAGGAGCACTCGGCTCAGTCCGAACAGCGCGGAATAGCCGAAAACAAGATGAGATCGCTTTACGACAGCATAAGCGCGCTCAATATGGACAAAATGTCAGCGATAAAGGATATCGACGCGCTAAACGCGCAGATAAAAAACATCGAGGAAAACCGGAAAACTCTTTTGGAAAACAGCGGAGGCTACAAAGATCTGATGACCGCGCTGGACGATTCCGACCGCGAGATACGCGAAAAAATCGAGCGGTTAAAGCGGGAGATCTCGGCGCAAAGCGGCGAGCTTACGGATAAAAACGCCGAGATAGAAAGCTGTGTAAAAGAGATAGAAGGATTTGAGCAGAAGATAAACGAGCTTCATAAAAACATCGCCGAGCTTAACCGCGAAAAGGAGAAATTTACGGGAACAGCCGCGCGCCTCGAAGAGCGCCGCGCTTCTGTTCAGAATGAATATGACAGAATAGTTTCGCTTCTTTTCGACAGCTACGAGCTTACTGTTTCACAGGCGGAAAAAGAGGCGAAAATACCCGAAGATCTACCCGGGGCTGAGGCGGAGCTTAAAGAGCTTACCAAGAAAATAACCGACCTCGGAAGCGTAAATATGGCGTCTATCGAAGAATACCGCGAGGTCTCCGAGCGTTATGAGTTTCAGTCAGCTCAGCTGCGCGACATCGAAAACTCCAAGCGCGACCTTGAGAAGCTTATCGAACAGCTAACCGCCGATATCAAAGCGCGGTTTTTGGCGAGCTTTGAGGATATCAACTACCATTTCAAGTCGATATTCACGCAGATATTCGGTCCCGGCTCTCATGCCGAGCTTGAGCTTACAAATCCCGACGACGTGCTCAACTCCGGCATAGAAATAAAAGCCGCGCCACCGGGAAAGGTCATAAAAAACCTTATCTCGCTTTCGGGCGGCGAACAGACCATGGTGGCCATAACTATCTATTTCGCGATACTCATGCACCGTCCCACGCCGTTTTGTATGCTCGACGAGGTAGACGCGGCGCTCGACGAGGTAAACGTCGACAAGTACATTCGCTATCTCAACCAGTTCAGCCGTTCCACTCAGCTTATGGTGATAACACACCGCCGCGGAACTATCGAGGGCTGTTCGGTTCTGTACGGCGTGTTTATGCAGGAAAAGGGAGTTTCCCGCCTGCTCAGACAGGAGCTTTCGGACGAGCTTTCCGATGAACTGAACGAAATAATCAAATAACGACAAGGAGAATATATGGGTCTATTTGACAGGCGTAAAAAACGTGACGAGCAGGCTGAAAGGGAAAGTCGGGAGCGCCTTGCGTTTCTTGAAAGGCTCAGCGGCGGCTCGCCGATTTTCACCGACCACGAATCCGATATCGAGTTTCAGCAGGAATATGAAAAGGAGCTTGAGGAGTCCAAAAGCAAGATACGCGAGGGACTTCGCAAGACCAAGGACGGCTTTGTCAGCAGGATAGAGGAAATAATAAACTCGTTTACAAAAATCGACGAGGACTTTTTCGACGAGCTTGAGGAAACGCTTATCCTTTCCGATATCGGCGCGCAGACAAGTGCCGAGATATGTGAGGAACTCCGCAGTCGTGTTAAGAAAACAGGCACCACCGAGCCCGCCGAGGTAAAACAGATATTAAAGGATATAATCTCCGAGGTGCTTACCGGCGGAAACGACCTTAACCTGAACTCAAAACCCGCCGTGATAATGGTCATCGGCGTAAACGGCGCGGGAAAGACCACTACCATAGGCAAAATGGCGGCAAAATTCAAAGCCAACGGCAAAAAGGTGATAGTCGCGGCGGCGGACACCTTCAGAGCCGCGGCAATAGATCAGCTCAATGTCTGGACAGAGCGCGCGGGGGTTGACATCGTAAAGCACTCCGAGGGCAGCGACCCCGCGGCGGTGGTTTTCGACGCTATCTCCGCGGCAAAGGCGCGCGGCGCGGACATTGTGCTTTGCGATACCGCGGGAAGGCTTCATAATAAGAAAAATCTTATGGAGGAGCTTAAGAAGATCGCGAGAGTAATAAACCGCGAACTTCCCGAGGCGTGTATTGAAACGCTGCTGGTGCTTGACGCTACAACGGGTCAGAACGCCGTAAGTCAGGCAAGGCTGTTCAACGAAAGCGCTGATATCACGGGCATAGTTCTCACAAAGCTCGACGGAACGGCAAAGGGCGGTATAATAATCCCTATCAAAAACGAGCTTGACCTGCCGGTAAAGTTAGTCGGAGTAGGTGAAAAAATCGACGATTTACAGCCGTTTATTCCCGAAGCCTATGTCGACGCGCTTTTTGAGTGATTTAAACAACATTGGTTTTAAATTAAAGTTAAGAAAGGATAGTTATGAATAACAACAGTTCCGACAACCCCCGAAAAAAGCTGATAATCGCGTCTAACAACGCGGGAAAACTGCGCGAGTTTCAAAAGCTTTTGGAGCCGTATGGGTTTGAAGTCGTGTCAATGAAGGACGCGGGATTTTGCGAGGAAATAGTCGAGGACGGCGATACCTTTGAGGAAAACGCGCACATAAAGGCGCGCGCGGTTTTCGAGGCGTTGGGGCTTCCTACAATAGCCGACGACAGCGGTCTTGAGATCGACTTCTTAAACGGCGCTCCGGGAGTTTATTCCGCGCGCTACGCGGGGGAAAACGCGACCGACGAAGAGCGTTGTCAGAAAGTACTTGAGGAAATGCACGGAGTGGCAAGAGAGCTTCGCGACGCGAGGTTTGTGTGCTCTATATATTTCATTTTCGACGAGGACAGCGAGTATTCCGTAAGCGGCGAGGTCTGCGGCTATATAGGCGACGAGCCTGTCGGAAAAAACGGCTTCGGATACGACCCGATATTTATGCTGAGCGACGACGAGAGCATGGCGACGATCGACGAAGAGGAAAAGAACAGGATCAGCCACCGCGCAAAGGCGTTTAAAAAGCTGTCGGACATTTTAAAGGAGAAGTTTTCATAATGTTAACGAGTAAACAGCGCGCAAATCTGCGCTCACAGGCTATGAGCCTATCGCCGATATTCTATATCGGAAAGCTCGGTATAACCGACGAGATAATAAATCAGCTTGAAAACGCCATAAACGCCCGCGAGCTTATAAAGCTCGGCGTACAGGAGGCGTGCGATCTTGACGCGCGCGAGGCGGCGGACATTATCGCGCCGAAACTCGGAGCGGACGTCGTGGCGGTCATCGGGCGCAAGTTCGTATTATTCAGACGCAGCAAGGACGAAAAGAAGCGGGTGATCGAGCTTGATTAACAAAACGGGAATTTTAGGCGGCGCGTTCAATCCCGTTCACAACGGACACGTCCACCTTGCCAAAGAAGCGATATCACAGCTCAAGCTGCGCAAATTGCTGGTGATACCGACCTACGAAAGTCCGCATAAGGCGACAACGCTTTTGCCGTTTGAACAGCGCGCCGAGATGTGCAGGCTGGCTTTTTCGGAGGTAGGCGAGGGTTATTCACACGGAAAGTGCGCCGTGGAAATAAGCGATATCGAGCGGAAATTGGGCGGAGTAAGCTATACGATAAACACTATCCGTGAGCTTGATAAGCTGTATCCCGACGAGCGTTTCTATCTTATTATCGGCGGGGATATGCTTTATTCGTTTACGAAATGGTATAAATACGAGTCCATTCTGAAGGAATCCACCGTCTGCGCCGCTGCAAGGGGCGGAGATAATTTCGCGGATATGCTCGAGTTCGCAAACGAGATCGGCAGGATAAAGGTAATGCCGACTGAGGTTGTTGATATAAGCTCAACGGAAGTCCGCGAGAAACTGAAAAACGGCGAAAGCGTTTCGGGGTTTATTCCCGAAGGCGTGGAAAAATACATCAATGAAAACGGGCTGTATAAACAGCCGTAGAAGACCGTACAAAAAGTCTTTGGGAAAGGGGTTCGGGGAAGCGTTTTGCGCATAGCGCATAATGCGCCCTTTCTTCAGAAAGGGTTTTCCCCGAGAAAAAATTAAAAAATGAGTAAATACGAAGAGTTTGACGAATACGAAAAGCTGGTAAAAGATCGGCTTTCAAAAAAGCGTTTTACGCACAGCATGAATGTGGCGGAGGCGTGCTATCATCTCGCAAAGCGCTATGGCGCGGACGAAAAGCGAAGCTATCTCGCTGGACTTCTGCACGACATAATGAAAGAGGAGAACGCTGAAACGCAAAAGCAGTATGCCGCAGACAGCGGACTTTCTCCCGACCCCGCCGAGCTTGCCGCGAAACAGCTCTGGCATGGCATAGCCGGCGCGTATTATGTCCGCGAAAAGCTGAACATAACCGACGCGGAAATTATCAACGCTATACGATATCACACAGTCGGACGCGCGGAAATGACGCTTATCGAGAAAGTCGTGTATTTAGGGGATATGATCTCCGACGACCGCGATTATAAGGGGATCGACAAAATGCGCGAGTATTGCAATAAGGACATTGACCTCGCGATGTCGATAGCGCTTATCTATCAGATACAGAGCGTAGCGGGAAAATGCTCGCTGATACCCGTTTCGACATTTGAGGCGTATAATTACTATCTGAAATTCAATAAAGAAAGGGAAACATTATGACCGATCTGGAAGAACTTGAAATAACGGTAAAGGCGCTTTCCGAAAAGAAAGCCGAAAACATAACCGCACTTAAGGTAAAGGACATCACAAGCATAGCGAATTATTTCGTTATCGCGGGCGCTTCAAGCACGACGCAGGCAAAGGCGATGGCGGATTTTGTCGAGCTTAAGCTCGAAGAAAAGGGCGTAAAGCCGAAGAATATCGAGGGTATATCAACGGCGGGGTGGATAGTGCTGGATTATATTGACGTTGTGGTCCATATTTTCACCGAAGAACAGCGCGATTTCTACCGCCTCGAGAATCTCTGGGCGGACGGCGAGCCTGTCGATATTTCTGCTTGGGAATGATGACGAAAAACTTTTTTGACCTAAATTCTGCTGTTGAATTTGGAGAAATTTGCCAAAAAAGAAAAAACTTGAAATTTTTGTGAAAATTCTCTTGACAAACAACAATTTATGGTGTATAATACAACATATACTGTTTAATTAAAAGTATAAGCCTGTGCCGATAGGCAAGGGGAGGGAAATATAGATGGCAGAAATTCGTCTTGGCAAAAATGAGTCGCTCGAAACCGCGCTCAAGCGTTTCAAGCGTTCATGCGCAAGGGACGGCGTTCTTGCTGAAGTTCGTA
>JAFLUF010000033.1 GCA_022508925.1 Oscillospiraceae bacterium | reverse complement strand
AAATCGGAATTTATTTGTTATCTAAGAGGGAATGATATTTATGAAGGATGAAAATCATCACGAAAGTGTTGATGGTACACTGCCGAAGTTTGAACCGCTTATGCCAGGCGCGGACATCCCCCCTTCCGAACTGCCGGAACAATACGAAAGTCATCAGAATATCGAGGAATTTTTTGCTAAGGCAAGACACGAAAAGGAAACCTCTAATTTCAGAAACAGCATATCGGAATGGAAAACGCTCGTGCTGCTGATTGTTTTTTTAGGCTTATTCTTTTTAATTATGGAACTTGATTTTTTGCCTAACGGATTGGTAATTCCCGTTATGCTTTTGCCCACGGTGGTTGGGATATTCGTGCGCGTTTTCGTTTACGGCTTTTCCTTGCATGAGGCGGTTGCGGACTGTAAGGTGCATATCGCTTTGTCTGTATGCTTTTTGATGATCGGTATTATGTGTTTGTTTTGAATTTTATCACTTTACGCTAAATTATGATTTATGCGAGTAACCGAATGATAAACTAATCCCCGAAGCAGTCATATCAAACTGCTTCGGGGATTTATTAACGTATATTCTTTTTCGGGTAGTATTTATGTTTCATCTCAGCCTTCTGAAGAATTAACCGCATTGTAAAGGTCGTGGATATGCTCATAGTCGTAAATGTTGCCCTTGTACGCGACCGAGATGTTCTCACAGCCTCTGAACGTCGCGCTCTGCGACAGATCGCCGCCGAAAATACTCTTAAGACTGTCGGGAAGCACCACGTTTCTGAGCGCCCTGCAATCCGCGAAAACGCCGACGCCAAGCTCTGTTACGCCGTTCGGGATAACCGCGCTTTCAAGCCTTACACAGCCGCTGAAAGCCCTTATGCCGATCTTTGAAACGCTTGCGGGAATTCTGAGGCTCGTCATTCTCTCACAGCCGTTAAACGCGTCCGAGCCTATTTCGGTAAGTCCCTCGGGAGTAACAACGCTCGCAAGGTTAGAGCAGTTGTAAAACGCCTTGCTTCCTATCTTGGCAACGGTATCGGGAATGATTATGCTCGCAAGCCTTGTGCACTCGAAAAACGCGTAGTCGCCAAGCTCCATTACGCCGCTCGGAATGTTGATGCTCGTAAGGCTTATACAGCCCGAACAGAACGAGTTTCCGATCTCAAGGACGCTCTGCGGGAGATTTATAGTAACTATCCTGCTGCAGCCGTTGAATGTATCCACGCCTATTTTTGTAACGGGCGCATTTTCAATGAGATCGGGCACGACCACGTTGTCCGAGCTTCCGTTATACTTTCTTATCGTAACGGTCCCGCTGTCTATCTTTCTGTATTCGAAATCGCTTGCGGGAGAAGCCTCAAGCACCAGCGGCAGCTTTTTTCCGCACATAAAGCAGAACTTTGCTCCCTCGGGAACACTGTTTCCGCAGTTGGGGCAGTTTCTTTCCTCTTCGAGCTTTTCTCCGCACTTCATGCAATAAACAGCGTCGTCCGGCATGGACGCGCCGCATTTTCTGCAAACCTTTACAGACCTTCTCAACTTAGAGTCCTCCTTAAAGCAGCTGAATTTTTACCCAATCTATGATTTAATTCTACCACAAAACAAATCATATGTCAATAATAAAATTATTTATCTGTTTTAGCTTTAAACAAACGTCCGGCTATCCACAGCACAGCCGCGAGGCTTGCGAAGATCAGCACGAAAAAGTTTATTTCCTCGTTCCATCTCAGGTAAATTACCGCCGCGTCTCCTATTACCATTACAATAAACGGCACGACCGAAAATCCGTATTCGCCGCCGCCCTCGTAAAAGCCCTTGAGCATAATTGTAAACAAAACGACCATTCCCGCGGAAACAACGCATTCAAGAGGGATAAACAGCCATGAAAACTCGATCGCCGAATGATACACCACGGGGATCGCCATTGAAAAAGCCACGATATACGCAAACGACAGCCATTTTTTTAAGCCCCCACCGCTCGCCCTTACCTGCTGTGCGGTGTGTATCGCCATTGAAACAAGTATCATTCCGTAGCTCGCAAACTGAACTCCCGCTATCGTGCCGTTTGTATGTACCATTCCTCCGAGCAGTAAAACACCCGCGGCTATAGAAAGCCTGCCGAAATTTTTCGGTGAGACAATTGACGAGATATTTTCCGCGCTGTAGTTTTTCACAAACAGCTCACACCTTGTTATTATGTAAACATAAGCCCCGAAAACAGCAAACAATGTAAGCGCGGTCATATACCAGTCGAGCGCGTCATAAACCGAAAAATCGCCCGTAAAAACAGACGTGAGACTTATTACCCTTTCTACCGTAAGGATCAAAAAATACGCCAGCAAAAAGCAAAGCTTAAGCTTATCGCTTATGCCCGTTTTTTGTTTTCCATCCATAAAATTCACCTCATACTGTCCGATATCATACCGCTATGTACTCTCCCGTTGTAGCGGCGGGAGCCACGCTTAGCGTATAGTCTCGCTCAGTCATAAACCCGTGAGCCGAAAGATATTTTTCCACACAGCTTTTTGCCGTATTCGGCGTGTTGTTTTCACGCGACAGATGAGCGAGAATTATATTTCGCGTTCCGCTTTTCACAAGTCTCAGCGCGAATTCCGCGCACGCGTCGTTGGACAAATGCCCGAATTCTCCCGAGATCCTGCGTTTTAAGTCGGGAGAATAATTAAGATTTTTCCTCAGCATTTCCTCGTCGTAGTTGCTTTCAAGCAAAACAGTCTTACAGCCGAGCAGCGCTCTTTCCGCCTCAGCCGTGACAATGCCCGTGTCCGTACATACTCCGAAGCTGTCCTCTCCGAAACGTATCCTGTACCCCACGCTCATAGCACAGTCGTGAGACGTGCGAAACGCGCTGACCTCAAAATCCGCGCTGCGATAACCGTCCTCGGCGTTGAACAACCTTGCGTCCGCATCTTTTGGAAAAATCGCCTTTATGGTTCCGGACGAGGCAAAAACCGGTATCTTTGTTTTCTTTATCAACTGCTCGACGCCTTTTATATGGTCGGTGTGCTCGTGAGTTATGAAAACAGCCTCTATCTCGCTTTCGTCAAGCCTGGTCTCTATGATCGACAACGCGTTTTTCAACGCACTGAAAGAACAGCCCGCGTCCACGATAATACCGTGACCACGGGTTCCGATAAATGTTGAATTTCCACTGCTTGAAGAGCAGATCGGATATATCCTTGACATAAATTCTCCACATATATATTCAGGCTGTCGCGCACCTTGAGCTTCTCAACAGCCTGTGATTTACCTTACCAAAAGATTTATTAGATCGCTTTTCGTGATTCCTCTCCCGGCTCTTCGGGCTCGTCAATTTTTTCAATATCAGCGCCAAGCGCCTTGAGCTTTATCTCCATATTTTCATAGCCGCGCTCGATATGGAAAATGTCGTATATTTCCGAGGTACCCTCCGCTCCGAGCGCCGCGACGATAAGCGCCGCGCCGGCTCTCAGGTCGGTAGCTCTCATAGGCGCGCCCTTGAGACGTTCCACACCCTCTATAACCGCTACCCTGCCCTCTACGGATATGTTCGCGCCCATTCTGCGAAGCTCATCCACATAACGGAAACGGTTGTCGAAAATACTTTCGGTTATCATAGACGTTCCGTTTGCGCACGCAAGCACAGCGGAAAGCTGAGGCTGCATATCGGTGGGAAATCCGGGATGGGGGTGGGTCTTTATGCTTGTGCCGACATATCCCTCGCCGCCGACAACTCTAACCGCGTCGTCAAACTGCTCTACCTTGACTCCTATCTTCAGAAGCTTGTTTGTAATAGGCTCAAGGTGTTTGGGTATAACATTCTTGATAAGGATATCGCCCTTTGTCGCCGCCGCGACAGCCATATAAGTTCCCGCTTCTATCTGGTCGGGGATAACGCTGTAGGTCGTTCCGTGAAGGGACTTTACGCCGCGTATCTTGATAACGTCAGTTCCCGCGCCGATAATGTCCGCGCCCATGGAGTTGAGGCAGTTGGCAAGATCGACAACGTGCGGCTCCTTTGCGGCGTTTTCGATTATAGTAAGACCCTCAGCCTTTACCGCCGCCATAATGCCGTTTATGGTAGCTCCCACGGAGTTTTTATCAAAGAATATCTGATTTCCGATGAGTCTGTCAGCCGAAAGGTGTATCATTCCGCCCTCAAGCTCACACGTTGTTCCCAGAGCCGCAAAGCACTTGAGGTGCTGGTCTATCGGCCTGTCTCCGAGGTTACAGCCGCCCGGCATGGAAACGTGGGCGCTGTGAAAACGGCCGAGCAGCGTTCCGAGGAAATAAGTTGTCGCGCGCATACGCTTCGCCTTATCGTAAGGGATAGGCAGATTCATAAGTCCGCGGGGATCTATCTCCACGGTGGTCTTGTTTATCATGCGGATCTTCGCGCCCATTTCGGACATGATCTGCAAAGTTATCGTAACGTCGCTTATCCCGGGAATATTTTCAATAACGCAGGGCTCATCCGAAAGAATTACCGCCGGAAGGATAGCTACAACGGCATTTTTCGCTCCGCTTATAACGACCTCTCCCGAAAGCTTCTTTCCGCCCTTTATGATATATTTTTCCAATGTGCACTTCCCCCTGCCTCTGTCCGAGGCATTTTTATATCTTAATTCTATATATAAAGTTGAATGTATGTAATCTTATAAATTTAAGTATAAAAATCAATTTGATGACGTGCGGTAAAAATTTACACCCACACAGTTGTATTATAACACAAACGTATACCAATTTACAAGAGCAAATTCCAAAAAGAACGGCAATAATATTCTTTTTTGTGCATTTTAACCATATTTGTCGAAATTTCTTGTTTTGTTTTTCGTAATTATACTCTAAAACTATTTTTCCCTGATTATTATTTCCCAAAATAGCTCCGTTAATCTTGACAAATGGAAAAAAATGTGATTTAATATTATTGAATAAATTTTTGATAATGAAAGGAAAATGCAAAATGGCAAAGCTTAATGAAAACTTCGGCAACCTCAAGAAAAACTATCTGTTTATCGAAATCGCCAAGCGCATAAAGGCGTATTCCGAGCAAAACCCCGAGCAGGCGAAAAGACTGATAAGAATGGGTATCGGCGACGTAACGCTCCCGCTTGCGCCGGTGGTGGTCGAGGCAATGGTAAAAGCGAGCCGCGAAATGGGCGTAAAGGAGACCTTCCGCGGATATGAGGACAGCGGCGCGGGCTATGATTTTCTGCGCGAGGCTATCTCAAACTATTACAAGAGCTTCGGCGCTGATGTTTCCGCCGATGAGATACGCGTTTCGGACGGCGCGAAAAGCGACTGCGGAAACATAATCGACATTTTCGGAAGCGGAAACGTTGTGCTTGTCACCGACCCCGCGTACCCCGTATACGTTGACTCAAACGTTATGAACGGAAACGAGGTCATCTTCGCCGACTCTACCGAGGAAAACGGCTTTGCGGCAATGCCCGACAAGAGCGTACACGCCGACCTTATCTACCTCTGCTCTCCCAACAATCCCACAGGCTCTGTTTACACTAAAGAACAGCTTGAGGAGTGGGTGGCCTACGCGCTTGAAAACAACGCCGTTATCATCTATGACGCGGCTTATGAGGCGTTTATCACCGAGGATAATATCCCGCGCTCGATCTTCTGCATAGAAAACGCGAAGAAGTGTGCAATCGAAATTTGCTCGCTTTCCAAGACCGCGAGCTTTACCGGGACCCGCTGCGGCTATACCGTGGTTCCCAACGATTTAGTCCAGAAGGACAGCAAGGGCAACGACGTAAAGCTTGCCGAGATATGGGGCAGAAGACAGGGCAGCAAGTTCAACGGGGTTTCCTATCCCGTTCAGCGCGCGGCTGAGGCTGTTTTCACTCCCGAGGGACAAAAGCAGTGCCGCGAGAATATCAGATATTATCAGGAAAACGCGCGAGTTATCGGAAAGACCTGCGACGAGCTTGGCATCAAATACACGGGCGGCGTAAACTCCCCGTATATCTGGCTCAAATGCCCGAACAACATGGATAGCTGGGCGTTCTTTGATATGCTCCTGAATGAGATTCAGGTAGTGGGAACTCCCGGAGCGGGCTTTGGAAAGAACGGCGCGAACTGGTTCAGACTTACCGCGTTCGGTTCTCACGAAAAGACTATCGAGGCTATGGAGCGTCTTAAGACCTTGCTGAAAAAATGATTAGAAATCCTATTCTGAAGGGCTGTAATCCCGACCCCTGCATCTGCCGCAAAGGCGATGATTACTATTGCGCGGTCTCTTCCTTCGAGTGGTTTCCGGGGATACCCGTATACCACTCGAGGGATCTAAGGAATTGGGAGCTGATAACAAACGTTCTCTCCGACTATTCGCAGATAGACTTAAGAAACCTCCCCTCGGGAAAAGGAATATGGGCGCCCTGCCTTACATACTGCGAAGAGGACGGGCTGTTTTATATCCTGTTCGGGTGTATGTATTCGACCAACGCGCGCTATCACGACTGCGCGAATTATATCATCACCTCAAAGAATATCGAAGGTCCGTGGAGCGAGCCCGTGTATGTTCACTCCGCGGGCTTTGACGCTTCGCTGTTTCACGATGAAAACGGGAGAAAATATGTAAGCTCGATCGAATGGGAAACGCGCGAGGGCTATGAAAAGCCCGGCGAGATTTGCGTGTGCGAGATAGACCCCAAAAGCTTTAAGCCGCTCGGTTTTCCAAAGCGCGTCTACCGAGGAGCGACCGAGCGCGGCTGTCTCGAGGCTCCGCACATAACCAAGAAAAACGGCTATTACTATCTCATGTGCGCGGAGGGCGGCACGGGCTACGGCCACTGTGTGACAATGGCGCGAAGCCGCGATATTTTCGGAGATTACGAGCCTGACCCCGAAAACCCTATCCTGACCTCGTATCCCGAGAATTTTGTCAGAAGCGAGGACCATGTTGTTACGGACTGCTTTAACCCCGAGGTAAAGCTGCAAAAGGCGGGACACGGAAGCTACGTCGATCTGCCTGACGGCGGGACATATCTCGTTCATCTCTGCGGCAGACCGTTTCTTCCCGAGCTTCGGTGTACTCTCGGTCGCGAGACCGCGATTCAGCAGATGGAATGGACAGACGACGGCTGGCTGAGAAAGGTCGGAGGAAAGCTCCCCGACGAATATGTAAAACCGCCGGAGCTACCCGAAATAAAGCTTGCGAAAATTCCCGAACTTGACGATTTTGACAGCGAGGAATTGGGAAAACACTTTTATTCTCCGAGGATAAAGCCGACGGATTTTGCCGACCTGACCGCGCGAAAAGGCTATATAAGACTTCGCGGAGGAGAATCGTTCTGCTCGCCGCACAGCGCGTCGATTCTCGCCCGAAAGCTTACGGGAGTTAAAGGCGCTATAACGACAAAGCTTGATTTTACTCCCGAAATTTACAAGCATTCGGCGGGTATCCTGCTTTACTACAACAACCTTAATTTCGTTTATCTGCGCAAATATTTCAGCGAGACATCAAACAGTGCGGCGCTTGGGATAGTAAAGCTTGAGCGCGGCGAAAAAACCGAGCTTGTAAATACGAGAATTCCCGTTGATGACCGCGAAATATATCTGAGGATAATTTTAGAAGGCAAAGAGTTTCATTTTGAATACGGCTATGACGGAAGTAATTTCCTGACAATAGGCGAAAGCTTTGACCTGACAAAGCTTTCCGACGATTATGTCGGATTCGGAAGCTATACGGGCGCGTTTGCGGGGATAGGCTGTATCGACCTTATGTTCCGCGAGAAGACCGCAGACTTTGACTTTTTTGATTATCGGGTAAACGAGGAAGCCGACGTAAATTAAAGCTTTTCAAAAGCTGAGCAGAGTCTGAAAAATAGATGAAAATCCCGTATTCTTACGGGATTTTTTGTTGACAAAAATTTGTTTCGGCGGTATAATCTAATTATGTTATGTCAGAAAACATTTGAAAGGAATACTATGAAACGTTTAGCGGCTTATTTGCGCCCGTTTATCCCGCGAATGTCGGCGGGTTTTATGATAAAGGTCCTGGCAACTTTGTCGGAGCTTGCCATACCGTGGATACTCTCCTACATAATCGACGACCTTATCCCGCTTAGCGAGATCGACCCCGTGATAGTCTGGGGTGTGCTTATGATAGTGTGCTCGCTGCTCGCGTGGGTGGGAAATATCGCCGCAAACCGTATGGCGGCGGCGGTCGCCCGCGACACGACACGGCAGATACGCCGCGATCTTTTCGCGAAGATATCGTATCTCTCAGAACAGCGCGTTGACGAGCTTACTATCCCCTCTCTCATTTCCCGTATGACAAGCGATACATATGTTCTTCATCAGACTGTCGGCATGATACAGAGGCTCGGAGTGCGCGCGCCGATAATGCTGGTAGGAGGAATCATCGTAACTCTTACGCTTGACCCCGCGCTTACGCTTATAATGGTGATAACGCTTCCGATAGTTTTCGGGATAACGTTTTTCGTTTCGCGAAAAGGCGCGCGGCTGTTCACAAAATCACAGCAGGCGGCGGATTCAATGCTTCGAGTAGTACGCGAAAACGCCGTCGGAGTTCGCGTGATAAAAGCGCTTTCAAAGTCGGGCTACGAGCGCGAACGCTTCCGCGGAGTAAACGATACGCTTTCAGAGCGCGAGCGCGCCGCGGAAAACACAATGGCGCTGACAAACCCCTCCATGAGCCTGCTTTTGAATCTCGGCATAGCGGCGGTAATAGTTGCGGGCGCGTACCGCGTAAACGGCGGCGTTTCCGAGGTGGGAAAGATAATCGCGTTTATGAACCTGTTTACTATTGTTTTAAACGCGCTGAGGGCGATAAACCGTATGTTCACCATGCTCTCAAAGGCGGCGGCTTCGTCGGCGCGTGTGCTGGAGGTTCTGGATACGCCGTCGGAGCTGTATGAGACCGAGCCGCGTTATTCGTTTATCCCCGAAAACGCTCCGCATATCGCGTTTCGCGATGTCACCTTCCGCTATAAGCACGGCAGCTTTGCGGTGAAAAACCTGAATTTCGAGTTAAAACGCGGCGAGACTCTCGGCATAATAGGCGCCACGGGTTCGGGAAAATCGACGGTGATCCGGGCGTTATTACGTTATTACGACGTTTCTGAGGGAAAAATCGAAATAGACGGAGTGGATATCCGCGATTACGCTACTTCCGACCTTCGCGCGAAATTCGGTGTTGTGTTTCAGAACGACACGCTGTTTAAGGATACCATAGCCGAAAACATACGTCTCGGCAGACCGCTCTCCGACGAGCGATTGCTTGAAGCGGCGCGGCAGGCACAGGCGGCGGAGTTTATCGAAAGCTTGGGCGGACTTGACGCTGAGGTCGCTATAAAGGGAGCAAATCTCTCGGGCGGTCAGAAACAGCGTCTGCTTATTTCAAGAGCGCTTGCGGGAGAACCCGAGATACTTATACTCGATGATTCTTCAAGCGCGCTGGACTATAAGACCGATTCCCTTTTACGCGAGGAGATACGGAAGAACTGCGCGGATTCAACCAAAATAATCGTCGCGCAGCGCATAAGCTCGATAATGCACGCGGAAAAGATAATCGTAATGGATAACGGAAGCGTCATAGGAATGGGCACGCACGACGAGCTGATAAACGGCTGTCAGATATACCGCGAGATAAGCGAGTCGCAGATGGGCAGCGGAAAGGTGGCAAGGCGATGAAAAGAGATATAGAAAAAGATATCCGCGACGTTAAAAATTCCGCCGGCTTTGAGCCTAAAATGAAGAGGACCGCCGTACTCGGCCGTCTTATGCCCTATCTTATGGAGCACAAGTTGTTGTTTGTGCTGTGCATACTGCTGACGATAGGCGGAAATCTGCTGGGGCTTGCGGGACCGTATTTTTCGGGCTTTGCCATTGACGCTATCGAGCTTGGCGAGGGCAAGGTAGACCTCTCGGGCGTATGGAAATACGCTTTGGCAATGGCGGCTGTATATATAGCGAGCGCCGTATTGTCATATCTGCTGTCAAGGCTTATGATAGTCATCAGCCGACGTGTTGTGAATACCATGCGCCGCGACGTGTTCAACAAACTTACGGAGCTTCCCGTAGGTTATTTCGACACGCATCAGACGGGCGATATCCTCAGCCGAATTTCCTATGACATCGACACGATAAATACGTCACTGTCACATGACTTGGTTCAGATATTCGCAAGCTCGGTCACGGTAGTCGGCTCGCTGTTTATGATGATAACCATATCACCGCTTATGGTGCTGATATTCGCGTTTACCGTGCCGCTGTCCGTGTTTATGACAAAGAAAATAACGGGCTTTACCCGTCCGCTGTTTCGGAAACGCTCGGCAAAGCTCGGCGAGCTGAACGGCTTTGTCGAGGAAATGATAAGCGGGCAGAAAACGCTTCGCGCTTACGGTCAGGAGGACAACACCATTTCCAAGCTGGACGCTCAGAACAACGAGACCGTAGAAGCGTATTACCGCGCGGAATATTACGGAAGTCTGACAGGACCCTCGGTAAACCTTGTAAACAACCTGTCGCTGTCATTGGTCAGCTTTTTCGGAGCGATACTGTTTTTGCACGGCTCGGTGTCGATCGGCAGTATATCTACGTTTGTGCTTTATTCGCGCCAATTCAGCGGACCGATAAACGAGGTGGCGAATATAATCGGCGAGCTTCAGTCCGCGTTTTCGGCGGCAGAGCGCGTGTTCCGTCTGCTTGACGAAAGCCCCGAGCCGGAGGATAAAGAAAACGCCGTTGAGCTTAACGGCGCGGAGGGTCATGTCGTTCTGGATAAAGTGCGCTTTGGCTATACCGAAGATAAAGAGATAATCCATGGGCTGTCGCTGGACATTCCGAAAGGTTCGCTCGTCGCAATAGTAGGTCCCACGGGCGCGGGAAAGACGACGATAGTAAACCTGCTCATGCGGTTTTATGACGTAAACAGCGGAGAAATTAGGCTTGACGAGCATCCCATACGGGAGCTTACAAGAAAAAGCCTCAGGCTTAATTATTCAATGGTTTTACAGGACACATGGCTGTTTAACGGCACAGTCTACGAAAACATAGCCTACGGCAGTGAGACCGCGGAAAAAGAGGATATCGAGCGCGTTTGCAGAACGTGCGGTATTCACGATTATATAATGACGCTCCCCGAGGGGTATGATACCGTGCTTGACGAGGACGGCTCCAACATCTCAAAGGGACAAAAGCAGCTTATGACGATAGCAAGGGCTATGCTGCTGAGTTCCTCGCTGCTTATTCTCGACGAGGCTACGTCTAATGTTGATACCAGAACCGAAATGCAGATCCAGCGTGCAATGCGAAAGCTGATGAGCGACAAGACCTGCTTTGTGATAGCTCACCGCCTGTCAACCATACAAAACGCGGATATGATACTTGTACTGCGCGACGGCGATGTTGTCGAGCGCGGCACGCACGACAGCCTTATGGACAGCGATACATTTTACAGGCAACTGTATGAGGCGCAGTTTGCGTAAAAACGTTGTAAGAGATCATACAAAAAGTCTTTGGAAAGGGGTTCGGGGAAAACCTTTCTTCAGAAAGGTTTCCCCCGATTTCAGTATCAAAATTATACCCGCGTTCAATCTCCTTTAACAACGACCCATTTTACATTCTGCCGTTTTCCGGGCTTGCGGTCTTTCTCCAGAAAATAACGCAGGATAGCGGTGAATTCGTCTGCGTCTCTGCAAACCATGTATTCGGGGCGCGTTCCGTCGAAAAACTCGACCTGCTTTCGCGAACGGCTCCCGTTGCGATAGCTTTGTATGTACCCCTCCTGCGAGGTGTGCCCGTTGTAACTGATAGTGCAACAGCCCTCGCCGAATTCAAACCACATCTCGATAGTGCTTCTGTGCACTATATTCAAAAACTTCATTTTGTTGTCAATAAACTTCTGCCGTATCTCTTCTATCAGTCGGTCACAGGCTGCTTTATCAAACTCGTCGTCATATCTCGTGACGGTTTTTTCGTCGTCGCGTGACACCTCCGTTACGATGATGTGGTTTTTGGGGAGCGTCTTTACGGGCTTGAAATCGGAAACGTCTATGTGTTGGACTGTATGGTATATCCCATCTACTTTATACAAATAAATAAAGGAATTAGGGTAAGTGTCGTCAATGAAATCGCTCTCATCGTCACAAATAAAATCATAACCCTCCATTGACAGCAAGGCATCTTTGCACGCCCTTGCGGTTTCAAACGGGATATCCCACACGTCAAAATCGGCAGACATCTGATTATCCGTGTTTATGCCGTGAGCTTTAAGGCTTCTTACGGAATTTGCAGTGATACCGACATACCACGTATCATAAGCGAACTTTCCAAAGTGCTTTACAAGATTTACGATGTGCTCGACCGTATTAAAAGCGTAGTTTCCTCTTTTCCAAAATGACATACCAAACCTCTCCTTTTATTGTATCACAAAATTTTTACAGATAACTATAATTGCTATTATAACTCAATTTGCGGCAAATGTCAAGAATACGGCGCGTAAATATTGACTTTTCCGCCGAAATGTGATATAATTATACAGTTAAACGAACCATTATGCATGAGGAGAAAAAATATGAAATACAGACCCGACAGACACGGAAACCAAATATCCCAGCTCGGCTACGGCTGTATGAGATTTTCCAGAAAGGGAAATTCGATCGACTTTGAAAAGGCTGAAAAAGAGGTAATGCTCGCGATCGAAAAGGGCGTGAATTATTTTGATACGGCGTATATCTATCCCGGAAGCGAGGATTGTCTCGGCAGGATATTAGAGAAGAACAACTGCCGAGAAAAGGTATACATAGCCACAAAGCTTCCGCAGTATATGCTGCGCTCCGCGGCGGCGATTGACAAGACCTTCAACGAGGAACTGTCGCGCCTTCGCACCGATTATATCGACTATTATCTCATGCATATGTTTACCGATATCGCCGAGTGGGAAAAGCTGAAAGAGCTCGGAATTGAAGAGTGGATAGAAAAGCAAAGGACAGAAGGCCGCATTAAAAGCATCGGCTTTTCCTATCACGGCGAAACGGAAATGTTTCTGAAAATATTAAACGCTTATGACTGGGATTTCTGCCAGATACAGTACAACTACCTTGACGAGAATACTCAGGCGGGAAGAAGAGGATTACAGGCGGCGGCTGAAAAGGGTATTCCCGTTGTTATCATGGAGCCTCTGCGCGGAGGAAAGCTGGTAGATCTTCCCGACAAGGCAAAGCAAGTGCTGGCTTCCGACAGCAAGGGCTATACTCCCGCGGAGCTGGGACTGCGCTGGCTGTGGGATCAGCCGGAGGTAAGCTGTATCCTTTCGGGAATGAACTCCGAGGAAATGGTAAACGAAAATATCCGCATAGCTTGTGAAGCAGAGCCTAATCATCTGACCGACGAGGATCATAAGATCATCGAGCAGATAAAACAGATAATCCGCGAGCGCGAGAAGGTAAACTGCACGGGCTGCCGTTATTGTATGCCCTGCCCCAAGGGCGTGGATATCCCCGGAAATTTCTTTTACTACAACCTCATGTACATGGAGAAAAAAGGTCCCGCGCGCTTTGAGTTCGCGCAGAACATGGGACTCAGAAAAGAGCCGGGCTTTGCCTCGCAGTGCGTGGGCTGCGGAAAATGCGAACAGCACTGCCCTCAGAAAATAAACATTCGCGAGAAACTAAAAGAAGCCGACCGCGCTCTGAGACCTCTCCCCTACAAGATCGGCATAAACGCGGCGAGAAAGTTTATGATAAAATAGTTCAAAGGAGATAATATGAAGCTTATCAAGTGCGAATGCTGCGGCGGAAATTCATTGCGCAAATACGAAGGCAACGGTCTGATATGCGATTTTTGCGGAAGTATATACAGATTGGGTGAAAATGAAGAAATTATCAGTAAAGAAGTCGTTGACGCAAAATTGATGTCGCTGTTTATCGACGCGGAAAAATGCCGCGAGGCAGAAAAATATTTAGACGCGCTTCAGATTTACTTAAAGGCGTTAGAGCTTGACGAACATAACGCGGCCGTGCGGGTAAAACTCGGCAGAGCGTACAGAGAATGCGGATCGCATGATAAAGCTCTGGAATGCTATAACAAAGCGATATCCATCGACCCGAATTTCCCGACGGCATATTCAAACATCGGCGCGATCCTTCTGTTCAGAAAAGACTATCAGGGCGCGCTGGAATATTATGAAAAGGGTATGGAGCTGATATCGGAAGATGACACGGATTATCCGACGGTATTGGCAAACTACGCGATGGCTTTAGCCTTTGCCGGCGATAAAAAACAAGCCGCCGTGCTTCTGGATAAAGCGGAGAAAAAAGGGTATAAAAACGGTGCCGCGGTGCGAAAGATAGCCGGAATAAGCTTTTTGAGCAAATTTTTCGGTTAAAGACAAACACCTAAAATATTTTAAGGCGCTTCTGCATTATGGAAGCGCCCGACTTGTGGAAAACTGCCGCAACAGCCGCGGCGGCATAGTCAGGAGTTGACGTTATTTATGAGCAAAACAGAAACAGCAAAACGGTATGTGCTGTTTATTATAAGCCTGTTTTTCTCGGCGTTGGGAATAGCCTTTACCAAGCACGGAGAGCTTGGCGTTTCGCCGATATCCTCCGTGGCTAATGTTTTAAGCGATAAATTTACCTTTCTCTCATTGGGAACATGGCTGGTCATCTGGAACTGCGTCATGATAGTCGGACAGATAGTTCTTCTCAGGAAAAAATTTCAGCTCATACAGCTTCTGCAAGTGCCGTTGTCAATACTGTTCGGCTGGTTTACCGACATCGGAATGCGGATAGTCTCGTTTATTCCCGCTGAAGTTTATCCCGTGAGGCTCGCTATGGTTTTCATCGGAATTGTCGTTCTCGGGTTCGGGATAACGCTTTCCGTTATCGCAAACGTGATAATGAACTCGGGCGAGGCTTTCGTAAAGGCGGTTTCGGACATTTCAAAAAAAGAGTTTGGAAACGTAAAGATAGCGTTTGATATTTTTTGCGTGCTTCTTGCTCTTGTTTTATCACTTTTGTTTTTCGATTTTACAATTGTAGGAATAAGAGAAGGAACGGTCCTTTCCGCTTTACTCACGGGTCTGGTCGTAAAGTTTTTCAACGGCAGACTGCAAAAACCGCTCGATAAAATTCTCAGCGACAAACCGACAGAGCATCAGTAAAGCCATTTTACAAAATAAAAACACAAAATCAAGGGAGAGAATATCGTGAAACAAACGCAGAATTTTACCGAAGGGCGGATATTCCTGCCGCTTATAGGATTTGCCTTACCCGTGCTGTTGGCGCTGTTTTTACAGACAATGTACGGCGCGGTAGACCTGCTTATCGTCGGAAAATTCGGCGGCGAGCTGGCTAAAGTATATGTGTCGGCGGTATCCACGGGCAGTCAGGTAATGCATACCCTGACGGTCGTTATAACAGGACTTGCGATGGGGCTTACTGTCTACGTCGGCAGAAAGATAGGCGAGGGCGCGACGCACGAGGCGGGAAAGATAATCGGAAGCGGCATCACCCTTTTCGGAGTGACGGCGGTCGCTCTTACCGCCGTCATGATAGTCTGCGCGCCGTTGTTGGCGCAGGTAATGCACGCCCCCGCGGAGGCGTTTGATGATACTGTTTCGTATATCACTATATGCTCCGCGGGCACTGTGTTTATCGTGGCTTATAATCTGGTAGGAAGCGTTTTCCGCGGCATAGGCGACTCAAAGATGCCGCTTATCACAGTCGCTATCGCCTGTGTGCTAAACATCGGCGGCGATCTGCTGTTCGTCGCGGTTTTGCAAATGGGCGCGGCGGGGGCGGCATACGCGACCGTTGCGGCTCAGGCGGTAAGCGTGGTATTGTCGCTTATTATCATACGCGCCAAAAAACTGCCGTTTAAGTTTTCGTTAAAGTATCTCAGACCGAAGGGCAGTTATATCGGGAAGATACTGCGTCTGGGAACGCCCATCGCGCTTCAGGACCTATTGGTAAGCATTTCGTTTTTAGTGATAATGGCTATTGTGAATAATCTGGGACTCACAGAGTCGTCGGGCGTCGGAGTAGCTGATAAAATGTGCGGATTTCTGATGTTGGTAGCATCGGCGTATATGCAGTCAATGTCCGCGTTTGTGGCTCAGAACATCGGCGCGGGAAAACCCGAGCGCGCTCGAAAAGCGCTGTGGTGCGGAATAGCCTCGTCGCTGGCGGTAGGCGTCGCGATGGGAGCTTTCACGTTCTTCCGCGGAGACCTTCTCGCGGGAATTTTCGCCGACGACCCCGATATAATATTCGCGGCGGCGGACTATCTGCGGGCATACGCGATAGACTGCGTATTCACAGCGTTTTTGTTCTGTTTTATCGGCTATTTCAACGGCTGCGGAAGCACGACCTTTGTCATGCTTCAGGGAATTATCGGAGCCTTTGGCGTGAGACTTCCCGTTTCGTGGCTCATGAGCCTTCAGCCCGATGTTACGCTGTTTAAGATAGGACTTGCCACGCCGTCGTCTACGATAGTGCAGATAATCCTGTGCGGGATCTATTTCGTAATTCTCCGCCGAAAGCAAAAACAGTCTGTAAAGAGCATATAAATCCTACATAGAAAAAACACAAGCTATTGCTGTTGTTTTTTTCTTATTCCTGTGATATAATGATGTTGGTATGGTAATGCGGAGCGTAAAACGGAGGGTTGGTATGGCTGCGTTAATTCTGGGTATCCTGGAAACAGCGGCGCTTGCGATAAGCGGCTTATTGGTAAAGAAGTATGTGTTCTTGGAGCCGGATATGGAGCCGAAAAAGCACCGTATCTTCTGGACGATCGGTTTTCTGATAAGTGTCGGGGCGTATATTGCTTTCGGAAAGGACGCCGCGTCTGTTGCGGTTCTCGTCCTGATCGGGCTCAGCATATGTCTCAGCAGAAAAAAATACCGGCTTCCCGGAATTCTTCTGATGATACCGTTTATGGGCATCGTCAACGGGCTTATTATTCCGGCAATGTTCGTGCCGCCGTATCTGCTTTCCTTCTCGGAAGCGGGAATTATAGTCTATCAATTCTCGATTTACGGAACTTTTGCAGTGCTTCTTGTCTTGTTTTATTTCAAAGGGCGCAAATGGCGCGCGTGGTTTGACGAGAATATGAAAAACCGCAGCCTGCGGTTATCCGAGCAGATACTGCTGTGGATAGTCGGGATAGTTATGATGCTGTTCTCCAACACGGGAGTTATGAATATGGAGATCGTGTCATATAACGGAGATGCTCAGTCGGCGGGCAAATACGGCCCGGAGGTCCTGTCGTTCATCGGGATCGGGAGCATGGCGGCGTTTATTATGACAGTCACGATAATCGTGCTGATAATGCAGGGCAACAAGCGCTCGTTCTATCACGAACGTTTGTCCGGTATGCAGTCGGGCATGATAACGTTTATGGCTGAGGTCGTGGAAAACAGAGACGACAACACGGGCGGTCACATCAGGCGCACGGCGAAATATGTCGAGGTAATAGCAAAGGAGCTTAAAAAGAAAGGCGTTTACAGCGATATCCTCACGGACAGATATGTAGAGGATATGATAATAGCGGCACCGCTTCACGATATCGGAAAGATACATATTCCCGACGCGGTTTTAAACAAGCCCGCAAAGCTTACCGACGAAGAATTTGAGATCATGAAAACGCACACCTCGGCGGGAGAGGAACTGCTTTTCCACGCGAAAGACGAGCTTGGAGAATCGGAGTATCTGAATATGGCGGCGGAAATGGCGGCGTTTCATCACGAAAAATGGAACGGAAAGGGCTATCCCTACGGCAAAAGCGGCGAGGAGATCCCGCTTTGCGCACGGATAATGGCAGTGGCGGACGTCTTTGACGCGCTTACCTCAAAGCGCTGTTATAAAGAAGCCATGCCGCTTGAAAAAGCGTATGATATCATCAGAGAAGGCTCCGGCTCGCATTTTGACCCGGCAGTCGTTGAAGCGTTTTTCGCGGCAGCCGATGAGATCGGGCAAATGACTAAAGCCGAATAAGGTTTATGATATGACCGCATAACAATAGCCCCCTGAAACTGACCGTTTCAGGGGGTTATTGTTATGTATAAGCATTAACTTACAAAAATTCCACCGCGCCGCTTTCAAGATGATATATCGCTCCGACGACCTTCATATTTTTAATTTTCAGGCTGTTTTCTATCACCTCGCAGCTATGCTTTACATTTAGACAGCACGCCTTTGTCTCGTCACGTTCATCGCCGATAGCTTTAAGTATCTCATCTGTGATAAGCTTTATGTAGCCGTCGTTCTTATGGTGAAGCGCCGCGTCGACCGCGCCGCAGTGATCGTGCCCGAGAATCACTATAAGCTCTGTCCCGAGATGCTCAGCGGCGTATTCGATGCTCCCGAGCTGGTGCGAATCAATGACATTTCCGGCGACGCGCACGACAAACAATTCTCCTATCCCTGCGGAGAAAATAACTTCCGGGATAACTCTCGAATCAGAACAGGTGACGATCGTGGCATACGGCGTCTGACCGTTTACGCTCGCCTTGAGAATGTCCTCCGAAACGTCGATCGACACGGCTCTTTTTTCGGTATATTTCCGATTACCCTCAACAAGCAATTTTTTTGCCTCTTGTGCCGTATAAGTATGTGTTTCCAATTTATCACTTTCCCTTGTTGTTTTTAAATGCCTTTTTCAAACCAATCTTATTATAAATCATTTTGTAAGAAAAGTCAAGTAAAAATCCAAGGGGGAATATTTATCGTGACTTTATTTGTTTGCCTCTGAAAATATTGACAAATGCAGCACATTGTGTTATAATGAAAATGTATCGATTACAAATTGTTGTTAAATCTGAATTTCAGATATCTGACCTTTAAGCGCTTAAGGAGCATGATAAATATGCAGGACAAAATATTGTTATTGACCGAATTTCTGAAAGAAGCGTCGCAAATTATGACCGAAGAAGAGCTTACCCGACTTGAGAAAAGCTATAACGGCAAGCTTTTCCTCACTTCCGATGATGTGATCTACAAGCTGTGGAACGAAGTACTTCTACTCGCAAAAGAAAATCTGTTTTTAAGGTCAAACGGCGCCGACGCCGCGCGGATCAGAAAGCTCGCGTCTCTTTCGCCCGAGGAAAAAGAAACGCTGGCGGAAGTGGAAATAATTATAAACCAAAACCGTTTCGGCTATCACTATCAGCCTATTGTAAACACGGAAGACGGCGGCATTTATTCTTACGAGGCACTCATGCGCCCGAAAAGCGAGATGAAGCTGTCCCCTTTCCATGTGCTGAAATACGCCGAGCTTACCGACAGGCTCAATGACATAGAACGCGCGACATTTTTGAACGTATTGGAAAGTATCGAGACCGACAAGCCGGCGTTTCACGGCAGAAGGGTCTTTATAAACAGTATACCCAAGACCAAGCTTGAAAACGAGGACTTCAGGCGCGTGGGCGAGCTGCTTATGAAGCATTCGGACACGGTCGTTGTGGAGCTGACGGAAAACGCCGAGTTCGGCGATAACGAGTTCAGCGCTCTTCAGGAACGTTACCGCAATATGGATATAAAGATCGCCATAGACGATTACGGCACGGGATATTCAAACGTACAAAACCTGCTGAGATACAATCCCAACTATGTAAAGATAGACCGCTCGCTTCTCACGGAGATACAGGACAATCCTAAGAAGAAGCATTTTGTGCGTGAGATAATCGAGTTTTGCCACGACAACAACATCATGGCTCTTGCCGAGGGAGTTGAGACCTCAGACGAGCTGCACACCGTTATTTTGCTGGGCGCGGACCTGATACAGGGGTACTACACCGCCAGGCCCTCGGCGGAAATTATCGAGGCTATTCCCTTTGAGATACGTCAGGAAATAAAGCGGTATCATCAGGAGCGTCAGGACGGCAGGGACCAGCAGGTATACGCCGCCGAAAACTCCGAGCGCGTACTGCTTGACAGACTTGTCAAGGACGGCTATAAATGTATTCTTGTGGGAAAAGAAGGCACCAAAAACGGCGATGTCGCGATCATAGGCTCGCCTTCTCTCGAAACCGAAATACATCTCGAAGTTGCTCCCGGATTTAAGGGAAGGATAACTCTCGATAACGTAAGTCTGTCAAACGTAAAGAGCCGCCCGTGTATAGACATCGGCGAAAACAGTGACGTAACGCTTGTGATAAGCGGCGAGACCCGCCTAAATCAGAGCGGTATAAGAGTTCCCGAAAGCGCAAAGCTTACTTTCGATGGCGACGGAAAGCTTGATATAAAAATTGAGGCAGTTGAATATTTCGCCATAGGAAACGATTTGAATTCCAGACACGGCGAGCTTGTTTTCAATCAATCGGGTATGGTAAACGTAAACGCCAGAGGCAAAACCGGAATTTGCATCGGCTCGGGGCTTGGCGGAAAAATAACAGTGAGTCAGGGAAAGATCGTTTTAAACTTCAACGGAAATACGGGCGTAGGAATAGGCGCGGTAAACGCCAACGCTATTCTCGATATACATACCTGCGCTATTGACGCGGAAATTTCTCTTATGAACGGCGTAGCCGTAGGCTCTATGAACGGAAGCGTCGATGTGACAGTACACAAGTCCTCACTTAGGCTCAACATGAGCGGAAAAATGCTTTCGGCATTGGGAACGATAAGCGGAAAGACCGCAAACGTCCTGATAGACGACTCAATCGTAGCGGCAAACATCAGCGGATTTTACTGTACCGGCATAGGTTCGCTTGAAAAAGCAACCGAGCTCAGGGTTGAAAACGGAGCGTTCCGCGCTTCGGTAAGCGGCGAAACGGCGCTGTCTTTCGGCGGAAAAAGCGGCGATGTAAAGGCTGCCTTTATAAATTCGGACGCTTCTGTTTCTATCAGATCCAAAGAGGACACGCAGGAGATCATGTCCAAATTTAATATTGAGACGGTAGGCGGAAGATCAAGAATAATTTTCAACGGACATGAAGTAGAAATAACCTGAATCAGGAATTAACAAAAAACAGAGCTCCTGTATGGGGCTCTGTTTTTCTGTATAAACCGCCGTTTCAAAAGGTCATAAATAAATACCGTCTGTAATGAGAAAAAGGAGAGTGTTTGTATGAATATGACGCCCCCCACCGGAAAGGTCAATGACCAATACCGTGTTCAAAAACCAAAGAGTCCGCGTGATGTTCCGAGATACATAAAAAGACTTGTCGGAGATACAAGCGAGCGTATGTTTTATATCATAAAGCTGGTATGGGAAGCAAACCGCGGGATAATGTTCATAATGGCGTTTATGACGCTGTTTAACGGAATAATGCCCGTTATAGGCTCGCTTATCAGCAAGGAGATACTGAACGACCTTGCAAAAGCGTATCAAAACGAGCTTACAAGCTTTCAGATAATTGCCGTGCTTCTTATCGCGCAGTTTGTCTATCTGCTGTTTAGGGACGCTGTTACGCGGGTATATTCGACAGTACTGCGTATATCGGGCGAGATCGTCGCAAACCACATTAAGATAAAGCTGATGACCAAATCAAAGGAGGTCGATCTTTCAAGCTACGACAGCCCCGAATATTACACCAAGCTTGAAAACGCGACACGAGAGGCGGCGCGCCGTCCTATCGAATCGCTCACAGCTACATTTTCGATAATTTCGACCGTCATCAGCATCGTAAGCTACATCATAATAATTCTCGCGGTGGGTATACTGCCCGCGCTTGTTATTATCGCGGTGTCCATACCCTCTACCGTCATAAACTTCTATTTCCGAAGAAAAAACCACGACTATCTTTCCCGCAAAAGCAACGAGCGCAGACAGCTCTCATATTACTCGGAGCTTATCACAAACAAAGACCTTGTGAAAGAAATGCGCACGCTTAACCTCACCGATACCTTCATCGAAAAGTATAAATCGGTTTTCGGCGTTTACTTTAAGGGACTGAGAAAGCTTATGGTATTGGAATGCGTCTGGAATTTAGGCGCGGGTATCCTCTCCACAGCCGTAAACTGCGTTTTGTTTGTTATGATAGCGCGGGGAGTCTGGGGCGGCGAATACGAGGTCGGAAACTACGCTTTGTACACAGGCGCGCTGAACTCAATAGCCGGTGGCGTTGCCTCACTGATAACCACCACCGCGTCTATCTACGAGTCTACCCTTTTCATCAACAACATGATCTCTTTTATGAAAGAGGAACCGAAAATCGTTCCTGCTATCGACCCGCCCCGAAAGGTCGAAAGAGGCATAGGACATACCATCGTTTTCGAGCACGTGTCCTTTCGCTATCCGGGCGCTGAGCATGACGTTCTTACGGATATCAACCTTACCGTTTCGCCGAACGAATCTGTCGTATTGGTAGGTCTCAACGGCGCGGGCAAAACAACGCTGATAAAGCTGCTGATGCGTCTTTATGACCCTACCGAGGGCGTTATCCTGCTTGACGGCCATGATATAAGAGAATACGACGTCACAGCTCTTTACGCCATGTTCGGCGTTGTATTCCAGGATTACGGCAAGTACGCCGTCACTGTCAAAGAGAACATAGCTTTCGGCGAGGTGAATAAAGATATTGATGATAAGGACATAGAAAATGCCGCGCTTTACAGCAACGCCAAAGACTTTATCACTAAGCTCCCTCAGAAATACGACACTCCGCTTATGCGTTATTTTGAAGACAGCGGCACCGAGCTTTCGGGCGGTCAGTGGCAGAAGATAGCTATTGCACGCGCGTTTTACGCCGACTCGGACATTCTTATCCTCGACGAGCCGACCGCCTCTCTTGACGCTATCGCAGAACAGGAGATATTTACGCAGTTTGAAACGCTCCGCGAGGGTAAATCCTCGATTTTTGTCTCGCACAGGCTTTCCAGCGCCACTACCGCGAACAAGATAGTGGTATTGAACAACGGAACGGTCGAAGAAACGGGAACTCACGCCGAGCTTATGGAAGCGGGCGGAGAATACTATAAACTGTTCTCCACGCAGGCGAAGAGGTATCAATCGCCGGTTGATGATGAGGGTTGATTTAATACCAACTGCGGGCAACAGCGAAGGAATTATAAAAACATACTATACAAAAAGTTTTGGGAAAGGTTACAAAGGACGCGTTACGCGCCAAAAGAACAACTGAGGGAAAACTTTCTGTAGAAAGTTTTCCCTCAGACTCCCTTTCAAAGACTT
>JAFLUF010000032.1 GCA_022508925.1 Oscillospiraceae bacterium | reverse complement strand
AAAAGTCTTTGGAAAAGGGGTTTGGGGAAAAACCTTTCTACAGAAAGGTTTTTCCCCAACAAGTAAATGAACCCAAGCGTGTTTAAATAGTCCGATTCCAAAAGGCTGTATCATCAATAGTTCTCCGGACAGATCTCGAAATAGCTCTGCGGTTTTCCGCAGACGGGGCATTGCTCGGGAGCGTTTGTTCCGACTACGATATGCCCGCAGTTCCGGCATTCCCAGACCTTTACCTCGCTTTTTTCAAAAACCTCCTGCATCTCGACGTTTTTCAGCAGCGCGCGGTAGCGTTCCTCGTGGTGCTTTTCTATCTGAGCCACCATACGGAACTTGCACGCAAGCTCGTGAAAGCCTTCCGCGTCAGCCGTAACCGCGAAATCTTCATACATTTCCGTCCATTCAAAGTTTTCGCCCTCTGCCGCTGTTTTAAGATTCTGCGCGGTCACGTCTATGCCACCAAGTTCTTTATACCATATCTCGGCGTGCTCGCGCTCGTTTTCGGCGGTTTTCTGAAATATCGCGGCGATCTGCTCAAAGCCGTCCTGCTTTGCTTTCGCGGCAAAAAAGGTGTATCTGTTTCTCGCCTGTGATTCTCCAGCAAACGCCGCCTCAAGATTGCGCTCGGTCTTTGTGCCGCTGTATTGGTTTTTGGTTTTGGTATTTATTTCCTCAAGATTTTCTCCGGTAGCCTTGCATTTCGGGCAGACCGCCTCCGCGCGGTTAGGAGCGTCAAATATTTCCCCGCAAAGCTTGCATTTGAATTCAGCCATAATATCCTCCTTGATTTTTAACTCTATTTTTGCATCCTTTTGGGAGAATATTCGTGACAATTGTGCTGTCAGATTGTGTAAAACGACTAAATTAAAAAAAAGTTTACACATACGCAGAAAATCATTTATAATTAGTGTAGAGGTGAATATTTATGCGAAAAATTCTGATAAACGCCATAAGCGCGTCTTTGCTTATTTCAATAGTTTCATACTGCAATCTTGTAGGCGGCAACAGCTATGTCGGCGCGGCGCTGTTTTCGTTCGGGCTTATTGTCATCTGCTCATATTCCATGAGCCTGTTTACGGGAATGGCAGGGTACATAACAAAATCAAATGTCGCTCCGTTTTTAGCCGCGACGGGTATAAACTGCGTCACGGCGTTTGTGTTCGGCGTTCTTGGCTCGCTCAATCCCGCCTGTAAGGAAAGAGCGATGGCAGTGTGCGAGGGGAAAATTGACAAAGGTATCCTGTGGATGTTCGTTTCGGCGATCTTCTGCGGAATGCTGATATATCTCGGCGTTGATTTCTATAAAAAGCGTCAGAGTTTTCTGGGAATAATCTTCGCCGTTCCTATATTTGTTGTCTGCGGCTTTGACCATACGGTGGCGGATTTGTTTTATTTCGGAGCCTCGGGGAATTATAAAGCCGAACACTTGTTGCTCTTGCTTGCCGCGATTGTCGGAAACACTCTCGGGAGCAATATAGTAAGAGCGCTGATCTACGCGGCTAAGGATAAAGAGGAGCAAAAAGTATGATCATCGTTTCAAAAAACAGTGACGGCGATTTCTCGTCAGTACAGGCGGCAGTAAACGCGGCGAAGAGCGGAGATGAAATACTCGTAAAAAGCGGCGTATACAAAGAGCGCGTTGAAATAACAAAACAGGGAATTAAGCTGATCGGAGAGGGCGCGGAGAATACCGTTCTCGAAAACAATTATTATGCGAAGATGATAATGCCCGACGGCGAAAAGCGCGGAACATTCCGCAGCTACACTCTGCTTATAAACACAAACAATTTCACCTGCAAGAATATGACGATAACCAACTCCGCGGGCTTCGGGAGCGACGTGGGGCAGGCGATAGCCGTCTACGCCGAGGGCGACGGGATTTTCTTTGAGGATTGCAGGCTTATCGGTCATCAGGACACGCTGTTTACAGGACCGCTCCCCGAGCAGGAATACGAAAAGGGCGGTTTCAGAGGACCCACCGAGTTTGCGCCGCGCGTTCAGGGCAGACAGCTCTACCGCCGCTGTTACATATCGGGCGAGGTGGATTTTATCTTCGGGAGCGCCGAGGCTTATTTTGACGGCTGCGATATTTTTTCTTACAATTGCAATAAGGAAATAAACGGCTATGTGACCGCCGCCTCGACCTACAATGATAGGGAGGTCGGATATGTTTTCAACAACTGCCGTCTTTCCTCCGACTGTCCCGAAAACACGGTTTACCTCGGCAGACCATGGCGCGATTACGCGAAAACCGTGTTTATAAGCTGTGAGTTCGGGGAGCATATACACCCCGACGGCTTTCATGACTGGAACAAGGAAAAAGCCCGCGAGACCGCGTTTTACACCGTATATAACTGCACAAAAAACGGCGCGGAGTTTTTACCCTCCGCACCGTTTGTAAAAACTGTTTCACGGGAATACGCCGAAAGTCTGCTTGAAAGAATGAACAAGCTCTCGGACGAATTATCAGTATCTGAATGATCTCGCGATATTATCCGCCCATTTTTCCGTGTAGAACGAGCGGTAGTTTATACTGTTAAGCTTTCGGTATTTTTTAAAAAACGCCGCCCAGATAAACGACGGAATGCCGATTATAAACAGATACAGCGGTCCGAGGATAAGCGACTGTACCGTATGAGCGTATTCGTGACGCAAAAGCTCGTTGTTTTTATTCCCGACAAAAACGAACATTCCGAGAGACACGCTGTATTTCCATTCCGTAACGACAGCGCCTCTGTGAAAAAAGTGCTTACGCTTTCCGAGCGCAAGAAACAGGATAAGACCCGCCGTTGTCTGTAAAATTCCCCAAGTGCACTGAATTATTATGTATAGAATTACCGTCGTCATCACCTTCTTTTCTATGCTATATTATACAGCATTTAAAAATAGTTGTCAACGGATATCTACGCGTAATTTCTGGTAAGGAGCGTTTTTAGCGTCTCTAAGCTTAAAGGAGGAATATTTCAATGATGAAAAATCCCGAGGAAACTGTAGGAAAAATGATAGACAAAGCAGGCACAAGCTTTATCTCTTATGTTGACGATGAGGGATATCCCATTACAAAAGCAATGCTTAAGCCCCGTGAAAGAAACGGAATAAAAACTATCTGGTTTTCGACCAATACATCTTCAAATAAAGTAAAATACTTTAAGAAAAACAATAAAGCGAGCGTTTACTTTATTGATAAACGTTTTTTCCGCGGCGTAAGCCTGATAGGAACAGTAGAGGTGTTGGAAACTCCAGAGGCTAAAAAACGAATATGGAAAGCGGGGGATACCATGTACTATAAAGGCGGAGTAACAGACCCCGATTATTGTGTTCTGAAGTTTACGGCAATTAAGGGCAGATATTACAGCAATTTCAAATCCGAGGATTTTGACATAGAATAAGTAATAATTAATATAGATAACGCGCTCGTTTGCCGAGCGCGTTATTGTTTACTGTTTACTGTCAACTATCCACTTTAAAAGCCCCTCGCAGCCTTCGCAGACGTCGCTGTAGGTGCGCTCAAAATCGCCCGTATACCAAGGGTCGGAGATGTCACGGGGATTGTCCGAAAAATCAAGCAGGCGGTATATCTTACTGTCGTGCTTTCCCGATGAAAGCCGCGTTATATTACGGATATTTGCGCTGTCCATACCTATTATCAGGTCGAATTTTCCGAAGTCCGAGGCGTTCATCTGTCTCGCGCGCTTTTGGGAATAATCGATTCCGAGCCGTCTGAGAATAGCCGCTGTTCCTCGGTGAACTCCGTTTCCGAGCTCCTCTGTCGATGTCGCCGCCGACTCGGAGATAACCCCGGTAATACCGCGTTTTTTCAACATATCGTTAAAGATGAACTCTGCCATGGGCGAGCGGCAGATGTTGCCGTGGCAGACAAAAAGTATCTTTATCATGTTGTTTTTCCTTTCAGGACCGCCGTCGGTAGTAAAGATCATAAGTGTTTATCGCTGACTGTTTTACCGCTCTTTGTTTATCATATCCACAATCTCGAAATAATCGTTTATTTCCTTTTGTGCCTGCTCTTCGGTCATGTCAAAGTGTGCCATGACCAGATGGAGAACGGTCTCAGCCGTACAGTCCTGCGAAAACTTGTCGCGTATTAAGTCCATCGGTTCCATAACCGGTCTCTCCTTTGGATATTATTTTCTTTATCCGCAAAAGGACGCTTAAATCATTTTCTGTATCCCTGAATAATATTTTTGAGCGTTTCCGCCTGACCGTTGAGCTCTTCCGCGGACGCCGCGCTTTCCTGCGCGTTTGCCGCGGCGGTGGTCACATAATCCGACACAAGCTTTACATTTTCGTTTATTCCGCCCATAAGAGTCTGCTGTTCGTGGGAGTCCTCGTTTATGCTGACGATTATCCTGTCGATTATCTCGGTCTGTTCTACTACCTTGCGCAGCGATTCGGAGGTCTCGTCGGCAATTTGTCTGCCGTTCATTACAGCGTTTACCGAGCGCTCGATAAGCTCGGAGGTCTGCTCGGATGCCTCGGCGCTCTTTCCCGCAAGGTTTCTTACCTCGTCCGCAACGACCGCAAAGCCCTTTCCTGCTTCGCCGGCTCTTGCCGCCTCGATAGAAGCGTTAAGCGCGAGTATATTGGTCTGGAATGAGATGTCCTCAATAGTACTGATTATCTTCTTTATCTCCTCCGAGGACGATGATATCTCGTCCATCGCCTCAAGCAGACGGTTCATCTGGCTGCTGCTGGTACTTACGACTTCGGCGGTCTGACGCGCGGTATTTCTTGCGTTGTCTGTGCCGGTTACGTTATTTTCTATCTTCTGTGAGACAGTGCCTATTCCCGAAACGATCTCAGTGATAAGCGCCGTTTGCTGTGAAACGGTTTCCGCAAGATTGGTCGAGCCGTTTGAGACCTCGTTTGCTCTTTCAGAAACGTCGTTTGAGGCTTGTTCTATACCGTTGAATACGTCGGACAGATCACTTGCTATCCTGTCAAGAGATCTCTTTATTTTCACATAATCGCCGATGTATTCGGTGCGTGACTGGCGGTCAAATTTTCCGTGAGCGATACCTTCAAGTCTGTAGTCAATATCGTCTATGTAGTTTTTGATAGAAGCGTTGTTGTTTTCAATAGTATGGCAAACCTCGCCTATCTCGTCGTTGGCGGTGTAATCAAATGAAACATCAAGAATTCCCGAAGCAACGTCGTGCGCTTTTGTCGTGATTTCCTGAAGCGGAGAAAACGCCTTTCTCATCTGGACATACATTATGAACATAATGTAAAGTGAGCTTATAACAAGCAGTCCAACAAACATCAGGATTATCAGCACATATACCGAGTTGTATTCGTTGTTGTTAAGCACATATCCAAGCTTCCAGCCGGTGGAATCAAGAACAACCTCGCCATATCTCGCTGTCTCGTTATTATAGTCGGTCACATACGGAAGTTCCGTCGTGTCCATATCCGCTGTATATCCCTTCATTGTGTCGGCGAGATTGGTAAACACGTCGTTTTCGTTCGCGTCAAGCTGTGCCTGAAAATCGGCGTTTTCATGCACTATGATCGAGCCGTCTGCGGTCGTAAGTACAGCATAACCGCTTTTGTCAACGTGAAGCTCGCCCACATAACCCGACAGCGTGTCAAGAAATACGTCTATCGCGATAACACCGGCAGTCTCGCCGTTCTTTTGGAATTTATCCGCAATGGTGATGACCATTCGCGAGGTCTGAACGTCGGTATACGGGTCGGTTACGACAGGCCCGTCCGCCGCCGCAGCCATTTTATACCATACTCTCGAGGTGGGGTCATAATTCTCCGAAAAATATTCCGATCCGAATATGTAATCCTTGTTGGAAAATCCGATATAGCAGTCGAAGATATCACTGTCCATAGCGGTACAGGCGTGTAAAAAATCCAGAATATCCTCTCTGTTTGACACGAAATCTCTGTTCTCGGCTGTCATCGCCATAAAATCCGCTAAAGCTATCTTTTCGCTGAACCACGTTTCCATAGCGTTTGCGCGGGCCTCAAGACTCGCCATAACGGTTTGATGCTTCTGGTCGTTATGGTTTACGACCGCGATTATACACGCGGCGACAGAAACCAACAGCACAACGAACGCGGCAGTCATGGTCACTTTGAATATAAGGAACTTTCTGATTCCAAGTTTCTTTTTCATTATTTTGTTACTCCTTATCAATCTGTATAATTATGTACATTATACCATGGATTTACTGAAAAATCAAGGGCTTTTTCAAAATATGGAAACATACAGTATAGAAAAAATAAAGCGCAGCCTGCCCGTGTTATCGTTGCGGCGTAATACGAACAGACTGCGTGTTTTTTCCGATCTCCCGTCACTCAGCGTCGTAATTCTCCAGAAACGAATGCCGCTCGTGGCCTATCTTATATCCCGGAAAGGTGTTGAGACAAACGGAATGTATGCTGTTGAAAAGGCTCTTTTCAAGAATCGGATTATCCTTCCTCAAACGCTGTATCAACAGCTTTATCTCCTGTCGCTTGGAGTCTCCGCCGTCTTCGTGAGCCGCGTTGTTTTCGGTAAATCGGCAGGCGCACTGAATAAAATCCAGGTCGTTATACCGTCTCCATGCCAGAATGTCGTCCTCGTGTACGCAGTAAAGCGGACGGATAAGCTCCATGCCCTCAAAGTTCTGACTGTGCAGCTTTGGTATCATCGCCTGAAGCTGCGAGCTGTAAAACATAGCCATGAGCGTAGTCTCGATAACGTCGTTAAAGTGATGTCCGAGGGCAATTTTGTTACAGCCAAGCTCCTTTGCCTTCTTGTAAAGATGTCCGCGGCGCATTTTCGCGCACAGAAAGCAGGGGTTTCTGTCGGTGTTGTTCGCTACTTCAAATATGTTGGTCTCAAAAATCGTTATCGGGATATGCAGAAGCTCGGCGTTGCTTTCGATCTTTTTGCGGTTAAGCTCGTTATAGCCGGGGTCCATTACGAGAAATACCGCCTCAAACGGCGTTTCGCTTATCCGCAGAAGTATCTGTATCAGCTTTGCCATAAGCATGGAGTCTTTTCCGCCCGAAATACAGACAGCTATCTTATCTCCCTCTTGTATCAGCTCATACCGTTTTACCGCCTCGATAAACGGATTCCATATACCGTGACGGTATTTTGTGATTATGCTGCGTTCGACCTTCTGATAAGGCTCCATTTCCAAAATGTTCATTCTAAAGCCCCCTATTAGTAGTATTACCGCTTTATCAAATCCTTTATTACCTCTCCCGCGATGATAAGCCCCACAACCGACGGAACAAAGGCGTTGCTGCCGGGGACTTGGTTTCTTTGTGTACATTTTCGCGCCGTACCGGGAGGGCAGATGCAGTTTGTACGGCAGCTTATAGCCATATCCTCTATCGGCGCGATCGGCTTTTCCTTTGAATACACGACCTTTAACGCGGGAATGTTCCTTTTCTTAAGCTCGTATCTCATAACTCGCGCGAGCGGACAGACTGAGGTCTTGTAGATGTCCGCAACCTCAAAGGCTGTCGGGTCGAGCTTGTTTCCCGCGCCCATAGAGCTTATTATCGGCGTGCCCTTTGCATAAGCGTTTTCGACAAGCGCTATCTTTCCCGTTACCGTGTCTATCGCGTCTATAATGTAGTCATACTCGGAAAAATCAAATTGCTCCGCGGTCTCGGGCATATAAAAGGTTTTAAATGTGCGGACTTTTGTCTCGGGATTTATTTCGGCAACTCGCTCCGCCACGACGTCTGCCTTATATTTCCCGATAGTTTTGTGCGTGGCGATTATCTGGCGGTTTATGTTAGTAAGGCAGACCTTGTCGTCGTCGATAAGATCGAGCGCGCCTACTCCCGAGCGCGCCAGCGCCTCTACCGCGTAGCCGCCCACGCCGCCTATGCCGAAAACCGCGACGCGCGATGAAAAGAGCTTTTCCATTGCCTCTTTTCCGAGCATAAGCTCCGTTCTTGAAAATTGATTTAACATACAGTTGTTCTCCGTGCTCATTCAAACTTTATCTTTATAAAATTGCGCGCAGATATTCCCGATACCCGCCGACAAGGTTTAAGACGTTATATCCGCTGTCCGAAAGAAGCTCGGCAAATTCTCCGCTTAATTCGCCTATATGACAGAACAGGCATATCGTTTTATCCTTCGGGAGCTTGTAAAGCTCCTTTACATCTTCCGCGGGAATATTTACCGCCCCCGGTATCGTTCCTTTATCAAACATTTCTTTACTTCTCAGATCCACAAGTATATCGTTCTCGGAGCGCGTTTTCAGATACTCCGTGATGTTTATTTCATTTATCATACAGATCCCGCCTTTTTAACAGCCCTTTACCTCGTATTCTTCCTTATTATCCGAAAGGGAAAGAATTTCGGGGTTATCTCCGCATATCCTGCATTTTGCGTTTCCTTTGCCGATATTTACAGTCTGTATCCGCATTGAAAGCGCGTCAACGCGCAGGACTCTGCCTGTAAGCAGCTCGCCTGTCCCCAGCAGATATTTTATCGCTTCCGCTGCCTGAATACTCCCTATTATTCCGGTGACCGCGCCTAAAACTCCCGCCTGAGAGCAGGTGACGGTCTGCTCCTGCGAAGGAACTCTGTCAAGCAGACAGCGCAGACACGGACCCTTTTTCGGAACATAGGTCATAACCTGACCCTCAAAGCGCACTGCTCCCGCATGAGAATACGGCTTTTGCGAGAGCACGCACGCGTCGTTTATCAGAAATTTTGTCTCGAACCTGTCCGTGCAGTCCACAATGAAATCATATTGTTCGATTATTTCCCGTATATTTTCAGCGGTTATCCTTTCGGGGTGCCGGACAACAGTAACATCGGGGTTTATTTCGTTTATCGAAAGCTTTGCCGAGTCTGTTTTCCTCATTCCCAAACGCTCTGTCGAGTGTATTACCTGCCGCTGTAAATTCGACAGTTCAACACTGTCATAGTCCGCAACGCCGAGCGTTCCGACGCCTGCCGCCGCTAAATACATCAGCGCGTTTGATCCCAACGCCCCCGCTCCGATGACAAGCACGCTCGAACTCAGCAGCTTTTTCTGACCCTTAACGCCTATTTCCTTTAAAACAAAGTGTCTTGAATAACGCTCTGCCTGTTGTTCCGAAAAAATCATAGCAAACCCCTTATCCTGAAATTCAAATTTAAGCCAATCCGCCAAGAAGGCGTTATATGCGAGCGACACTTATGATTATAGCATAAAACGATAAAATTCGGTAAATTTTTTAAAAAATTTTTTCATAACCCCTTGACAAAATAAAAAAACGGTGCTATAATATAATCAATAAAGCCTATAACACCGATAGGTTTTATCAAATAAATTCGTTTTAGGAGTGCAGCGACAATGTTTAAGCGATGTTGACAGCGCAAAAAGCTTTAAAGTTAAATTAATACAATAATGAAAAAGGAGATAATACATTATGAAAACAGTTGACAGAATCACCGACCTTATCGGTAAGACCCCGCTTCTGAAGCTGACAAACTACATTGAGGAAAAAGAACTCGGCGCGACCATTTACGCAAAGCTCGAGTATTTCAATCCCGCGGGCAGCGTTAAGGACAGAATAGCAAAGGCAATGATAGACGACGCCGAGGCAAAGGGCGTTTTAAAGCCCGGCTCGGTCATAATAGAGCCGACCAGCGGAAATACGGGCATAGGGCTTGCGGCTGTAGCGGCTTCGAGAGGCTATAAAATAATTCTTACAATGCCCGAGACCATGAGCGTCGAGCGCCGCAATCTGCTCAAGGCATACGGCGCGGAGCTTGTCCTTACCGAGGGCGCAAAGGGCATGAAGGGAGCTATCGAAAAGGCAAAGGAGCTTGCCGAGTCCACTCCCGACAGTTTTATTCCCGGTCAGTTTGTAAATCCCGCCAATCCCGCTGTTCACCTCGCGACTACAGGTCCCGAGGTCTGGGACGATACCGACGGAAAGGTCGATATCTTTGTCGCGGGCGTAGGCACGGGCGGAACTTTGTCGGGCGTAGGCGGATATCTCAAGAGCAAAAACCCCAGTGTAAAAGTCGTAGCCGTTGAGCCGGCGGGTTCTCCGGTTTTGTCCAAAGGCACTCCCGGACCGCATAAGATACAGGGAATAGGCGCGGGCTTTGTTCCGGATACGCTAAATACAAGCATCTACGATGAGATAATAACGGTTGAAAACGAGGACGCTTTTGAAACCGGACGCACCCTCGCGCGCAAAGAGGGTCTGCTTGTCGGCATTTCCTCGGGCGCGGCTGTGTGGGCGGCGACCGAGCTTGCGAAGCGTCCCGAAAACAAGGGTAAGATAATTGTGGCTCTTCTGCCCGACACAGGCGAGCGCTATCTTTCCACGCCAATGTTTTCCGAGTAACGCAGCATAATAAAAACTCCGCCTGACTTAACATCGGGCGGAGACTTTGTTTATATCATATAATCGTTGGCGTACTGTTCACGCTTAGAGTCGAGAATATCCTGTATTGTCACGCTGTCGAGATATCGGTTTATAACGCGGTCAAGTTCCTGCCAAACGGGGATCATCACGCGTTCAATGCCGTTCTGTTCCTGTTCGTCATAGTCCGTGGGCGACAGACTGTCTTCCGTCAGCCTGAGAATTTCCCCGACGCTGAGTTTACTCGCGCCCTTTGCCAGCATATACCCGCCCTGAAACCCGCGGTTTGTCTTAAGTATGCCGTTTTTGTTAAGAATGGGAACTATCTGCTCGAGATACTTTTTGGAAATATCCTGACGGCTCGCGATATCCTTAAGCGCCACATAACCGTCGCTCTGGTGCTCCGCTAAGTCAATAAGCATTCTCAGTGCGTACCTGCCTTTTGTCGATATTTTCATAATATTACCACCTCTTTCATAACTCTATAATACCATATTTTTTGTAGGTTTTCAAGGGCTTTTTGATAAATGTTGATAATTTTTATACATAAATGGTTGTATTGAGAAAAACCGCTTTATAATTATACTTGACAATTTGTCGATTTTAGGGTATAATTAAATTGTACAAAAACAATGCGCGGTATTGACCGTTTGCTCTCAGCCTTTGAGTTTTTTGATTGGGGAGATAAAGCCGTATGTATTTATGTAAGTTGAAATTTTATATCCAAACGAGTTCAGACGAGCCCGAGAGAATATTGCGTTCTGTGGCTCTGCCCGAGGACTGCGAGCTTGAGGTGTGCACGTCGGACGAGCTTGATAACAGCAGTCTGCCGGTTTTGGACTGCGCGATAATTTCCGACGGAAATCCGTCTGCCCTCATTAAAGCCGACGCGGTAAAGGGTGTAAAAAAGGTCCTTTTGGCGGAGGGAAGCGAGCTGAAGAAAATGGAGGCGTGGGAGCTTGAACCCGCCGACGACATCTTTGCCATGCCCGACGGCGCGAGATATGACAAAACTATACTTTCGGCGCATTTCAGGCGGCTTATCAACACAATGAAAAACGAGTCCGACGCGCGCAAGGGGAAAATATACTTTGAGACGGCTATCGACAGTATTCCCGACCTTGTATGGTTTAAGGACGGCGACGGCGCGCACCTTATCGTAAACGACAGCTTTTGCGCCCTGGTAGAAAAAACCAAGGAGCAGATATACAAGCGCGGTCATTACTACATCTGGGATATCCCGCGCGAGGAATATGAAAAGGGCGAGTATGTCTGCCTCGAGTCCGAAGACGAGGTAATTCAGGCGCGCGCCACCTGTGTGTTTGACGAGAAGATAAAAACACATGACGGAATGCGTCAGTTTAAAACTTATAAATCCCCGCTTATCGATGCTGACGGAAGTATTTTCGGTACCTGCGGCGTGGCTCACGACGTAACCGATCTGCACAATATGAACAACGAGATAAACGTCATAATCGAAAGTATGCCGTACGCGATAATAGTAGACGATAACAACAATGTCATAATCAATACCAACGAGGAATTCAACCTGATGTTCGGTGTAAAAGAAAACCTCAAGGGAGTTACGATAAACGAGTGGATAGACCGCTATATAACAGGCAGGATAGAGCGTATACCCGAAAAGGACGAATTTATGATCAGCGACGGCGGTGAAACCAAAACAATACAGTTTAAACAGCAGAACATCACCGATATTTTCGGGGAGACCATCGGTAGCATGGGCATATTCCGCGATATCACCATCGAGCGCAGAAACGAGCTTATGACGATAAAAAGCGCCAACACCGACTTTCTTACCAAGCTCCACAACCGCCGCAGTCTGTTCCATTATCTGGACAAGAAAAAAAGGTCGCCCAAGTTTACGTTTATCTGCGTCGATCTCGACAATTTCAAACAGGTAAACGATATCTACGGTCACCATAAGGGTGACGAGGCACTGATCACAGTCACAAACGTTATGAAGGAGAGCTTTCCCGACGACTTTATAGCGCGTCTCGGCGGAGATGAGTTTTTGATAGTCGTAAACCGCGAAACCGATATTGAACGGATAAAGGCTCAGGTGACCGAATTTCAGAGCAAGCTCAAGGCGGAATATATGAAATCCAAGGAATTTACAAAGCTTACCACAAGTATCGGTATTGCCGTTGAAACTCTCGCGGCGTGCGGAAAATATGACTTTGACAAGATACTCCGCCAGAGCGACCGCGCTCTTTACAAGGCGAAAAACGGCGGCAAGGCGCGGTTCTGCGTTTATGAATAGTGACGGCGACAAGGTTATTTTTGCTAAAAATGTGTACAGTCATCTGTGCACATTTTTTATTCTTTTGAGCAAAAAAAATATTGACAAAATGTCGAAAATTTTGTATAATACATATGTATAATATATTTCTGTGTTAAAGCATGAAACCAGCTTGAAGACAGGGAAAGAGGATATTATGTCAAAAATAGGCTTAAAGCTGATCGTGGTTTTTTTATCGGGCTTGTTGGTCACTATACTGGTATTGAGTATAATTTCAACGACCATGTCGTCGTCGATAATCAACAACATTGTGCAGGGAGATAATATTTCCAGCGTCAATACCGTACAGGGTGAGATCACCGATGAGATCATGCGTTTGAGAAGCATTGTCGTGACTATGGATTCGCTCGATCTTTCGCTTAAAGGCTATGAGGACCGGGTGCTGATGTTCTGGAATAATCAAAAAGAAAGGGCAAGTGAATTTCTGGCGCTTTACGATGAAAGCGGCACTGTTTACTTTAAGACGGACAACTACGAGTTGGCTGACTTTGACCGCAGTCGTGCGCTGCAAGGCGGATGGATGGGATTTGTAAATGATTCTAAAATGGACCTTACCATTCAGGTCTGCGTGCCTATTGAGCGCGACGGCAATAAAGTAGGCGCGGCGCTTTGCGGAATGTATATGTCCGACAATGAGTTCCTTGATGAGATAAAAGAGCAGACAGACGCCGAAATTACTTTGTTCAGCGGAAATGTCCGCTTTTCCACCACCCTTACCGATGAAAAGGGGCAGCGCGCTGTAGGCACGACGATGGCGGATAATATCGCAAATCAGGTGCTTACAAAGGGCGAGATCTATCAGGGCGAGGCTGTGCTGTTTAATCAGAAGCACTATGTGGCGTATGTTCCGATGCCCGATATCAACGGAAACATAATCGGCGCGTATTTTTCGGGTATGTCTACCGCGGAAACCGACGCGGGACAGACGCAGCTTGCGATCATTACGCTTGTGGTGGCGGTTGTTATCGGGGCTTTAATGGTGGTAGTTATCGTGATCGCCAACAAAAAGATACTTATCGACCCTATCAAAGAGGCAAACATTATTGCCGAGGACATGAGCCACGCGGAATTCCGCAAGCCGAAAACGACCTTTAAGTTCGCAAGGGACGAACTTGGCGACTTTGTTGTAAAACTCAGGGCGACCAAGGACGAGCTTAACAAATATATAGACGACATCAATTCCGTCCTTTCGGAAATGGCAACAGGTAATTTTACCGTACGTCCCAAGGTAGAATATCACGGTGATTTTGCGGGTATCAAAAAGTCGTTTGACGAGATAGAGGATTCTCTCGCGGATATCATCGGTAACATAGGCGATACTTCACGCGAGGTAAGAAGCGGAGCCGAGCAGATATCCGAAGGCTCGAGCATGCTTGCCGACGGAACCTCAAAGCAGGCGTCCGCTATAGAAGAGCTGTCCGCTACTATCAATGAAATTGCGGTAAAGGTAAATCAGACCGCCCAGAACGCTTCCGACGCGAGCGGTATCTCCACCCAGACGGCAGATAAGATCACCTTCCAGAACAACGAAGTCAAGAATATGCTCGGCGCCATGGATGAGATAAAGGAGAAGTCAGACCAGATCCAGAATATCATCAAGGCTATCGACGATATTGCCTTCCAGACCAATATCCTTTCTCTCAACGCCGCGATAGAGGCGGCTCGCGCGGGCGCGGCAGGCAAGGGCTTTGCGGTAGTGGCGGACGAGGTAAGAAACCTTGCGGCAAAGAGTGCTGAATCCGCGAAACAGACAGGCGAACTTATCAACGCCACCATTGAGGCGGTAAATAAGGGCACTGTGATCGCGCAGAGCACTGCCCAGACCATGAAAGAGGTCACCGCTTTGTCCGAGCGTACAAACGAGTATATCAGCGACATAACCTCCGCTACCGAAGAACAGTCGGATTCGATAAACCAGATAAAAACCGGCATCGAGAGCATTTCGCAGGTCGTACAGCAGAACTCCGCGACATCTCAGCAGACCGCGGCGTCCTGCCAGGAGCTTTCCAACCAGGCGGCTGTTCTTGAAAACCAGATCGAAAAATTCACTGTACTCAATCGCTGATAGCGTGCGGTAAACAGTAAAGAACAAAACGCAACCGAATAATTAACTACACCCCTTTAGTCAGACAATGCGGTATGATTACCGAAGAGTCTGAACAAAGGGGTGAGTTTGATTTTTTAAATGTTTTTGATTTTAATTGTCCGCAAGAATACTTTCCGCGTCCTCCGCGGAGGGGAGCATGGACACAGTCGACAGCTTGCGGTTTATTGCTCTTGTGCGTGTTCCGATAAGCGAATCAAGCTCCTCGTCAACCTTTCTCAGGCGGTCGCGCGTCTTGGTGAGAATGTCCTCAAATGTTGAGAATTCCTTTTTGGCGGCTTCAAGTATCTTCCAGACCTCTCCGCTTTTCTTCTGTATCGCAAGAGTTTTAAAGCCCATTTGCAGGCTGTTCAGCATCGCCGCCATTGTGGAGGGTCCGGCGACATTGACGGAAAATTCCCTCTGCAAACGCTCAACCATACCGCTGTTTACTACCTCGGCGTACAAGCCCTCAAACGGCAGGAACATTATGGCGAAATTCGTTGTATAGGGCGGGACGATATACTTGTCGCGAATACTTTTCGCGCAGCTGATTATTACATTTTCAAGTGCTTTCAGCTTTTCCTTGCGCAGTTCCTGATCGCCCGATTCGGTCGCGTTAACGAGATTGGAATATGTATCTCCTGGGAATTTCGAGTCGATCGGCAGATAAATACTCTCGCCGTCCCGAGCGCCCGGGAGCTTTACCGCGAAATCCACGCGCTCGGTATTCGCGGGATTGACATTCACCTGTTCTCCGTACTGTTCGGGCGCAAGAATTTCGGAGAGGATAGCGCTTAACTGTATCTCTCCCATGATACCGCGTGTTTTCACATTTGAAAGGACATTTTTGAGGCCCGATACGTCTGCCGCGACAGCTTTCATCTGTCCAAGTCCCTCGTGTACCTCCGCAAGCCGCTTGCTTACCGATTCAAATGACTGCGTTATTTTATCGTCAAGCGTTTTCTGCAGCTTTTCGTTGACAGTGTTGTTGATCTTGTCGAGACTCTCGCGGTTTTCCTGACGGAGCTTTTCCATGCTTTCGGAGTTGGAGTTGCGGATATTGATAAGCGTAGTGTTTATCTCGCTTCGTATAAGCTCAAATTTCTTTTCAAGAGCTTCAAGCCGTTCAGCGGTGCTCTTTTGCTGGCGCTCTTGCGCGTCGCCCAAGGTTTTTCCAAGCTCGGACATATTCTTTACGACCGTTTCAAACGCGCGGTTGAGCTTTTCGTCAAGAGTGCTCTGCATTTTCTCGGTGACTACGCTGTTTATTTTGGTAAGACTGTCGCGGTTCTCTGTGCGCAGCCCGTTCATTTCGTTCTTTATCTCGGTGATTATTTCGGTGTTTCTTTGCTGCTGGCGATCCTGTGATGACGCAAGACCCTCGCCGATGGTTGCAAGCTGTTTTACCGAGGAATCGCCCTGACGTACTATCTGATCCAACAAGCGGCTGTTGTCGCCCTCGTTTGTCTTAGTCAACACCTCTATCTGATTTTTAAGCTCGTTTATCTTTTCGGAATAGGAGTCCTTGTTTGGCCTTAAAAGCTTTATCATCACGATTATCAGCAAAATGAGATTGAGCGCGCAGCATATCAGAATTACAGTATCCATAAATTCCCTCCATTAATTTTGACCTGAGTCAATTATATCATTTTTTTATACTGTTGTCAATGCGCTTTAATACCCGGTAAACAACAGTGTTCGGGCTGTGCGTTGTATCATACGGAGAAATGCTTTTTGAATAAAGATCAACGTTCTTAATTTATAAGATTATGATCTTTTAAAGCTCAATGTTATTTCTCGCTGTGTTGCTTAACAATGCGCTTTTATAAGCAAAAAAAGCTTGACAAAACAATAAGATTGTGATATACTTATTAGTGCAAAAAAATAAGTTTGTCAATTGTCCCGAGAAAAAAGCATCTTGGGACAAACTGTATAACTAAATCTTCTGAGGAAAGAGGAAAAAAGATGAAACAACAAAAGACTGTCAAAGGCAAACTGCTTGTGCGCATTTTGTTGGTGGTCCTTACCGGCGTTATTCTTATCGTCGGATTGGGAGGCTATCTCAGCTACCACAGCTCCTACACGACGATCAGGACTACTCTCTCTGAGCTTGCGATCCAGACGAGCGTGCGCCTGCAGAACTACCTGTCCATTTATGTGGCGATAGTTACGGAAGTCGGCATGGACCCGCGCATGGGTGATGAATACACAGTAGCGGACAAGCTCGAGCTTTTGAAGGAGAGAGCTGCCTTTTACGGTTTCAGCGAATACGGTTATATCGACAAGGACGGTTGGGGATATGAGACCCTCGATGAAATAATTGATTACAGAGAAGATCATTGCTACATAAAGGGCATGAAAAACGAATCTTTTGTGTTCGGTCCGCAGGACGTTAACGGCACACCCATCGTATATTTCTGCGCTCCTATCAAAAAGGGCGGAACCAATAACGGCGAGGTCATCGGAGTCGCTTATTTCGGCTTTGAGGGCTCCAGACTCTACGATATCATTGATGAGATACACGTGGGTGAAACGGGCAGGACATACATTATGGACGAAACCGGTACGTATATCGCGTGTATGGATCAGAAATACGTCACTGAGGGAATGAACAACATAAATCACACCCACAAAAACAACGCCGAGTTTGACTGCCGCAGTGAGCTTGAAAAGCAGGCGATTGCGCTTACCGATACGGACACCACCGTATTCGGAAACGTCAGCGGCGGCGGTTCATTCAGATATATCTCCTACGCTCTCATCGGCAATACTGACGGCTGGGTGATAGGAGTTACTACCGAGGCAAATGAGTTTATGGGCGAGACTACATTTGCCGTTATTATAATGATCGTGTTGGGTCTTGTCGGTATCGCGGCGGCGATCGTCAATTGTACCGTCACCGCAAACGGCATTTCCAAACCGATAAAGCAGATGGTCGAAGTAATGGACGCCGTGGCATCGGGCGATCTTAATGTAAGTGTTGAAAAGATCCCCAACGATGAAACCGGTCAGCTTGCGGAATCGATAAACGCAACGATAAATTCTCTCAACGGTTATATAAGTGAAATTTCCCGCCTTTGCCAGCAGCTTGCGTCGGGTGATTTCGATATCCGCCGTAAGATACAGTTCAGCGGAGATTTCGTAAATATAATCGAATCTTTGAACAGCCTTGCGTACGGACTGTCCGATACGATTCAGCAGATCGACGACTCCGCGGGACGTGTAAATCAGAGCGCCGCTCAGATCTCCAACGGAGCAACGTCGCTCGCGTCGGGAACCAGCGAGCAGGCTTCTTCTATCGAGGAACTTGCAAGCATTATTTCGACACTTAAGGATAAGGTCAACACCAATGCCGTCAATGCCGAAGACGCTAACCAAAAGGTCAATCAGGCGGGCGATAAGATATCTCTTTCCAACAAGCATATGAGGGAAATGGTTGACGCGATGAATAACATTTCCGACAGGTCGAATGAGATATCTAACATTGTCAAGACGATCGAGGATATTGCCTTTCAGACCAACATCCTCGCGCTCAACGCCTCCATTGAGGCCGCGAGAGCAGGCGCCGCGGGCAAGGGCTTTGCCGTTGTTGCGAATGAGGTAAGAAACCTTGCTTCCAAGTCGGCGGAGGCTGCCACCAATACGACGGAGCTTATTCATCAGACTATTGAGGCGGTTGAAAGCGGTTCCGAGATTCTTGAAGAAACCGCGGAGGCGCTTAACTCGTCGGTTGACGTTACAAACCAGACCATTAAGCTTATCAACGACATCTGGACTGCTTCTACCGAACAAGCGACGATGATCGAACAGGTAAACACCGGCGTAAGCCAGATATCGTCTGTTGTTCAGAACAATTCGGCTACCGCCGAGCAGTCCGCGGCTTCTTCCGACGAGCTTAACGATCAGGCTGCCGCGCTTCATGACCTTACCAGCAAATTTGTTCTTAACACAAAGAGACAGGAAATGTCTGAAGGTTAACGGCAAAAGATCAAAGCGCTTTGAAATTTCAAAAAACGGCGCCTGCCCCGAATAGGGACAGGCGCTTTTTTGTCTGTCGGTTGACTTTTTACACGCTATATGCTATAATGTATTCGATGACAGACTTGCTGTCATAAATCAGAATTAATATTATTTAAATCTCCGAACGGAGCTGAAACTTATGAGAAAACGCATATTCAGAATAATCCAGATAGGTCAGCGCGGAGACCTTCCGAGCGCGGCGTTCGATTATTTTATTGTCCTAAACATTACCCTCAACCTGTTGGCGATGTTTCTTGAGACCTTTGCCGAGCTGGAACGGTTTTCCATGGTATTCACCGTTATCGAAATAGTGACGGTGACAATATTCTGCATAGAATATATCCTTCGCTTATGGACAGCCGATTTGCTGTATCCGGAACTCAGCCGCGGAAGAGCTGTTCTGAAATTCCTGCGTTCGTATGACGGCATAGTAGACCTGCTGACTATTCTTCCTTTTTTCTTCCTTTCGGGATTTATCGTATTCAGGATGCTGCGCGTAGTAAGGATATTCCACCTGTTCAGGCTAAACGCGCAGTATGATTCGTTTCATATAATCGTAAAGGTCCTGATATCGAAAAGAAACCAGATACTCTCGTCGCTGTTTATTATATTTGTACTTACTCTCGCGTCGGGAGTGGGAATATACAACGCCGAGCACGAGGCTCAGCCCGAAGCGTACGCGAACGCGTTTTCCGGAATATGGTGGAGCGTTTCTACGCTGCTTACCGTGGGTTACGGCGATATCTATCCCGTTACCGTTGTAGGGCGGGTTATGGCGATGTTTATTGCGTTTCTCGGCGTGGGTGCGGTAGCTATACCTACCGGTATCATCAGCGCGGGCTTTGTCGAGCAATATTCCAAAAATCAGAATTCGGACAAAAGTTTTCCCGACATCAAGAAGGTCGGGGAGATATACGCTAATGAGGAAAACGGTCTGGCAGGGCTTTCCGTAAATGAGATACAGCAGAATTTCAATATGCGGATAATTGTCCTGCTTCGCGGTGACCTTACTGTAATACCGTCCGGCGACACTGCTGTTTTAGCGAATGATATACTGATAATCGTAAGCGATCAGCTGGTAAAATAAATGAGTCGGGGCGGGTCTGACAGTATTGAGATTTCTTTTAGGGTGTAACAATGCGTTACACCCTTTTTGGAATTTATATAATTGTGAACAAATAAACGCTTACGGGTAAATTTTCGGTTGACTTTTGCAGGAAAGATTGATATAATTATTTTAGCGTCAGGCTCAACACTATTTCAAGAGGTTGGTAATGAAAAAAAGAAGCGCGAAAAAGATTGCAATATCTGTGTTGATTATAATATTTGCGGCCGTTGCGTTATTCACACTCGGAACATTCATATTTCACAGTATAAAAAGAAACGAAGAAATAGCTGTCTTAAAGGAAAAGGGGTATTATAATCCCGTTTCGGTGGGTGATCATTGCCTGAATGTCGCTAAATTCGGCAACGAAAACGGAGCGCATACGATTGTAGGAATGGCGGGACTCGGTATTGGTGATTTTCCTGTCGGTATGAGACAAATGACCGCGCCGCTTGAAAAGGACAACCTCGTTGTTTTTGTTGACCGCGCGGGATACGGCTTAAGCGATGATACCGATAACGAAATGACGCTTGAATACATAGTTGAGGATTATCGCAAAGCCTTGAAAAACGCGGGCATTGAATCTCCTTATATTCTTATGCCGCACTCTATCGGCGGAGCGTACGCAAGCTATTGGGTAAGCCGATATCCCGATGAGATAGAGGCGGTCGTTTTTGTGGACGGAAGCCAGCTCAGCGCGAATGCTTTTGACGACGATGAGGAATATTACGCCGTGGGTCTCGGCGACAGGGCGCTTGCAGTTTTAGCGAAGTTGGGCTTCGGCCGATATGTATTGAGAAACTATCATTATCACTATCCCGATAATTACACCGAGGAAGAACAGTATCTCGGCGACGCGCTTACTCTTATGACATTTGAGTCGTTTGCCCCAATCTCGGAAACAGGAATGTGTCCGACCAATTCGCGTAAAGCGTTTGACGATATCATCACAAACGATGTGCCTAAGCTGTATATCTGCTCAAGCTGGGGTTTTGAAACAAAAGAGAATTTTATCGAATATAACGGATGGATAAAACGTCAGTTGGAGATAAACGATCTTGATATTGATTCCGGACTCATCGAATTTGACGATGAAAAGATCGGTCAGATACTCGGCGAATACAAAAAAGCCCGAGAGGAAATAATTTATCCCTACGCGGAAAAAATGGGCAACTGCAAAGTAATATGTTTTGGCGGAGATCATATGATATATGAGCAGAAGCCGAACGAATGCGCCGAGATAATTCTGGAATTTCTGAGTGAATTGGGTAGTTGATAAAATAAGCTTGATTTTGATTTAAAAAATTAAAACCGCAAAGGAGAAAAATATGAACGCGCAGAAAATAATGGAAGAAGCAGAATCCATACAAGGCGAGCTGACCGCCATAAGACGGGAGCTGCACCGCCACCCCGAGGTGGGCTTTGAGCTTGCTTTTACCAAGTCATTTGTAAAGAAAAAGCTCGAGGAATTCGGCTATCAGCCCACAGAAATCGGCAAAGCGGGACTTATCGCTCTTGCGGGAGGAAAAACACCGGGAAAAACGATATTGCTCCGCGCGGATATGGACGCGCTGCCGATACAGGAAGAAGCCGATGTGGACTATAAAAGCCTAAACGACGGCAAAATGCACGGCTGCGGTCATGATATGCACACAGCCATGCTGCTGGGAGCGGCTAAACTGCTGAAAGCTCATGAAGATGAAATAAAAGGCACGGTAAAGCTGGAGTTTCAGCCCGCCGAGGAAATTTTTCAAGGCTCTCCCGATATGCTGAAAGCTGGTCTGCTTGAAGATCCTCATGTAGACGCCGCGGTAATGATACATGTTACTGCGGGAATGCCGCTACCTTCGGGGACGATAATGGTCTCGGGCGGGGGTATTTCCTCCACCTCCTGCGAGCAGTATCACATAACGGTAAAAGGAAAGGGAGGACACGGGTCTACTCCGCACGAAGCTATCGACCCGATTACCGCCGCCGCGCATATTCACATAGCCTTACAGGAGATAAACAGCCGCGAGCTTGACGGCAATCAGTTCGGCATATTCACAACAGGCAGATTTGAAGCGGGGAAGACCTCGAATGTCATTCCAGATACCGCCGAAATGTGGGGAACGATACGCACCACAGACCCCGAAAACGAGGTGGGCAATCTCATAAAAACGCGCATGAAGCAGATATGCGATGGAATAGGTACGGCGTTCCGCTGTGTAACGGAAGTTGAGTTTTATGATTACTGCCCGTGCATGGTCATCGAACCGCGGCTTGCCGCGGATACGCTTGGATACATGAAAGAACTGCTCGGTGACAGCGCGATCGATTTAGCTGTGATATCGGGCGGAAAAGCGGGCGGCGGAAGCGAGGATTTCGCCTTTGTAAGCCACCGCGTGCCTACGGTAAGTATGTTCCTTACTGCGGGCAGCTCTAAGGACGGATATATTTACAGCCAGCACCACCCGAAGGTGAGATTTGACGATTCCGTTTTGTTCCGAGGAAGCGCGGCATATGCTTTCGCGGCACTTAATTGGCTGAATGAGCACGGTCAATAAAGTTTTTGTATATTTATAAAATAAATCGGAATTTAGAGGAGTAAAAAATGAAAAAAGCATTATTTGTAATAGATATGCAGGAAATCACGATTGGGAAGAATCATGCAGAATATTTTAAGTATGATAGCGGTCTTTTGTCGTCTGTCAACCAGATAATTGATGATAACAAAAATGGTATTGTTGTATATATCAGAAACATTATGAAAAAGAATTTGCTTAATAAATTTGCGCCATTTCACGCATACGAGGGTAGTAGAGAAATAGAATTAGTGGAAGGATTACATATTGTTTCAGATAATATTTTCGATAAATATTCTGGTGATGCATTTTCTAATGAAAAACTTGGCGAATACCTGAAAAATACTAATGTTACTGAAATTGAGGTCGTAGGCGTTGACGGTGGCGACTGTGTAGCTCTAACAGCTCTTGGTGCAGTGCAAAATGGATATAGTGTTATCGTAAACACTAAAGCAATTGGCACTATGATGGAAAGAAAGAAAAATAGTTATTTTGAAAAGTTGAGGCGATTGGGTGCAAAGATTATCTAATGTAAATTCTGATTTAACTAAACATACTCTTCGTATTGAAATAACTTTAAGGGTGTAACAAAGCGTTACACCCTTTTCAAAAATTAAGCCGCTGTAAATAAAGAACAGCGGCAAAAAAGACTTCGTTTTATTCGAGCATAAAGAAATTGTCCCGCAACAGCGTGCGGGACGTACTAGGTCAAGGGCATTGCCCTTGTGTCTAACCTTTACAAAAATGATTTCGTAATATCCTTACAGAAAACAACGTTCCCAATGAAAGCAACGTTTCATTGGGAACCGGGTGCAGGGCTTGCCCTGCTGGTCGGAGTGACAGGAAT
>JAFLUF010000031.1 GCA_022508925.1 Oscillospiraceae bacterium | reverse complement strand
CATTTGCGGGCATAAATCTTTCGAAAATCCGGAAAGCGGCTCCATAGATATTTTCGACACAAAAAAGGCAGGGTCGAACTTGTTCGACTCGTGAACCCTCCCGTGTAAAATTTTTCGGTTTAAATCTATATAGATTGACCAAGTAAGCCTGTAGCTATTTTCTTGTTAACAAGAGATCAGCTACAGGCTTTTTATATTTTCCCCTAAAATGTACAAAAAAGATTTTTAGGGGCTTTGAACCCTTTGACAACAAAATTTCCGCGGTTGGAATTGTGCAGAATACACATAACATAAACAAAAGCGCTTGTAAGTGATCTCTTGAATTTGAGAGATAAATTTACAAGCGCTTTTTTTGTTTTCCGACAACACGATGTTGTCGCAGTTTGCCCAAAAGTAAGCGGCCGAATTGAACTTCGTTCAACTCTGATGCCGCCAACAAAGGCAAACAGGCGACAAAAATCTGAATGATTTGAAAATAAGCCCTCACGAGCTTAAATATAAAAAACGGAGGAATTTCAATGAATAGTGAAAACAAAAAAACCAAGCCGAATTGCCCGCTGGTCGGGCAGGACGGGAACATCTTCAATCTTGTCGGTATCGCTTCAAGGGTCTTTTTATGTTTGGGTGTTGCTATTTTCATAAATGTGTGATATAATTAAATTACTGAAAACCGCTGTGCGTTTTTGCCGCGCCTGCGGCGCTTGAATTTATGATATAATGAAACATAAATGCTTTTATTATATCAATCAAAATGCCCTCGCGCATTCGCAAACCTTCGGTTTATTTCGCGCGTTTAGGACAATTATACCATAAATTCTTGCGATTTTATGGTACAATAAGATATATAAAACATATTTATTTAATATGTGTTTGGGAGTGATGTTGTGTCGATCAAAAAAATTGCCGAAATGACAGGCGCGTCGCCGTCTACGGTAGGAAGAGTTCTCAGCAACCCAAACCACAAATGTTCCTCGGAGGAAATGCGCGAACGTATCCTGCAGGCGGCGCGGGATATAAACTATGTTCCGAATGAGGCGGCGAGAAATCTTAAAACGGGCGGTTCATCAAAAAAAGAGGTTTACTGCATCAATATTCTGCTGACGCGTATGGCTCATGAGGAAAACGACCCGTTTTTCAGTGAGGTAGTGCGGCTGGTCGAAATAGAGATACGCAGAAACAGCTGCATTATTCTCAACGCGTGGCACCGCACCGAATTCTCGGACGACAGGTTCTGCCTGTCCGAGGATATGGACGCTGTCGTAAACGAAATGTTTGACGAAAGCAAACGAAGATCCGACGGTCTTATCATTATCGGAAAGTGCTGTCCTAAAGGACTGAAAGCACTCAGACGCCGCGAGAAAAATATCGTTTCGATAAACCGGAATTCCACGAATTACGAGGTTGACGAGGTGCTGTGCGACGGCAGGAAAATAGCGATGACAGCAATTGAATATCTGGTGAAGCTCGGTCACAGCAAAATAGGGTATGTCGGCGACTGCCACAATGAAACGCGGTTTGCGGGATATCAGTCGGCTGTGACCCGCTTTCATCTGGAAAGTGATATCGACTATATTTTTGACACGACCTCCAACGAGGAACACGGAATAAAGGCTATGGAGTATTTTTCAAATCTCGGCGACCCGCCGACGGCGATATACTGCGCAAATGACATTCTCGCGATCGGAATGTTAAAGGCGATGAACAGGCGCGGAAAACGCTTTTACGCGCCGTCGGTCATCTCGAGCGATGACATTGCCGAGGCGCAGTATACAAAGCCGATGCTTACAACGATATCGCTGCCCAAAGATGAAATGGCAAGGTTTGCGCTGATGTTGCTGCTGGACAGGATCTCGGGCGGTCACAAGAATATATCCCGGCTCGAAATGGAAGGAACGCTCATAAAACGGGAGAGCGTAAGACCGCTTCATGAGCTGAACGAGCCGGAATACTACATATAGATCCCAAGCAGACTGTCAATAAACCCTCACCTGCTTCGTCAGCCGCGCCACAATAGCCACAAAGGCTGATTGTGGTGCGGCTTTCCCGCATCTGAGGGCTTCTTGACAGTCTGAAAACAGGCTTTTATACAAACTGGAACAGATTATGTTCTGCTTTTTTTGTGATTGCGTTATCATTATAACCGACCCTTTGGGTCGGTTTTTGAATAATATGTTTAATAAACCCTTTTAATCAAGCCCTAAAATCAGTGATAACGATGTCTTAATTTGCACGACAAAATCAAAAATAAAGATTTATTTTTAAAAATAACACCTGTTTTATATTGCGATCCTCCGATGAATAGATAGTTTCGTGACATCGTTATCACGTTTTTTTCTTGACTATTGTAAAAAAATCAGTTAAAATGTAAACATACCGTGAAATAAAACTAATCAGCGTTAATTCCGATACAGAAAAAATTACAAGTAGCCAAGGAGATAAAAATGAACAGCAAGATTGAAACACGATGCGTTCATGGAGATACTCACACCTCTTTGAATGACGGAAACCGCCCTATCAGCTTTCCGATATATCAGACAGCCTCGTTTTCTCATATCGAGCCGGGGCACAACAAAAGCGGCTTTGACTATACGAGGGAATCAAATCCGACGCGTCGGCGGCTGGAAGAGGTCGTATCCTCGCTTGAGGGCGCGGCGGGAACAGTCGCTTTTACATCGGGAATGGCAGCGGTAAGCGCCGTTTTTGAGCTGTTTTCCCCGGGCGACAGAATCGTCTGCTCCGAGGATCTGTATGGCGGTGTGGTTCGCCTGCACAATCTTATCAATAAGAAAAACGGGCTTGTTTTTGATTATGTTGATACGACAGATACGCAGAATATCGCGAATGCGATCACTAAAGATACAAAGGCAATTTACATTGAAACGCCGAGCAACCCGACCATGCGGGTCACGGATATAAGAAAATGCGCTCAGCTTGCGCATGAAAACGGTCTGCTTCTGATCGTGGACAATACCTTTCTCTCGCCGTATTTTCAGAATCCTTTAGCGCTTGGCGCGGATATCGTTATCCACAGCGGCAGTAAATTTCTTTCGGGGCATAACGATACTATCTCGGGCTTTGTATGCGTAAAAGACGCGGAGCTTGCAAGCAAAATCCACCTGCTTTCCAAGACCACGGGCGCGGCGCTCTCTCCTATGGACAGCTGGCTTGTTATGCGCGGGATAAAGACGCTTGCTGTTCGTATGGAGCGTCAGCAGGAAAACGCTTTGAAGCTCGCCCAATGGCTTGAAACTCACCCGAAGGTAACTAAGGTGATTTATCCCGGACTGAAAGACCACCCGGGTTACGAAACAAACGCGGCTCAGGCAAGGGGTGCGGGGAGCATGATCTCTTTTTATGTCAGTGACAAAGAAACCGCGCGGCGGGTATTGGAAAAGGTGAGGCTTGTGATTTTCGCCGAGAGTCTCGGCGGCACGGAATCGCTTATTACCTATCCTTTGATACAGACGCACGCGGATGTTCCCGACGAAATGAAACAACGGCTTGGGATCAACGATACTCTTCTCAGAATTTCCGTAGGTCTGGAAAATTCGGAGGATATTATCGCGGACCTGGCTCAGGCATTGGAGGACTGATCATGGCTTATGATTTCGATACTGTAATTGACCGCAAAAATACCAACAGTCTGAAATTCGATTTCGCGGCAGAACGAGGCAGACCCGCGGACGTGCTGCCGCTTTGGGTGGCGGATATGGATTTTCCAGCGCCAAGACCTGTTCTGGACGCGCTTCACAAGGCAGTGGAACACGGTATCTTCGGGTACAGCGAGGTAAAGGACGAGTATTACACCGCTGTTTCAGGCTGGTTTAAAGAGCATTTCGGCTGGGATACCAAACCCGAATGGCTTGTAAAAACTCCCGGCGTGGTGTACGCTCTGGCAATGGCTGTCCGCGCACTGACCGAGCCGGGCGACAGCGTACTTATTCAGCCGCCTGTCTACTATCCTTTTTACGAGGTGATAAGGGATAATGACCGTCGCCTTGTTGAGAACGAGCTATTATACAATAAAGGACATTACGAGATAGATTTTGCGGATCTTGAGGCAAAGATACGCGAAAACAGTGTGAAGCTGTTTATCCTCTGTTCTCCGCACAATCCCGTAGGACGGGTCTGGACAAAAGCGGAACTGCAAAGGCTCGGCGAGATCTGCGGGAAATACAATGTTTTGGTCGTGTCCGACGAGATACATTGCGACCTTGCGTTTTTGGAATATCCGCATACGGTTTTTCCTATCGCGTGTCCGAATCTTGCGGAACGCTCCGTAATTTGCACCGCGCCGAGCAAAACCTTTAATTTGGCGGGCTTGCAGGTCTCAAATATCTGGATCCAAAGTGATGAGATACGGCGGAAATTCCGAAAAGAAATCGACCGCAGCGGATATTCTCAGCTCAACGCTCTCGGCTTGGTCGCGGCTCAGGCGGCGTATGAAAGCGGCGGGGAATGGCTGTCGGAGTGTAAAAAGTATCTTCGCGGCAATCTCGATTATCTTCGCGGTTTTCTTAAAGAAAAGCTTCCCGAAATAAAACTCGTAGAGCCGGAGGGAACCTATTTCGCGTGGCTGGACTGCTCGGGGTTGGGACTTTCAAAACGTGAGCTTAACGACCTTGTAATCAACAAAGCGAAGCTCTGGTTGGATGCGGGACATATTTTCGGCGAAAGCTCCGAGTTATTTCAGCGTGTCGTGCTTGCCTGTCCGCGAATAACGCTTGAAAAGGCGCTTTATAAACTGGAGCAGGCGGTTCGATAAAAAAATATCAAAAGGGTGCATCGAGCGCCCTTTTTTAAGGTTTGGTATTACTTAGCAACCGCCTAAAAAGTTATAGAAAATAGAAGAACTTTTATATAATTTCAATAAAATTTGAAAAAGCGGTTGACAAACCGAGAAATATGTAGTATAATAAAACATATCAAATAGATAGGTTTTATAGTTAATATAAAAGCGCGGCAGTTGACTGCTTTCGGATTAAGATGCAAGCGATATAGTTACAGTTTTTTAAGATAAAAACCTACTATACATATATGATATTGGAATTTAGTAGAAATTTTACGGATATGAGGTGATTCCTTGATAAGTGCAGACAGAATACGCGCGGAGTTTGAAAGGCTCGCGTCCTTTGACAGCGAATCGTATGAAGAATACGATATCAAGGAATATCTTAAGAACAGGCTTGTTGAGCTTGGTCTTGAGGTGTGTGAGGACACGGCTTTTAAAACCTTCCAAGTACAAAGCGACAGATCCGCGGGAAATTTGTACGGATCTCTTAAGGGAAATATAACGGGAGAGCCTGTTTTATTCTCCGCGCATATGGATACCGTATCTCCCGGAAAAAACAAAAAATTGGTATGGCACGATGACGGGAGAGTAACCTCAGACAAAACGACAGTGCTTGGCGCGGATGACATTTCGGGTCTGGTTTCGATACTTGAGGCGCTTCAGGTGATAAAAGAGGAAAATCTGTCACATACAGATCTGGAGGTCGTATTTTCCGTTGCTGAAGAACCGTTTTGTAAAGGAATTGCCGCCTTTGATTTTGATAGAGTCAGATCGAAAATCGCTTATGTTCTTGACCTTACGGGAAAGGTCGGGACGGCTGCCGTAAGAGCGCCCACCATTCTTTCAATGGATATCTGGCTCTGCGGAAAAGCGGCGCACTCGGGATTTTCGCCCGAGGAGGGGATAAACGCGCTAACGATAGCGGCAAACGCGCTTTCAAAGCTGAAAACAGGTCGCGTTGATACGGATACTACCGTTAATTTCGGACTGATAAACGGAGGCACGGGAAAAAACATCGTTCCGGATTCTGTACATATACAGGGTGAAATAAGAAGTCTTATCCATGAAAAGGCGCTTGCGCAAGCCGAGGTGATCGAAAGAACTTTTCGCGAAGAGGCACGGCTTATCGGCGGCGAAGTTAAATTCAGCACGGAGGAAAATCTGCTCGCTTACGATATATCGGAGGACGAGCCTGTTCGCAAACGCTTTGAAAAAGCAGTATCCGAGCTTTTTGGAGAAAAGGCGGGATTTGTTGCGACCTTCGGCGGCAGCGACGGAAACTATTTCAATAAAAACGGCATAAAGGCTATTGTCGCGGCAAACGCGATGGAAAATGTCCATACGGTGTTTGAATCCACAAGTATATCAGAGCTTGTCCGCAGCGCGGAGCTTACGCTGAAGCTGATGACATTGACGGAGGAATGAAAATGAACCTGTTATTAAAATATATCGGGTCGGTATCTGCTTTAAGCAGGTTTGCGCGATGTTGATATCGGGTCCAGCCTAAAAATAAACTACATAAAAACAAATTAGTAAAAGGAGAAACTTAATTATGTCTAAACTGAAAAGAATTTTATCAAGTATTCTGTCTGCCGCGGTGTTGGCGACGTCAATTTCGCTTTTGTCCGCGTGCAGCGACACCGAGGGCAATAATTCGGGCAGCAACGGAAGTCTTGCTGTGGCGTTCCCCGTCGGAAATATTCGTGTAGCTGTCAATATCTTAGCTCTGAAGCTCGGGTATTTTGACGAAGAGGGAGTATCCATAACTCCCGTAAACCTTATCGGCATGGACGCTCTTACCGCGATAAACAACACCAACGACCTTGATGTTCTTGGTGCGGGATTCGTTCCCGATCTCCAGGCGCTCGCATCGGGATATGATCTTACTTTTATAGCGGGAACTGCCGTTGAGGGCGGCTCTGTGATCGCGAAAAAAGGCAGCGCGGCTACATATCGGGACGCAGGCAATATCATCAATGCCAACGCGTTTACAACCGCTAAGCTCGGTCTTGTCCGCAATGAGGCGTCTTGGGTCGTAACACGTCAGTACCTGCTCGACAGCGGTGTTTCAGAAGATGTACTTACCGCGATCGAAGATGAATCTTCGGGCAACATCACCTATTACGCGGAAAACACAGAGGTCGCTCAGGCGGTTCAGAAAGGCGAGATCGAGCTTGGATTCCTGCCGATGGAATACGCGCTGCTTTATGCAGACGCGTATGAACTTGAGGTAGTCGCGGCAGCGGGCGACCTTCAACCGGACTATGTATGCTGCCGTGAAGTAACCACTCCCGCTAAGCTCAGCGAAAAGAAGGACGCGTTCATCGCGTACGAGACCGCGCGCATAAGAGCATTTGAGTACTACAAGCAGGGCGAGACCGACAGCGCCGTTCGCGAAAATGTTATCAGGATCGTTGCGGATTATTCCGGCAAAGAATCCGATTATGTAGAGACCTATCTTTACGGTGGCGTTACAAAATATGCCATTGACCCCAATACAGAGGGCATTCGGAAATATGTTGTAGCGGCTTATAACTCGGGCGCGCTTTCGAGTGCCGCCATTGATTACGGTACTTACGATATCACGCAGAATGTCGACACGTCGGCATATAAAACGGCGCTTGACAACCTTATCGCCGCATATCCCGACAACTCTTTCTATGCCGGGCTGCTTACTCAGTACAACGGCTCGAATTGAGCGGAATTTTAAAGAAGAATAAATGTGAAATTAAACTTAAAAGGAGATTTTAATTATGAGCTGCAATTTTGGATGCGGAAGCGAACCGCAGGAAGAGAAAACAGTAATTGACGAATATACGGATGAGGAAGCTGAAAGACATGCGAAAGAGGTCGGAGTCGATCCCAGACCACGGGAAACCATCAGTGAGATAGACGAGCGAGGCGTGTTTATTCGCCAACCTAACGCGTTTATCCAGCCCTTCGGCGATAAAGAAGGCGATTTGAAGGCGGAGGCGGGAAGATTCGCTATTTATTGGGCACACGGCTGCCACTGGTCAAACCGTCCCGTGATAGTGCGCGACATTCTCGGACTTCAGGATGTTATCGCCGATACAGCCACTACGCACAGCGGCAAGACCAATGTTTACGGTCACGGCTTTGCCGATCAGCCCGGACACAAGGATAAGTTAGCGGGAGCGTATTTCCTCAGTCAGTTCTATAAAAACGCTGACCCCGATTTCAAGGGCAGAGCTACCACGCCGACATTTGTCGATTTAAAGGAAAAGAAAGCTGTCAACAACGATTATCACAGGCTGACAAACTACATCGAGGTTCAGTTCCGCCCATTCCAGCCTGTTGACGCTCCCGATCTCTATCCCGTAAAATTCCGCAAGGAGATAGACGAGTTCAACGACTGGCTCTTCCCGACGATAAACAACGGACATTACCGTATGGCGTTCTGCCAGTCGTGGGTTGCGTATAACGAGGCGTATGAGGACTTTTTTGACGCGCTCGAAAAGCTTGATAAGCGGCTGGAAACAAACCGCTTCATATTCGGCGATTATATCACCGACAGCGATATCCGTTTGTATGTAACGTTGGTTCGCTGGGAAACAAGCTATTACAGAAATGTCGGACCCATAAAGAAAAGAATTACGGAGTATAAAAATATCTGGGGCTATGTTAGAGACCTTTACAGTCTTCCCGTATTCAAAAAGTACACGTTCTTTGAATTCCCCAAGGAGGGCGGAAATGATCTTTTCCGCAGCTTTGCTTTCCGCATAGCCCCGCAGGTTCCTTATGACGAGCTGTGGGCGACTGACGGAGAGAGAAAGAAACTCTCCAAAACTCCCGACGAGGTATATCTCAGACACCCCGATGGCGAAACCTACGAGGAATACGCAAGCGAGATCTCCAAGACAAAATGGAACAGTCCCGATTGGAGCGAGCGCAATCCGAGAAAGGTCACCATTTCGGTTGACCCCTCGATCAATCCGCTTAAAGGCAAGCTGTAATTTCGCAAGTTAATTTCCATTGATTTTCAATAAGTAAGAGGTTGGATAAGCTCTGACCTCTTACCTCTGATTTCTAATCTCTAATAAAAGGTGTGCAATATGAAGGTCTACACAAATTTATCAGAAATTGTCGGTAAAACGCCGCTTCTTGCGTTAAAAAGATTTGAGCAGCGCGAAAATCTCGGTGCTTCGATCCTTGCGAAGCTGGAATATTTCAATCCCGCAAGGAGCGTAAAAGACCGTGTTGCCCTCGCTATGATCTTAAACGCGGAGGAAAAAAAACTGCTGCACGAGGATTCGGTCATCATCGAACCTACAAGCGGAAATACGGGTATCGGACTTGCGGCGTTTGCCGCCGCGCGCGGATATCGGGTCATTCTTACAATGCCGGATACGATGAGTGCGGAAAGAAGAACGCTGCTTAAAGCATACGGCGCGGAGCTTGTCCTGACGGAGGGCAGCAAGGGTATGCGGGGCGCGATAGCAAAGGCGCGTGAAATCGCCGCGGCTACTCCGCACAGCTTTATTCCAGGACAGTTTACCAACGAGGCAAATCCGCTCGCGCACTATATGACCACGGGTCCCGAGATATGGAAGGACACTAACGGCCGCGTTGATATTTTTGTCGCGGGAGTCGGCACGGGCGGAACATTATCCGGCGTCGGCAGATATTTAAAAGAGCAGAATCCCGATATCAAAGTCGTAGCCGTCGAGCCGAAGGATTCTCCGCTTCTGTCCGAGGGACGCGTGGGTTCTCATAAGCTTCAAGGGATAGGCGCGGGATTTGTTCCGTTTACGCTGGATATGAAAGCCTTCGACGAGGTTATCGCCGTGACTACCGAGCAGGCTTATGAAACGGCAAGGACAGTCGCACGATGCGAGGGAGTTCTTCCGGGAATATCCTCGGGCGCAGCTCTTTATGCCGCGGAGATACTTGCGAAAAGACCCGAAAACCGCAGGAAAACCATTGTTGTCCTGCTGCCCGATAACGGTGAAAAATATATTTCAACCCCGCTTTTCGACGACGGGAATCGATAATATTGAAGATAAAGGATAAAGAAAATGTCGGAAAATCAATATAAGATCGAAATTAAAAATGTCACCTTTGACTATATAGATAAAAGGACGAAATTTGAAGCGCTAAGCAACGTAAGCCTTCAGATACGAGAGGGCGAGTTTGTATGTATCTTAGGTTCGTCAGGCTGCGGAAAATCTACACTTTTAAGCCTTCTCAACGGTCTGAACAGGGCAAAATCGGGAGAGATACTGATAGACGGAGAGCCGATAAAAGGACCGGGTATAAACAGAGCGGTCGTGTTTCAGCATTATTCTCTTTTCCCGTGGCTTACGGCAAAGGGAAATGTGCTGTTCGGAATTAAGCAGAGCGGTAAAAAATACAGCCGCAAGGAAAGAAACGAACTAGCTCAGCATTATCTGAACAGTGTGGATCTCGGCGGCGCCGCAGACAAATATCCCGGTCAGCTTTCGGGAGGAATGCAGCAGAGAGTTGCCGTGGCGAGAGCGCTTGCGCTTGAATCGGACATCCTCCTTCTTGACGAGCCTTTCGGAGCTATTGACCCGAAACTTCGTTTAGAGCTGCAGGAGTTGGTTTCAAAGCTTTCCATTGAAAACAAAAAAACGGTCGTTTTTGTAACACACGATATAGATGAGGCTATTCTGCTGGCTGATAGGATCGTCGTTATGGAACCCGCAAGGATACGCACAATTCTTGACATTGATTTACCTCATCCGCGTGTGCGTGATGAGCTGATAAAAAGAGAGGAATATGAAAAACTGCATTTTCAGCTTATCTCCTCCTTTTACGATCACCTTACAGAAACTATCGACGCGGAGGTGGTATTGTGAGCAACGCTATTGCCGAGAAGAAATTTTCGCACACGGCCGGCGGTTTTATCAAGTCCTTTTTCCGCTTGGAAAAAGGTATGTACATAGAGCTTGCGGCGGCGACTGTCCTGTTTTTGGTAAATATCGTTTTAACGCTGAATATGCCGTATTTTACCGAGCATAAAGCCACATACGAAAGCACGCCGTACATAGTTCTGCTTACTGTGGCGTGGCTTTTATGCACTATTCATCTTTTCGCCTCGAAAAAGAAAAGCGCGTCGGACTTGTCTATTGTCATCTTCAGCTTTTTCATTCTCTGGGAGGTTGCTTATAAGCTCGGCTGGGTACAAAATGATTTGCTGATACCTTCTCCCGAGGGACTTTTCCATGTTTTTGTGGAAAAGAATGAGGAGATCATATCCGATGTTATCGGTTCAATACAACTTTTGTTTATAGGCGTTCTGCTCGCGATCGTACTCGGAACATTGCTCGGACTTTTAGCGGGCTGGATATCGAGAGTCCGCGAGATACTGCTTCCCATCTCCAACGCGATAACTCTCATTCCTCCGCTGATGTTTTCTGCATATCTGATAATGCTTATGCCGTCATTTCACGACGCGGCGGTCGCGGTCATCTTTCTTGCGGTGTTCTGGCCCACTTTTCAGGGAACGGTCTCGAGAGTGGGGCAAATCGACAAGAGAATAATCGAAGCGGCAAAGACAATGGGAGTAGGTACGGTAGGAATGCTGTTTAAGGTAATTTTCCCCTACTGCCTGCCAGGTATCATCGGCAGCGTTTCAAGAAGCCTCAGAGGCGCGTTTATGTGCTTGTCCGGTGCGGAAATGCTTGGAATAAATCTCGGAATAGGCTTTTTCATAGAGAAATACAAGAGCTTTGCCGATTACAGATGTGTTCTCGCGGGAATTTTTACCGTAGGCGTTATTACGACGGTTATAGATATAATCGTCAAGAAAATCGAGAAGAAAGTAATTAAATGGAAGGACTAAAATGAAGGTATACGAAAATATTTTGGAGCTTGTCGGCAGAACGCCGATCGTCCACTTGAATAAAATTGAAAAAAGCGAAAATACCGCCGCAAGACTGTTTGCAAAGCTTGAGTTCTTTAATCCAAGCGGTTCTGTAAAGGCAAGGACCGCGCTAAATATGATCGAACAAGCGGAGAAAAACGGAGATCTTGTTCCCGGCTCGGTCATCATAGAAGGGACCTCGGGCAACACGGGGATAGGAATAGCTATGGTATCGGCGGTAAAGGACTATAAAACGATAATATGTATGCCCGAAAATATGAGCAAGGAGAGGATAGCGCTCTTAAAAGCTTACGGCGCGGATGTGCACCTTACCCCCAAGGAAAAGAATATGGGCGGAGCGGGCGAAAAGGCAAGAGAGCTGTCGGAAACACTTCCGAAGTCGCTCATTCTCGGACAGGGCGCAAATCCGAACAATCCCAGCGCTCACTACAAAACAACCGGTCCCGAGATATGGGAGGATTTAGACGGAAAGGTAGATATTTTCGTCACCTGCGTGGGAACAGGCGGAACTGTCACGGGAACGGGAAAATATCTGCGCGAGCAAAATCCTGATATACAAATTATCGGAGTTGAACCCGCGGGCTGCCCCGTACTGTCGGGCGGAGAAGCGGGACCGCATAAGATACAGGGTATCGGCGGCGGAATGATTTGTCCCGTAACTGATATGAGCCTTTTTAACGAGATCATAACCGTGACTGACGAGGACGCCTACGAGTATTCAAGATTATCCGCAAAGGAAGAGGGAATACTTATCGGCATATCCGCAGGAGCGGCTTTGAAGGCGGCAACGGACGTCGCTAAGCGCCCCGAAAATCAAGACAAAAACATTGTCCTGATTTTCCCCGACGGGGGAGATCATTATCTTTCGGGCGATTTGTTTGAAGATCAAAGCGAAAAAGGAGTAGTATAATGAAAGCAATTCGTGCAACTGAAACCTACGCAAAGGCGGGCGTATATTATGTCAGAACCGAAGCTATGGTTTACGGATTCGGAATTCCTTTGCAGGGCGAATTTGACGGAGATACGCCCGATTCGGATTATATTCTTGTGACAGACGATAACGGCGCGCCGCTCAGCACCTGCCGCGTACATTTCGTTCCCGAAGAAGGATACGCCAAGATAGAGCGTGTAGCAACGGTATCCTTTGCGCGCGGAAATGGCGCGGGGCGGCTTGCCATTGAATCTGCCGAAGAATGGATACGCGAAAAAGGATATAAGAAAATCATTATAACCAGCCGCGACGAAGCAGTAGGCTTTTATGAAAAGTTAGGCTATATCGCCGATTACACAAAAGACGCAAGAGCATTGTTCCCTTCTCCCAAAAAGAACGATGATGCGGAGAAAAAAGAGGGGTTTGATCCCGGATTTAAGATCGTATATGTAGAAAAAAATCTGTGAAGTGAACATCTGCCGTAATCTGACCTCCTGAGGTTCGTACAACGGCAGATGTTTTGTTATAATTGCTTTTAAAATGTGGTTCTGCAGACAGCCACTTCTGATTTCAGAATGGACGCCGAAATCGGAAATAAAAACGAAAAAGAACCGGACCCGAACCCCCGTAGTCCGATTTGAAAATCGTGAAAAACGCACTATATCAAGGAGTGTTGTAAAAATTCCAATTTTGAGCGTGTATTATTTTGAATTTAATTTTAACTATTCTTGCAGTTCAGATTATGCTATTGACAAACCTTGAAAATATGTTATAATATTACAAAGAAAAACAGATTGCCGAAAAATTTTTTGTAAAGATCAGACAGCATGGCAAGCCCTGCACCAAAATCGTCCCGAACACTGTTGCGGGACGATTTCTTTTTGCTTGAATACAACGAAATCTTTTTAAAGGTTAGACAGCGTAAAAAGCCTCACAAATGGCTTAATGAAATTACTTGCAGGCGTAAATCTTGAAAATCCGGAATGAGGCTCTATAGTTTTTTTACACAAAAGTGTTAAGGTCGAACTTGTTCGCTACGTGAACTCAAATGATGTAAATATTTCCGGGTTCATTTTTATGCAGAGTACGCAAATACGCCCGTGAGTGACTACTCGTTACAGAGAGAACACTCTCCGTGTTATGCCTGATAAAACGGAAACACCGGTGCTTGACGATAGAACTCTTTGCCGTTTCTATAATGGATTCGCATGATAATAGGTTGTTGACACATACAGTTATTTATGGTATAATTGATGTAAATTATTTAATTGTAATGGTGGGATTGATTTGAATATTTTACACATGAAATATGCGGTTGAGGTTGCGAGAATCGGATCTATCAACAAGGCGTCTGAGGTATTGCTGATAGCACAGCCAAACCTCAGCCGTTCTATAAAAGAACTGGAAGCAGATCTTGGGATAGTGATTTTCGACCGCTCAGCGAGAGGTATGACCCTTACTCCGGAAGGCAAAGAATTTATCCGCTACGCCGCAAAGATACTGGATCAGATAAACGATGTGGAAAAGATGTATAAGGGCGGGCTTCCAAAGAAACAGAAGTTTTCGATCTCCGTGCCGAAGGCAAGTTACATTTCGGAGGCTTTTGCGCGATTTTCTGTCGGAATTGACGCGGATCCCGCTGAAATATTCTACAAGGAAACAAATACCACCCGTACTATTCAGAATGTTCTGAACTCAGACTACAAGCTGGGAATTATCCGTTATGAGGAACAATACGATAAATATTTCAAAGCCATGCTTGACGAAAAGGAACTTTCCTACGAGCTGGTGGCGGAATTCCGCTATGTGCTGGCTATGCACAAAAACAGCAAACTCAGCTCACTTAAAGAAATCCATTTTTCCGATCTCACTTCCCTGATTGAGATCGCTCACGCCGACCCGACAGTCCCGTCTCTTCCGTCAGCGCGGCCGCAAATGGAGGAGATTCCCTCAAATATCGACAGGCATATTTATGTGTTTGAGCGTGCAAGTCAATTTGATCTGCTCGCCGAAAACAAAAATACCTTTATGTGGGTATCGCCTATTCCTAAAAAGCTGTTGGAGCGTTATGACATTATTCAGCGTGAATCTCCCGATAACCGTGCTGTATACAAGGACGTTTTGATTTACCGAAAGGATTATAGACTTTCAGACCTCGATAACCGCTTCATCACCGAGCTGTGCAATTCAAAGCGTCAGTGTATTTAACAAAACCGACAGTATAGCGCTGTTATTTTTTTACACCGGGGTATATCATTAATGTTAATACCGATATACTTTTTTAATAATTATCAAAGCGCGAATAATTTGTTAAAATATTGGTAGGACAGATGATGCGAAAAGATCAGCGTGTCTTAAGAACGTCAATTTATTAAATAAATAGGAGGCAAAGAGAAATGAGAACATATGAAATTGTGGATGGAGTCGAAAGGCTGGAGGAAGCGATTACCCGTGTAAGAGCCGCACAGCAGATTTTCGCGGGCTATACACAGGAACAGGTAGACAAGATATTCCTTGCTGCCGCCTCGGCTGCAAATAAGGAGCGTATTTCGCTTGCGAAGCTCGCCGTACAGGAAACGGGAATGGGCATAGTGGAGGATAAGGTCATCAAAAACCACTATGCCGCCGAGTATATATACAATGCCTATAAGGACACAAAAACCTGCGGCGTTATCGAGGAGGACAAGGCTTTCGGAATCCGTAAGGTTGCTGACCCGATAGGAGTTATCGGAGCGGTCATTCCCACCACGAACCCTACTTCAACAACGATATTCAAAACGCTAATAGCGCTTAAAACCCGCAACGGAATTATCGTCAGCCCCCACCCGCGCGCAAAGAACTCAACAATTGCCGCGGCGAAGGTAGTTTTAGAAGCAGCAGTCGAGGCGGGCGCGCCCGAGGGAATAATCTCATGGATCGACGTGCCGTCGCTTGATATGACCAATCTGCTGATGAAGGAGTCGGATATTATCCTCGCTACCGGCGGTCCGGGTATGGTAAAGGCGGCGTATTCCTCCGGAAAACCCGCTCTGGGCGTAGGCGCGGGAAATACCCCAGCTATTATCGACGACAGCGCGGATATTCTCCTCGCGGTAAACTCCATAATCCATTCCAAAACATTTGATAACGGTATGATCTGCGCTTCGGAGCAGTCGGTTATCGTCATGGAAAGCGTTTATGATGCGGTAAAGCGCGAGTTCGCTAGCCGCGGCTGTTATTTCCTGAATAAAGACGAAACCGAAAAGGTTAGGAAAACCATTATCATAAACGGCGCGCTGAATGCGAAAATCGTAGGACAAAAGGCGGTAAAAATCGCGGCTCTCGCGGGAGTTGATGTTCCTGAGGGCACTAAGATTCTTATCGGCGAGGTAGAGAGCGTGGAACTGTCAGAGGAATTCGCTCACGAAAAGCTGTCTCCCGTTCTCGCAATGTACAAAGCAAAGAACATCGGCGACGCATTTGACAAAGCGGAGCGGCTTATCGCCGATGGAGGCTATGGACACACTTCCTCAATTTATCTCAATGTACTCACCGAGCAGGCAAAGATCGATGAATTTGCGGCGCGTATGAAAACCTGCCGAATTCTGGTGAACACTCCTTCTTCTCACGGCGGCATAGGAGATCTGTACAACTTTAAGCTTGCTCCGTCGCTGACGCTGGGCTGCGGCTCGTGGGGCGGAAACTCCGTTTCGGAAAACGTCGGAGTAAAGCATCTTTTAAACATCAAAACCGTTGCCGAAAGGAGAGAGAATATGCTTTGGTTCAGAGCGCCCGAGAAGGTATATATCAAGAAAGGCTGCCTGCCTGTTGCTCTTGATGAGTTGAAAACAGTGCTTGGAAAGAAAAAGGTATTTATAGTAACCGACGAATTTTTGTACAATAACGGCTATGCAAAGCCGATCACAGATAAGCTGAATGAATTGGGAATACAGCACACCACATTCTTTGACGTTGCTCCCGACCCCACACTTGCCTGTGCAAAGGCGGGAGCGGAGCAGATGAGAATATTCGCTCCGGACTGCATTATCGCGCTGGGCGGCGGCTCTGCAATGGACGCGGCGAAGATAATGTGGGTACTTTACGAACATCCCGATGCCGATTTCAAGGATATGGCGATGCGCTTTTCCGATATCCGCAAGCGTGTTTACACCTTCCCGAAAATGGGCGAAAAGGCATATTTCATCGCTATCCCTACCTCTGCAGGCACGGGCTCGGAGGTAACGCCGTTCGCTGTTATCACCGACGAAACAACGGGAGTTAAATATCCGCTCGCGGATTACGAGCTGCTGCCTAAAATGGCGATCGTTGATGCCGACTTACACATGAATGCTCCGAAAGGACTTACTGCCGCTTCGGGTATTGACGCGGTAACTCACGCGCTGGAGGCTTACGCTTCTATGCTTGCGACCGATTACACCGATGGTTTGGCTCTCAAGGCTCTCAAAACGATTTTCGAGTACCTCCCGCGCGCTTACGACAACGGCGCGAACGACCCCGAAGCGCGTGAAAAGATGGCAAACGCCGCGACAATGGCGGGTATGGCGTTTGCGAACGCGTTCTTGGGAGTCTGCCACTCAATGGCGCACAAGCTCGGCGCGTTCCACCACCTGGCGCACGGTGTGGCAAATGCGCTGATGATCGACGAGGTGCTTAGATTCAACGCTGCGGAAACTCCCGCAAAGATGGGTACATTCCCGCAGTATGACCACCCACACACCCTCGCGCGTTATGCCGAGATCGCCGATTATCTGGGATTGGGCGGCAAGAACGATAAGGAAAAACTTGAAAATCTCATCAAGGCAATTGACGAGCTGAAAGCGAAGATAGGCATCAAGCCTACTATCAAGGACTATGTCGAAAACGAGCAGGACTTCCTCGAGCGCCTTGACGAAATGACCGAGCAGGCGTTTGACGATCAGTGTACGGGCGCAAACCCGCGCTATCCGTTGATGAGCGAGATAAAGCAGATGTATCTTAACGCTTATTACGGAAAAACCTTTGTTGAAGTGAATACTCCCGACGAAACACAGCTTTCGGGTAAAAACAATTGAAATGTAAGGAGGGTCTGACGATGAATTTGGACAGAGTGATCGCGGTCAGAAATAACAAGACCGTTTACCGTGACGGAGACAGGTGTATAAAGGTATTTCAGGAGGGCTTTTCAAAGGCTGATGTACTCAATGAGGCGCTGAATTTAGCGCGTATCGAGGAAACGGGACTGCCTATCCCCAAGGTACTTGAGGTTACGATGATCGATGGAAAGTGGGCGATAGTCTATGAGTATATCAGGGGAGAAACTCTCGCGCAGCTTATGGAGAAGAATCCGGACAAAAAGGACGAATATCTTGAAATGTTTGTTGATCTTCAGCTTACCATTCATTCCCAAACCTGCCCGCTTCTGAATAAATTGAAGGACAAAATGAACCGCAAGATAAGCCAGGCAGATCTGGACGCTACAACGCGCTATGACCTGCACACACGTCTCGAGGGAATGCCTAAGCACAATAAGGTCTGCCACGGAGATTTCAACCCGTCAAACGTTGTTATATCCGAGGACGGCAAACCGTATATCCTTGACTGGTCGCACGTTACGCAGGGCAACGCCTCCGCAGACGCCGCGAGGACCTATCTGTTGTTCTGGCTGAACGGCGATATTGACGGCGCTAAAAAGTATCTCGATTTGTTCTGCAAAAAAAGCGACACCGCCAAGCAGTATGTTCAGAAGTGGATGCCGATAGTCGCTGCGTCACAGTCGGTCAAGGGCAACGAAAAGGAGCGCGAGTTCCTGCTCAGCTGGGTGAATGTTGTAGAATACGAATAAGGAGGGAGAGCCATGAAAGTAACGGTTTGTATAGGTTCTTCCTGCCATATCAAGGGCTCGCGGAAGGTCGTTGAGGAGCTGCAGTTCTTTATCTCGGAAAACAAGCTCGGCGACAAGGTGGAGCTTGCCGGAACGTTCTGCATGGGGAAATGCCAGCAGGGAGTCTGTGTGATGGTAGACGACAATTTTTTCTCGGTTTTCCCTGATTCCGTAAAAGATTTCTTTGAAAAGCAGATTTTAGCGAAGGTGAACGTATGATAGTTCAGATATGTGTAGGCTCTTCCTGTCATCTGAAAGGCTCAGAAAAGGTGGTTGAGCTGTGCAGAAAAGCCGTTGAAACGTATCATCTTGAAAACGAGGTCGCTCTCGCAGGCAGCTTCTGCACAGGTCAATGCAACCGTGACGGAGTGACTGTACAGGTGGACGATGATATTTACACTGGAATAACGCCGGACTGCTTCCGTGATTTTTTCGAGGAAAACGTACTTAAGAAAATAAAAGAAAGCGGGTAAACGATATGCCGAATTGCCTTACCTTAAAAAAATCCAATTGTAAAAATTGTTATAAATGCATTCGGCATTGCCCCGTGAAGTCTATTCGCTTTTCGGGGAATCAGGCGCATATCATAGGCAATGAATGTATTTTGTGCGGTCAATGCTTTGTGGTATGTCCTCAAAACGCAAAGGAGATCGTTAACGAAACCGAAAAGGTAAAAGTAATGCTTCAATGTCCTGAGCCGGTTATAGTAAGTCTTGCTCCGTCATTTATCGCGAACTACGAGGGAGTCGGGATAGAGGCGATGAGGGATGCTTTAAAGGCTCTCGGTTTTTATGACGCGGAGGAGACCGCCGAGGGCGCTACTATTGTAAAACGGGAATATGACCGTATACTTCGTGAAGAAGAGCGGGATATCGTTATTTCTTCCTGTTGTCATTCGGTCAATCTTCTTATCCAGAAATATTTCCCAAATGTTCTCGAGTATCTTGCCAACGTGGTATCGCCAATGCAAGCGCACTGTATGGATATCAAACGCCGTTTCCCCAACGCGAAAACCGTGTTTATCGGACCATGCGCCGCAAAAAAGGATGAGGCGGAGCATTATGAGGGTATTGTGGACGCGGTGCTTACTTTTGAGGAGCTGACAAACTGGCTGAAAGATGAGCATATCGAGCTTAAACAGGAGATACTGCCCAATAATAAAAGCCTTGCCCGTTTTTTCCCGACAGCCGGCGGCATTCTCAAAACAATGTCGCAGGACGCGCCGGGCTATACTTATCTCGCAATAGACGGTGTGGAAAACTGCATTGCCGCACTGCGGGACATCGAGAGCGGCAATATACACCGCTGCTTTATAGAAATGTCAGCTTGTGCGGGGAGCTGCATAGGCGGTCCGGTTATGGAAAAATATCACAGAAGTCCGGTCAAGGATTATATGTCCGTTGCACAATTCGCAGGCAATGAGGATTTTGATATTTTACAGCCCGATGTGAGAACTCTGAAAAAGCATTTTGAACTGATCGAACGCCGCTCCCCTGTTCCTACTGAGGAAGAGATACGAAGCATTCTCCGTCAGATGGGAAAGTCAGAGCCTTCTCAGGAGCTCAACTGCGGCTCCTGCGGATATAATTCCTGCCGCGACAAAGCTATTGCCATATATCAGGGCAAGGCGGAAAGCTCTATGTGTCTGCCGTTTTTGAAGGACAAAGCGGAGAGCTTTTCGGACACTATTGTCAAAAACATTCCAAACGGCTTGGTGGTACTTAACGAGAGCCTGGAGGTGCAGCAGATAAACGCCGCCGCTCAAAATATAATGAATATCCGCGCCGCGTCTGATGTGCTGGGAGATCAGGTCGTGCGGATACTGGAGCCGGGAGTATTTATGAAGGTACGGGATACGGGAGAGGGCGTTTACAATCAGCCCGTTTATCTCGCGGAATATAAGAGATATGTAGAACAAACGGTCGTGTTCGACAAGGAAAACAGAATGCTGATTTGCATTATGCGTGATGTCACAGATAAAGAGGCCGAACGCGAAAAGAAAGAAAACATCAGCAGGCAAACGATAGAAGTGGCTGATAAGGTAGTTGACAAGCAAATGCGTATCGTACAGGAAATTGCGTCCCTGCTCGGCGAAACCGCCGCGGAAACCAAGATCGCGTTATCCAAACTTAAGGAGTCGATTTCAAATGAATGATCTATGCGCGGAAATCGGATATAAAAGCATCAATCACTACGGCGAGCAGCTTTGCGGCGATCATGTGGACATCGTTGAGCAGGGCGATGGCTCTACCGTCATTGTACTTGCTGACGGACTTGGAAGCGGCGTAAAGGCGAGTATTCTGTCAACTCTCACATCAAAAATTATTTCTACGATGATGGCGGAGGGACTGCCGCTTGAGGACTGCGTTTCCACGATTGCTGCGACGCTTCCCGTATGCTCGGTACGAGGCGTGGCTTACTCCACATTTACTATTATTCATCTTATTGACAACATTACAGCAGAGCTGATCCAATACGACAATCCGCATATAATTCTCATTCGGAACGAAAAAAACTTTGACTACCCTAAAACGGAAATGAATATCGGCGGCAAGACGATATACAAATCTGTCATTAAGCTTCTCGAAAACGATATTTTCATAGCGATGAGCGACGGCTGTCCCCACGCGGGGATAGGAGTCGCGTATAATTTTGGCTGGGACCGCGAAGACATTGCCGAATTTATGGAAACCATTGCTCCCGCGGGGTATACGGCAAAAACACTGTCTACTATTTTAGTGAACGAGTGCAACAAGCTGTACGGAGGTAAGCCCGGCGATGATGCAACAGCGTGTGTTGTGAGAGTGAGAAAGCGCGAGCCGATGAATATGCTCTTCGGACCGCCCTCCAACCGCGACGACTGTGACCGTATGATGAGCCTGTTTTTCTCAAAGGAGGGAAAACATATTATCTGCGGAGGTACGACCTCGTCGATCGCCGCGAAATATCTGGGAAAGCCCGTAAAAGCAAGTCTCTCGTTTGAACGCTCCGATGTGCCGCCCATAGCGTCGATAGAGGGCGTAGACCTTGTAACGGAGGGTGTTATCACGGTAAACAAAGTTCTTGAATACGCGAGGGATTATATCGAGGACAACAAGAGCTATGAGCAATGGAGCTTCAAGCATGACGGAGCGTCGCTGATCTCCAGGCTGCTTTTTGAGGAAGCCACGGACATCAACTTCTATGTTGGAAGAGCTGTGAATCCCGCTCACCAGAATCCCGATCTGCCGATCAATTTCAACATAAAAATGAATCTCGTGCAGGAACTGTCCGAATGTCTGAAAAAAATGGGCAAGCGCATCAAAGTAAGTTATTTTTAAGGAAGGCATATATGGCAAGGAAATTCGACACAAAGGTACAATATCTCAAATATAAGGTCCTGCGCGAGGTAGCTCGCCAGGCATGGAACGACACCCTGCTTGAAAAGGTAATGGACATTCCGAAAATTATCGTTCCCGGAAAAGTCCCAACTATGCGCTGCTGCGTCTACAAAGAGCGTGCTATTCTTGCGGAACGTGTTAAGATAGCTATGGGCGGCAATCCCGACAACCCGAATGTAATTGAGGTCATTGATATTGCCTGCGACGAATGCCCTGCCGCGGGTTATGATGTAACGGACTCCTGCCGCGGCTGTCTTGCTCACCGCTGTGAGGACGTATGCAAACGCGGAGCTATCTCGTTCGATCATAACCATGAAGCTCATATTGACAAAACAAAGTGTGTGGAGTGTGGGCAATGCGCTAAGGTCTGCCCGTTTTCCGCTATCGTAAACCGAAAGCGTCCCTGCCAGAATGCCTGCAAAATCAAGGCAATATCCATTAACGAGGAAAACGCCGCCTCTATCGACAACGAAAAATGCAACTCCTGCGGATCATGCGTTTATCAATGTCCGTTTGGAGCTATTATGGATAAATCTTATATTCTCAACGTTATTGACCTTCTCAAAAAGAGTGAGCATGGACGCAGTTATAAGGTGTATGCCGTAGTAGCTCCCTCGATCTCGAGCCAGTTTACCTATGCGAAGCTCGGTCAGGTAATAACGGGATTAAAATCGCTCGGTTTTCACACAGTCGTAGAAGCCGCGCTCGGAGCGGATATGGTAGCTCAGGAGGAATCCAAGGAGCTTGCCAAAAAGGGGTTTTTAACAAGCTCCTGCTGTTCGGCGTTTGTATCTTATATTAAATCGGCATTCCCCGAATTGACGCCGTTTATCTCACACAATCTCTCACCGATGGCGACGATTGCCAAATATATAAAGCAAACCACAGAAAACTCAAAGGTCGTATTTATAGGTCCTTGCACAGCCAAGAAAATGGAAGTTCAGCTTGATTCCGTAAAGCCCTATGTGGATGCGGCGCTGACCTTTGAGGAATTGCAGGCGCTGTTTGACAGCCGTGATCTTGACATCACGGAGCTTGAAGAGGGTGTGCTGGATAACGCTTCATATTACGGAAGAATCTTCGCGCGCAGCGGTGGATTGTCCGAGGCAGTAGCACAGGGGCTTCGCGAGCAGAACCTGGACGATTTTTTGCTTGTACCGATCGTGTGCAACGGTATCGAGGAATGCCGAATGGCTCTATTGAAGAAAAGCAAGAATATGCTTGACGCAAACTTCATTGAGGGAATGTCGTGTATCGGTGGCTGCATTGGCGGAGCGGGCTGTCTTACCCATGGCGAAAAGAACAAGGCAGAAGTAGACAAATACGGTAGAGAAGCTTATGAGAAAACAATTGAAGATGCTGTATCCGTCTTAAAAGCGACACTTTGAATTGAATTGTAACTATTCTTGCAGTTAAGTTTTATGCCATTGATAAAACTTTTACGTCCCGCACGTTGTTGCGGGGCGATTTTTTATACTCAAATACAACGAAATCTTTTTTATAAAGATTAGACAGCAGGGCAAGCCCTGCACCAAATGCGTCTCATATGTTGTTATGGGACGCATTCTTTATGCTCGAATACGGCGAAATCTTTTTTGTAAAGGTTAGACAAACGGATGCCCTTAAATGGCTTGTGGAGCTGTTTGATGGCGTTTTATATTTTTGATTTACATAGCCGGATTTAACGGGTCCCCGATTATAATCATCGTGCTATTCCCGAAATCCCCGTTCATCACGAATTGCACATCGAGTGATTTATCCTCGTTCTGATGAACAATCACACTCTTCACCAGCATTCGGAGATTTGCGTCCGAGATTATTCCCAGCCTTTGGCGCGCCTGCCAAGATGAACAGTCCCTATGATAACATTCCATCGATACAGAATTCAATCGGTTTCAACGGAGTGGTCATGAGCTGCTCGCAGTTTACTGTTTTTAGTTCGTCCAATAATTTGTCCTCCTTTTTGATTTTGGTTT
>JAFLUF010000030.1 GCA_022508925.1 Oscillospiraceae bacterium | reverse complement strand
TAATTGCGTAAAATAGAAATTTTACGCAATTTAGAGGGGGGATAATATGACAGAAAACAAGAATTACAGTACAGCGCCTCAGTCTATCAGGGATTTCATTTATTACGAGCAAATTGTAAAAGGTCGTTCAGAACTTACAGTGAAAAACTATTTTAACGATTTAAAAAGCTTTTTCAGATTTTATAAAATCAAAAACGGTCTTGCGAACGAAAAGGATTTCTCAACAATTGATATTTCGGATATTTCTGATGATGATATTAAATCCGTTGATTTACAGTATGCTCAGGAATTTCTGATATTTATGCAAACTAAAATGGCGAATCAGCAAAAAGCCCGCTATCGTAAGGCTGTGACACTTCGTCAGTTTTACAAATTTCTTACCAACAACAAAAATATGTTTGAAGTCAGTCCTATGGCAAATTTGGAACTTCCAAGTCCCAAGCCGGCGCTTCCTAAATACCTTACTCTCGAACAGTCTCTTGAATTGCTTGTAAATATAGATACTCCGGATCAAAAACGGGATTACTGTATAATTGTATTTTTTCTCAACTGCGGAATGCGTTTGTCTGAACTTGTGGGAATAAATTTAAGCGATATCAGAAAAACACGTGATAGAGACGGAAACGAAATTTACTCAATGAAAGTTCTCGGCAAAGGCAGTAAGGAACGAATAATTTATCTTAACGACGCCTGTGTGAATGCCTATAATGATTATATTTCGTCTGAGATTACCGATCCCAAAGTACGCGGCGAAAAAGGTATGCGGGATATGTCCGCACAGACAGACGCTCTTTTTTTAAGCCGCAGACGTACAAGAATATCAAACCGCCGTGTTCAGCAGATTGTCGAGGAATGTCTGAAGAAAAGCGGGCTTGACAATATGGGACTTTCGGTACATAAGCTGCGTCATACAGCGGCTACGCTGATGTATCAGAACGGCGTTGATGTGCGCGTGCTTAAAGATGTTTTAGGACACGAAAATCTCAATACGACTCAAATCTACACCCATGTTTCAAATGCTCAGATGGAAAACGCGATGAAGAAAAATCCGCTTGCGTCGGTAAATCACAAGACGGAAAAAAATAATGGTTCCGGTCATTAAGTTAGTTGACTTTTGTAGCTAAGTGTATTATAATATAATCAGAGAACAACATATTGAAGTTTGTGGAGGTGACAGAGATGATTGCTTATTCAATAATAATGTTTGTAACAGCGGTTTTGTTTCTTGTTTTGGGTATTGTAGTTTATAGGGGAAACACAAAGTTGATACACGACTACCATCAAACAAATGTCAAAGAAGCTGAGCGAAAAGAATATAGCAGGGCTTTTGCAAAAGGAATGTTTGCAATTTGTGCAACGCTTCTTGTTAGTGGTATTATTGCATTGGTTGGTGAAGAAGGTTTTATCGTAGCAACCTCTTTGTCGGTTTTGACTGTCGGACTTATCGTTTCCGTTATAATTTTGGTGAAGGTTCAAAAGAAGTATAATGGTGGACTGTTCTAACAATAATAACTTCTGAATAATTATAAACGTGCCTTTGGTTTAAATCCACCAAAGGCACGTTTAATTTTATCTATTTAAAATCTTTCCGACCGCGAAAAATCCCGCAAATGCCGCAATATTTACGCATACGATGCTTGCTCCGCATGGAGTATCAAAAGCATAGGAAATTATCATGCCTATAATGAACGTAACAACGGAAATAACCGCGGAGCTTATCGTTACGGAAAAAAAACTCTTGAAAACACGCATCGAGCAAAGCGCGGGGAAAATTATAAGGCTTGAAATAAGCATGCTTCCCATAAGTCTCATTCCTATAACAATAGTTATTGCCGTAAGCAGCGCGATGAGCATATTATAGACATTTACCGCGCCGCCTGTGGCTTTCGCGAAACTTTCATCAAAAGTTATCGCAAAAATTTTGTTATATAAAAATACAAACATAAACAGAACTATCGAAGCTAAAATTACGCTGATTATAACATCGCTCCGGCTTACGGAAATAATGCTTCCGAAAAGATAGCTGTTTATATCAACATTCGAGCCGCTTGAAAGCGAAACGGCCATAACGCCTATCCCAAGCGCACCCGTTGATATAAGCGCAATAGCCGCGTCGCCCTTGATCTTGCCGTTTGAGGACAACCTCAACAGCAGAAACGCCGCGACGATTACAACGGGAATAGCAACCGCCATGGGTGCCAAATTCAATACCGTTGCAATCGCAAGAGCGCCGAATCCAACGTGTGAAAGCCCGTCGCCGATCATTGAAAAGCGCTTTAAAACCAGACTTACCCCGAGAAGCGCCGCGCAAAGCGATACTAAGATACCCACAATAAGCGCTCTTACAAGTACGGGAGTGCCGAGAATATCGGTTATTATTTCAGTCAAGGCTCACACCGCCTTTCGCGATATCCGCAAAATCGCTGTTTTTAAATTCCTCAAGACTGCCGAAAAAGTGTCTGTCCTCGCGCATACAAAGCACACGGTTTGCGTATTTAAGCGCGGCGGAAATATCGTGAGTGACCATTATTACGGTAATTCCCTCTTTGTTTATCTCGGATATCAGCTCGTAGAATTCCGCTGTTATTATCGGGTCAAGTCCTGTTACGGGCTCGTCAAGCAGCAGCAGCTTTTTTGTCGCGCAAAGCGCTCTTGCTAACAGTACGCGCTGCTGCTGTCCGCCCGAAAGCTCACGATAGCTTCTGTTTTTAAGCTCGGTTATGCCGAGCTTTTCGATGTTTTCCGCAGCTGTTTTTCGCTCCTTTGAAGAAAAAAACGGACGAAAACCGCGGGAGTTAAGACAGCCCGAGATCACTACTTCAGACACACTCGCGGGAAAACTTTTCTGCGCACTTGTCTGCTGAGGAAGATACCCTATCTCGTTCTTTTTCAGACCCTCGCCGAATTCAATCGTGCCGTTTTCGGGCTTTTTAAGCGACAGAAGAGCCTTTACAAGCGTGCTTTTTCCCGAGCCGTTTTCTCCGATAATGCACAGATAGTCGCCGCTGTTTATCTCAAAGCTCAAATTTTCTATTACCGTCATGTTTTCGTATGACAGGCAAAGATTTTCTGTTTTAATTAAAGCCATTTTTTCCCTCTGTTTCAATATAATCAACCATTACAATGGGTTATAAGTATTCTGTATTTCATAGCATATTCAATCACATCATAATTGCGCTCCATAAGTGAAACATAGTTCTCCCCTGCCTCAAAATCTTCGGCTGTAATGTTGTGACAGGAGTGAAATTCCGCAATCAGATCACTGTTTTCATTTGTCAGCGTCCGAGCGAGCTTAGTGTCAGAAAGTTCGATATGAAATACTACAGGAATGGTATCGCTGTCGTTAAGTTTCTCGGTTAAAAACGCGATAGTCCTTGCCGAAGGCTCGGTTTCATCTCCGCAGCCCGGAAACGCCGCGTAATAATTAAGTTCGTATTCCTTAAAAAAGTATAACAACGGAAATCTGTCGCCGAAAACAAAATACCGCGTCTCCCCTGCCAATAATTCCTCAAAGCGTTTATTAAGGTCGTTTATTTTTTCAATATAGTTATTCGCGTTTTGTTCGTAAAGCTCGGCGTTTTCTGGAGCGGTATCCACAGCCGTGTTTTTTATGCTCTCAACAATTTTTACGGCGTTTTTCGGAGAAGTCCAGATGTGCTCGTCGTATTCTTCTTCCCCGCTGTCACTCTCTGCGATATTTTCATTTTCCTCTGTGAGAACTTCTACCGAGTCCATCATTCGCAGAGAATTTATTTCCCCTACGCCGCTGAGAATATTTTCGACCCATTGGTCGGATTCTCCGCCGTTATAAATAAACAGATCGCAGTTATTTATCTTTACGATATCCTTTGCGGATGGGTCATAGCTGTGACTTTCCGTTCCGGGCTTAAGCAAAAGAGTTACCTCTGCGGTGTCACCGAAAACCTGCCTCGCAAAATCATAAGCGGGAAAAATCGCGGTTACTATCTTAAGCTTGCCGTTTTCGTCATCTTCGCTTTTACAGCCGCAGAATATCACCGCAGATAATGCCGCGACAAGTATAAGCGCAATAAGTCTTCTAAGCATTGCTCTCACCTTTCGCGCATTCGCCGCACAGTCCGTAAAATACTGTTTTTCCGATATCCACGAAAAAATCGTGCTTGGCTTTTATATGGTTTTGAACTTCGTTAATAAAATCACAGTCAAGGTGAATAAGCTTTCCGCATTTATCACAGCGCAGATGAAAATGCGAGGCACACTCGTTTGAATCAGCAAGCTGATAACAAGAAGAATTTCCGTCTGTAAAGCGCTTTAATACTCCGCTTTCGGTGAGCTTTGAAAGCGTTCTGTAAACCGTAGCCTCGCCCGAGGTTATTTCCCCGCTTTTGATTATATCCTTTGCGGAAAAACACTTTCCGCGGCGCTTTGTGAAGAAATCGACGATCTCATCACGCTGTTTTGTATTGTAGTTATTTCTGTCCATGTAATTTTTCCTCCGTTTCAAGGAAATTGAAAATGATTTTCACTATCAATTTCAAATTATAGCATATTTTTTTATAAATTTCAATAGTTTTACTTGATTTTTTCATAAAAAAGTAGTATAATTAAAGTGTAAATTTTGACCGTAAGGTCTTAAAAAATTATGGAGGAAAATAATATGGCAGAAATTCTCGTTGAAACATCGGCAAGACACGTACATGTTACAAAGGAAACGCTTGAGATTCTTTTCGGAAAGGGTGCTGAGCTTACTAAGAAAAAGGATCTTTCCCAGCCCGGTCAGTACGCAAGCGAGCAGAGAGTTACGGTTGTAGGTCCTAAAAAGGAGCTTGCAAACGTTTCTATTCTCGGTCCTTGCCGTAATGCAGACCAGGTTGAGCTTTCGGCTACAGACGCGCGTTCTATAGGAGTTGATATCGCTATCCGTGAGAGCGGCGACACCGCGGGTACGCCCGGATGCACCCTTAAAGGTCCCGCAGGCGAGGTTACTATCAAAGAGGGCGTTATCGTAGCTAAGCGTCACATACATCTTACTCCCGAGACAGCCGACAAGCTCGGTGTTAAAAATAAGGACACTGTCTGGGTAAAGTGCAAGACAAACGGCAGAGAGGCCATTCTCGGCGATGTTGTCGTAAGAGTAAGCGACCAGTTTGCAGACGCTATGCACATTGATACAGACGAGAGCAACGCTATTTCCGCAACGCCCAACCTTATGGGAGAAATTATAAAGAGCATCTGATTCGTGATATAAAGCAAAACGGCTTGACTTAACATCAAGCCGTTCATTATTTTTTTGTATTGGGGAAAAACTTTCTGTAGAAAGTTTTTCCCCAAACCCCTTTTCAAAGACTTTTTGTACGCCCACTTATAGGCTGTTTTGTTCTTCGATCATTTTTTCCGCCAATTCCGCCGCGTATTTACAGAGCATCGGGCAAGGCCGCTTTTTATAATACTCGGGCGTCCGAGCCTCTGGCTCTGCGGAAGCTTCCGGTTTTTCAAGTCCCAAAAGCTCTCGGCAGATAATGCTTTTGTTGTCCTTGCGGAATTCTTCAGCGGCGGAGCGTATCTTCTCGTAAAGCGCTTTTTTTGACTCAATATCCTTTGGATCGGAATAGCCGTAAACTTCGCTTAAAACCATAACAACGCCCAAGAATGTCCCGCATACCTCTCTCATTCTGCCCACTCCCCCGCCGAAGCCGCCCGAGATTCTCGCAAGCTTTTCTTCGTCAAGTCCGAAAATATCGGAAAATGCGACGGTTACAGCCTGAGTGCAGTTATATCCCTTGAGAAAATTTTCGTAGGCAACATCTCCGCGACTCATTTGCAGAATTCCTCAACAGCGTCCGCAATAGGGTCTGCGGCGGTCGTTTCCATAAGCTCCAGAAGTCCGGTGTCAACAAGCTTAGCAAGCTCCGAGTCGATCGGAAGCTTTGCTATGACTTTAAGGTTGAACTTATTCGCGGTTTCTTCTATGTGACTCTCGCCGAAAACGCTTATACGCTTTTTACAGTCGGGACACTCGATATAGCTCATATTTTCAACCAGACCTATAATCGGAATATTCATCATTTCAGCCATTTTTACGGCTTTTCCAACGATCATCGAAACAAGCTCCTGCGGAGAGGTTACGACAATTATTCCGTCGAGAGGAATTGACTGAAATACCGTAAGCGGAACATCGCCCGTTCCGGGAGGCATATCCACAAACATATAGTCCACATCGTCCCAGATAACATCCGTCCAGAACTGTTTCGCTGTGCCCGCGATTATCGGTCCGCGCCACACAACAGGGTCGGTATCGTCGGGAAGAAGCAGATTTACGCTCATAACGTGTATTCCCTTCTTGGTCACAACAGGAAAAATCGCGGTCTCGGTTCCCTGCGCCTTTTCTTTTAATCCAAACGCCTTCGGAACGGAAGGTCCGGTAATATCCGCGTCAAGTATAGCTGTGCTGAAGCCCCTTCGGTTCATAAGAACAGCGCTCATACAGGTTACGAGGGATTTTCCCACTCCTCCCTTTCCGCTGACAATTCCGATGACCTTTTTGATGTGAGAAAGCTCATGTGGCTTTTCGATAAAGCTTTTAGGGTCACGCTCCGCGCAATTTTGGGAACATCCCGAACAATCGTGACTGCATTCGCTCATTTGTACTAATTCCTTTCATATATATTATCACAAAAGACTAAAGCTGCTTTCTGTATATCTGCGAGTTTTCATCTTTTATGTAGCCCAGACGTTTCAGCAAGTTTTCCTTGATTTCATCATCCGCGCAAAACCTCATCTCACCGCAAAGCATCTGAGATGCCCACTGTTCAACCGCTCTCAGCAGATATTCGTCAGCGCCGTTTTTTCGGTAATATTCAACAGTGACAAAATCAATCACCTCTGCATAATGCCCGAACCTCAGGGAGAATATCTCTTTTACATAAGCGTAGCCCGCAACGCGGTTTCCGTGGTTTACTGTAAGAAAAATGCTTTTGCTGTCCTTTATGATATCCTCAAAAATAAGTCTGCTGTTAAATTCGGACAAACAACTCTCACCGAGCAATCTGCTGTTTATCAGATAAATATATTTAAAATCCTCGGGCAGCGCTCTTTTCAGATAGAAATTAAACATCTGATTCCTCAACTATCTCGTTGGCAAAACCTTTTCCGTCTACCTTATCATCAACGCCCAATAGATTTAAAACCGTTCCGGCAATTTCACAAAAGCCCGGTCTTGTTCCCAGATTGACGGGTTTTATTTGCTTTCCGTAAATCAACACGGGGATATATTCCCGTGTGTGGTCTGTACCGCTGTGACAAGGGTCACAGCCATGGTCGGCGGTTAATATCAGAACATCGTCGGAACGCATATTCTTCATGAAATCACCCAGCCACACGTCAAACTCGTTCAAAGCATTTGTATAGCCTTCGGGATCGCGGCGGTGACCGTACTGCATATCAAAATCCACAAGATTTGTAAAGCAAAGCCCATTCCAGTCATTTTCCTGATACTTTGAGGTTATCCTCATATCATTGGCGTTTCCGATTTCACGCTCGGCAGTTGTAACACCCTTCCCCGCGAAAATGTCGTAGATTTTTCCTACTCCTATAGCTTCATATCCGCTTCTGCTGAGAATATCAAGCATTGTATCCTTTGGCGGAACAAGCGAGAAATCGTGTCTGCGAGAAGTTCTTGTAAAAGGAAATTCACCTTCAAACGGACGCGCGATAACTCTGCCGACAGCATAATCACCCGTGAGGATCTCACGCGCTATTTTACAGTATTCATAAAGCGTTTCCACGGGAACAATATCCTCGTGCGCGGCTATCTGAAAGACGCTGTCCGCCGATGTGTAAACTATAAGCGCGCCTGTCTTAATATGCTCCTCGCCGTAATCCGCGATGACCTTAGTTCCCGAATACGGCAGGTTACACAATGTTTTTCTGCCTGTAAGACGCTCAAATTCTCCGATGATCTTATTCGGAAATCCGTTTGGAAATGTCGGAAACGGTTTTTCGCTTATCATTCCCGCAATTTCCCAATGTCCCGTCGTTGTGTCCTTGCCTTTTGAAAGCTCGGACAAACGCAAAAACGCGCCGCACGGAGCATTTTCTTTCTCTCCGAAATCAACGCCGTCGATATTAAACAATCCAAGCCTTGTCAGATTAGGCACGTTCAGCTTTCCCGTATTATAGCATGAGCGCAAAGTATTTGCACCCTCATCGCCGAAATCAGCCGCGTCGGGCATTTCTCCGATGCCAAAGCTGTCCAAAACCGTAAGAAATACGCGTTTAGTCATTCAATCACCTTCAATTAAAAGCTTAACTGCCGAACTTGTGCCTATTCTGTCGCAGCCAGCGTTCAGGAACATCTCTATCTGCTCTTTTGTTTTAATTCCGCCCGCGGCCTTGATCTTAACATCATCACCAATATGCTTTCTGAAAAGCTCGACGTCACGGATATCCGCTCCCGCAGAGCCAAAGCCCGTAGAGGTCTTGATATAATCAGCTCCCGCGCTTGTTACAACTCTGCAAAGCTCGATTTTTTCCTGCTGCGTAAGATTGCATGTCTCGACAATTACTTTCAGGATATTGAATTCGCAGGCGTCCTTTATAAGCGCAATCTCCCTTTCAACAAGCGAAAATCTGCCGTTTTTTACGTCAGTCTGATTTATGACCATATCAATTTCGTTCGCGCCGCATTCTATCGCGTCTTTTGTTTCAAACCACTTTACGTTGGTCGTAGAATAGCCGAGGGGAAAACCGATAACAGTGCAAATATTAAGCTCGGGAAAATTCTTACGAGCGCGCCTTACAAAACAAGGCGGAATACATACGGACGCCGTGTGATATTCAAGCGCCTCACGGCAAAGCGCGGCAATTTGCTTTGATGTCGCCGCGGAATTTAATAATGTGTGGTCAATATGCGGAAAAATTTCGGAGTTTTCCATAATATGCCTCTTTACCAAAATGTAATTTTTTCATATATGAGTTTACTATATATTCATTGTAATTCATGGCTACTCTCCATATTCTTAATCCTCATCATGTTTATGAACAACTATTTGAGGCAACAAGTCAACATCAATACCGAATTCATCAACATCGTTTACATATAAAAACAAATAAGAAGGCTCTTTGTTTGAGATTGAAAAACATATAGGTTGTATATTTTTTAGGATTATATCAATATGATTTTTTGTGTTGTTCTCGTAGTCATTGATTACAGAAAGATGTTCTTTATATTCGGCGCTCCTTTTCGATGGATAACTTACATAAAGATAGTAATTTTCTATAATCTCTCGGTAATTAGACAAGACATACATTTTAATAGAACTTTCAACTTCGTTCATTCGACTGATGAGCATATTAAACATTTGAGATGTAAAATCAGGTGGAATATCCATAGGTTCTTCTATTTCAGTATCCACCTTTATTTTAAATTGCCTTCCGAACATCACTATTTTATAGTCAGGAAGACTATTGAAAGGAAGACTATTGAAACTATTAGCTTCTTTTTTACCAAATAAAAACATTTTTTCTCATTTCTCCCTCAGAGTTTTCTTCTTAAAAGTGAGCGAGGAGGAGCGTCGATATCAGTCATTACAGTAATCTGTTCCATAGGATGATTTGCGACAGATATCTCCTCGCCATTTTTGTCAAGCATCGTCTTTGGCGCAAACCTTATTGGTTTTTTACCGGGAATTAAAAGCTCAAGCTCGTCGGACAGTTCAAAATAATTACGAACGGTAAGTTTCATTACACCGTTTTCATATTCGTCTACAGCCCCGACAAAATCATAATCGCGTATATACCCGCTGTCCGCAAAATACTGTCCGCCGTTTGTTATTTCCGAGGAATCTTGCGTATTGCTGCCGTCGCGCGGACTTCCGTAGAAAAATCCTGTGCAGTACGGGCGATGACTTATCTTATCCATTTCGCCCACAACCCATTCGGGCAGACTTTCGTCTCTCAGCGCATAGTCTAACGCCGTTCGGTAGGCATTTGCAGTAAGCGCGGTATAATACGCAGACTTTGCTCTGCCCTCTATTTTCAGACTGTCAATTCCGGCATCAAGCAAATCACCAATATGCTCTATCATACACATATCCCGAGCGTTTAAGATAAAACTCCCGCGCTCGTCCTCAAAAATTTTGTAAAACTCTCCGGGGCGCTTTTGCTCCATGAGATAATACTCCCAGCGGCAAGGCTGAGCACATTCTCCGCGGTTGGCGTTCCTTCCCGTGAGATACTCGGAGATAAGACATCTGCCGGAAAACGAAACGCACATTGCGCCGTGCACAAACGTTTCGATCTCCATATCCTCGGGAATATTCGCCCTTATCTTCCTTATTTCCTCAAGATTTACCTCGCGCGCCAGAACCGCGCGTTTTACTCCCATTTTGTAAAGCTCTGATGCCGTTCGATAGTTTACGATCCCCGTCTGAGTGGACGCGTGAATATCAAGATCCGGCTGAAGCTCGCGGATAAGCGAGATTATCCCTATATCCGCGGCGATAACCGCGTCAACACCGGCGTTAGCGGCAGCCGAAATAAATTCGGGAAAACGCTCGATCTCGTCATTACTCGGAACAATGTTACAGGTAATGTAGACTTTTACGCCTTTTTCATGCGCCGTCCGCACGGCTGAACAAAGTTCTTCCTCAGTGAAATTTTTCGCGCCCGCCCTCATTCCAAAGGATTTTCCGCCAAGATAAACAGCGTCCGCGCCGTAATCGAGAGCATAAAGCAGACTCTCAAAATCCCCCGCAGGGGAAAGGAGTTCGGGTTTTCTGTTCAATGTTTTTTACCTCTCGTCATTTTCCTCCCTAAGCGCGGCGTCAATTATATTCTGCTCGTGTTCTTCCTGTGTTCTTGCCCAATAGAAGGTGCCGTCCTTGCTCGCAAGGAAGAAGAAATAATTTGTTTTTGACGGATACAGAGCCGCGTTTATTTCAGCAAGTCCCGGATTGCAGATAGCTCCGGCAGGCAGACCCTCACAAGTGTAAGTGTCATATGCGTCTATGAATGTCTGCATTCTGCTGGCGTCAGATGAAGCAAACGCCGGCCTTATAACTCTGTTTATATAAGTGTAGGTCGTGTCAGACTGAAGACTCGGGAATGTTTCCGGATCGTTTAGTCGGTTGTGGAATACCGAAGAAATGCCCTTCATATTGTCTTCGTCGGTTCCCTCCCAACAAATGAGAGAAGCAAGACGGATAACCTCGTCAAGCGTCATACCGAGTTCTTCCATTCTTTCTTTCATAGACTTTGTTATCTTACTATCAAAGTTTTCATACATTTTTTCCGCGGCAATTTCCGCATAATGGGTCGTATCGAAATTGGGGTTATTCTTTAAATCATCGATGACATAAAACTCGTAGGTGTCAGGGAACAAATAGCCCTCAAGCATATTAAGACGATTTGGATCGTTTTCTATGGCCTCTTCAAAGTCGTATTTGTTCAATTTATGTTTGTAGTAGTTTTCGAAGTCAACTGCCCTGCATACATAATTCGCTTCAAGAAGCTCTCCGATTTCCTTTGCTGTATAGCCCTCCGGAATAGTGACCTTAATGGTCTGGGTATACTGCTTCGGTGATTTCAGAGTATCAATAAGACTTCCGTAGGACATATTTGAATAAAGCGTATAACTGCCGGTCAGAAACGGCTTTTCTTTATCGCCGACAAGATTTATATATGCTTTCATAAAAAACGGCATATTTATTATTCCGTTTTTATACAGCTCGTCAACGATCTTATCCGAAGGCATACTGCTGTCAATTGTAACTTCTGCCGTACGTATTGTTTTTGCCATTCCCGTAAAATCACGCAGACCGTTTATTGAAAGAATAGCGAGAAGTACCCCTATTACAATAGAAACCGCGGAAAGGAGAACTCCGAGAAAAACCTGTCCCATTGTCCTCGTGTGATTTATCTGTGTCTTTTTCCTGCGCTTTTTACGGCGTTTAACAGTGTTTTCAGGCGAAGTATTACGTGCGGAATTATCCGAAACGGAGTTCATAAGCCTGGTCTGCTGTAAGTCGTCGGCAGAATTAAGCTCCGTAAACTCTTCCCTCGAGCGGATAGGTCTGTCATCTTCCGAGTAGTCCGTAATGCTCGACATTTCCTGAGTCTTTTCTATATCGCTTTCATCGCTGGATAGTGACAGCTCACCCGAGTTTTCCGTAACTTCTGATTTTAATTCATCTTTAAATTGATTTTCGTCCATTGCCGACCTCCGATTATTTGTCAAAAACCGTAAACGTTGTCCGCATATCGAAAGGCTCCGTCGGAACCTCGCGCTTAAAATCCTTATAGCATATTATTATGCTTGTCCCCTTGAAATCCCTTAAAAACCTGTCGTAATAGCCCTTTCCGTAGCCGAGCCGAAATCCGTTTCCGTCCGCGCATAGCGCGGGAACAACGCACAGCGTTTTTTCGTCTGCGAAAGCGGGATGTTTCTTCGACGGTTCGTCAATGCCATATCTTCCTTTTTTCAACTCACCGGTATCCTCTATATAATAGAAAGAAAGCTCCGTATCACCGCTTACGGGCAGAGCGACAGGAATTCCCTTTTTCAGGCAGTGATTAATAAACCGTCTTGTGTCCACCTCTATTTCCATAGAGGCGTAGCAGAAAACCGAGCCTGCGTTATCAAGAAACGGCAGGAGTTGTTGAAAAATGCTCTCGTCCGCGGCTGATCTCTCCTCATGGGTCATAGCCTTTCTTTGTTTGATCAGCTCGCGTCTGAGGTTTGCTTTTATTTCGAGCATTGGATAGTGTTTCTGATTTCGTCGCTGAGCTGCTGACCTTTAAGTACTTTCACAAGCTCCAAGCCGAAATCAACCGAAACTCCAGCGCCTGCTGCGGTAGTGAAAAGTCCGTCTGTAATTACGTTTTGCTCAGCAATTTCAGCTCCATCGAGGTATTTTCTGTAGTCGGGAAAAGCCGTCGCTTTTAAACCTTTAAGAAATCCTTTTTTTCCGAAAATCGACGGAGCGGCACAGATAGCTCCCATAGGTATCTTACTCTTTACGCAAAAATCAACTGCCGACTGAACCTCGGGCGATCTATCGAGATTTTCCGTGCCGAGCCCTCCTCCGGGAAGAACGATCATCTCAAGCTTATCCGTAAGCTCGATCTCCTTGTCGGTAATGTCCGCCTTCATGGGTATCCCGTGCGAGCTCGTCACTTCAACGCCGCCGATACCGACGGTTTTAACGTCAAGTTTGGCGCGCCTGAGCATATCTATCGGCGCAATCGCCTCAGTCTCTTCAAAGCCGTTTGCCAAGAACACATAAACCATTTTAATTTTCCTTTCAAATCAAGCTGTCGATCTGTTTGCATATTTGCTTATGAATTTCCTCTACCGAAAGCGGTTCTCCGTCCTTTGCGCATTTGACCACGCTCCAACCGCCTTTTTCTGCCGCGTATAACGCGCTGTCACGGCACTGTTGAAGAAACTCGACATTTCTTTCATGAATGTCCTTTTTGCTTTCGTCGCCGTCATAACGCTTTTTCAGCAATTTTTGAGAAATCTCAACCGGCATATCCAGAAAAATCACCTTATCCGGCTCGGGTAGTCCGAGCTTGTTGTATTCAAAGTCGTACAGCCAGTCCAGAAAACCGCTGTATTCCTCTTTCGGCATTTTCGTAAGCTGATAGATAGCGTTTGAGGTCGTATAGCGTCCTGTGATAATAAGACCGCCGCTTTGATAGAATTCCTTCCAATCGGTAGCGTAGCTTACATATCTGTCAACCGCGTAAATGGTCGATGCGGAATACGCGCCGTTTCTTCCCTCGCATTTTACCGTTCCGTCAAGATATTGCCGCACAAGCTGACCGCTTAAGGTGTCATAATTCGGAAAGCTTACCGCGCGGAAGTTTACGCCAAGACTTTTAAGATAGTCCGCCGCAAGTTCAAGCTGTGTTGATTTTCCGCTTCCGTCCAGTCCGTCAAGCACAATAAGTTTTCCTTTTGTCATTTTTTTCACGTCCGATAATCAATATATAGTATATTGTACCACATTTTTACAATTTAGTCAATATGTATGGGCAATTTTTTTAAAAAGCAGTTTCCTACATTCAACATAGGTTACTCTCTTGAAATCTCACATTTTATTCCGTAATGCTCAAATCCAGCTTTTTTATAAAAATCCAAGAGTTTGTCCTCGCATAGCAGAAAAACCTCGATTTCGCTCATCTTTTGACATACCGCCTTTATCAAGCTTGATGCGTTTCCCTTGTTTCGCATTTCAGGGATCGTCGCTATCTGTGACAAAAGAGCCTCGCCGCATAAATTATGCTGAACACAAAGCACCGAGCCGTTAAAGCCATAATACCATGAAATGCCGTGACGTACTCTGTGCGACATATCGAGATACCACGGCTCATAATCAATTTCAAATGATGTTTTCAGAATACTGTATGCTTCGGAAAGCGAAAGCTCCGATATTTGTTCGTGTGCTTCGTTTGAAATTACCGACAAGCGCATTAAATTGAGCTTGTAATTATTGAATGTCAGCTTTTTAGACAGTATCTCCCCTGTATACTCAGAACAAAATATTTTTAAAAACCCGCTGAAACTCAGGAATTCACACAGTTCTTCAAAGTCAGCATTGCCAAACGTGCAGATGACAAATTCATCGTAAAACCTCGCCATAATCAAGCCCTCCGCGGAATAAAACCGACAGAAGTCATAGCCAGTCCCGTAGGCTTGCAAAAGGGCGCGTATTTTCTGCGCTTCAATCCCGGTTTTCGGAAGCTCCGAAAGCTCACTCGGAGAATTAACGCGCCTTATCATATATCCGCCGCGGCAGAGAGCATTTTTTCGGCAAGCGCGCTTACCGCGTCAAAATCGCTTGTTTTTATTACGCATGACGGCGAATGAAGATATCTGCACGGAACGGAAATAGCGCAGGTCCTTACTCCCGAACGGCTTACATGAATTGCTCTGCTGTCGTTTCCGCCGGCAATAAGCGTTTTTGTCTGAACAGGAATGTTGTTTTCATTGGCGGTTTTCATAGCGAGAGAATACAGGCCGCGGTCATAGAGAGTACCGTTGTCCATATAGGAGACCACCGCTCCCTTTCCAAGCTCGCAGACCTTTTTATCTCCGGAAACCCTCGCAATGTCGCAGGCTGTAGTGGTTTCAAGAACGAACGCGATATCCGGCACGACCGTAAACGCCGCCGCGGCAGCCCCGCGAGTTCCGATCTCCTCCTGAACCGTAAAAGCATACCACGCGTCATACTCAGGCTGTCCGTTTATCATGTTCATCATAATAAGACAACCTGCGCGGTCATCGATTGCCTTGCCCTTTAAAAATCCGTCGCCGAACTCAAAGAAGTCCGCATCAAAATAAGCGTAGCTTCCAAGAGGAGCTTTTTGCTCGGCTTCCTCTCGTGAAGATGCGCCAATGTCAAGATAAAGCTCGCCTATTTCGGGGATCCTTTTTCGCTCGTCACTGCTTTGCTGGTGAATTGCCTTTGTAGCGCAAACGGCATAAGCTCCGCTTTCAAGCTTAAATCCTCTGCCGAGCAAAACCTCGGGATTTATTCCTCCGACCGCTCCGAAACGCAGAAAGCCATCGCTGTCCGCATAAGTTATCATAAGACCGACCTCGTCCATATGAGCGGCAAACATTATCTTGTTTTTTGGCGTTTTTTTACCTTTTTTAAACACTATCAAGTTTCCGAGATTATCGGTAAAAGCGTCATCGGCAGTGATGTTTTTGCGAATAAAGTCGCGGATTTTGCTTTCGTCGCCGGAGGCGCCGTTTATCTCGCATAATTTCATAAGCATTTCGTTCATTTCACTTTTCCTCCGCGTATTCGCAAATAAGCGTTGCGACTGCCTCGATATCGCGCAGGTCCGCTGTTTCAACGGCAGTATGCATATATCTTATCGGAAGCGACAGCGTACAGCATTTCACGCCTCGCCCGCTTATTCCGATAACGTCGGCGTTTGTTCCCGTAGAACTCGGCATGATCTCGCGGGTAAACGGTATATTCGCGTTTTTTGCAAGAGCGCAGAGCTTGTTTGACATTTCCTTGTCAAGACCGGCGGAAAAGCCTATCATAACGCCGCTTCCAAGCTTTGCGGTATCCTTTTCGGAACTGTCGGGAGTATTACCGAACGAAACGTCAACCACCAACGCCTCGTCGGGCTGAATTTTAAAGCCGTTCATTTTTGCTCCGCTCTCGCCCGTTTCCTCGCGGCAGGAAAAGCATACGGCAATATTGTAGGCTGTTTTTTTGCCCTTAAGCATTTCAAGCGCGTGCAAAACAGCGCATACCCCGCTTCTGTTGTCAATAGCGGGAGCTGAAATCTTTGTTTCGGATAATTCTCGGAACGAGGAGTTTATTGTAATTCTGTCTCCAAGAGATATGACTTTCTCGGCTTCTTCCTTTGAAAGACCGATATCAATAAAAATATCTCCGATCTCGGGAGCGGATTTTTCCTTTGACGCTTTTGATACATGAGGAGGAAGAGTTGAGACAACTCCCAAAACCTCCTTCTTCCCGTGGATCGTTACCGACTGAGCCAAAAGTGTTTTTAAATCGGGAGAACCGCACGCGCCAACGCCAATAAACCCGTTTTCGTCAATAAATGTTACGATAAGCCCTACCTGGTCGATATGCGCGTCAAGCAAAAGTGTTTTTGCGTTCGGATCTTCTGCTTTAACAAACCCCAGAACGCTGCCGAACGCATCAACACTTACATTGTCTGCGTACTCACGAAGAAAATCCGCGGCTTTTTCCGAAACAGAAAACTCGTCTCCCGAAACGCCCGTACTTTCCGTAAGTGTTTTTAAGACTGATTTTATCTCCATTATATCATTCCTTCAAAAAATCGTTTTTAATTTCCTCATTGTTAAACGTTCCGCCCTTGCAGTTAAGCGCCTCGATCTTGTACGCTACGATTTCGCGCGGAAATCCTAACTTTGCGGCAAGAACCTCGAGAGAGCTTTCATTTTCAAGCTCCGACAATATTTCACTGTCGGAAATAAGCAAGCTCGCCGCAAACAAATTTGCCTCTCGCTCGGTCTTACTGTTTTCAAGAAAAAGCGTTTTTTCGCGTATCTTACCGTCGGAAAGCTCTCTATGGAGCAGATCGTGACCAAGCTCGTGAGCGCAGACGACTGCTTTCATTCTGTCGTCAAGTCCCTCGTTTATCACGATATATCTTCCGCCGTTTTCGCACAAATAAAACCCCTTAAGCGAACCGAGGTTTCTGAACCACACATTTATTCCCATATTCTCTGCGGTTTCAAATACACTCGCACCACCGTATTTATCCGCGATTTCATTTGCAAGTTCAACAATCCGCCGCATTTATTATTCCTCGTTTTTGCCTTTTTTACGGCTGTCAAGATATATTTCATTAAGAGTTCTGATAAGAAACTCCTTGTCCTCGTCGGAAATTGAATTTCCCGCAAAAAGCCCTTTGCTTTCCTCAAGGAATTTAATAGCGCCAGCGCTTGTTTTACCGCTGTCCAAAAGGGTTTTAATAAATCTTTCGTCGGCGGATAACTCAAGGTCTGCGTTGTCGTCAGAAAGAAACTCGGCGGTAACTCCGAGCTCGTCCGCCATTCTTTTGAGAATATCCTTTCTCGGGCGGCGGTTTTCCGTAATGTAGTAATTGAACGCACGGTATGTTATTCCGACAGATTTTGCAAATTCCGTCTTACTGATGCGTTTTCTTGTAAGAAGATATTCCAGCTTTTCGCTTAATTTCACATCAATTCCCTCCGAAATATTTTTCATTATTATTATAACAGTCGATAAAGTTTTTGTCAAGTATTGGAAATTCTCACAATTATGAATATTATTCTATTATATTCATATTAATGCCAATTTTTTTAAAATTTTCTGACTTAAATTTGCATATTATTTAATATTTTGAATATTAGTACTTGACAAACAGTAAGGTCGATTGTAAAATTGTATTTGTAAAATATTTTTCTAAACAAAAGGAGATTTTAATTATGGCTGATCAAATCAAAAAGGTTGTTCTGGCATACTCGGGCGGGCTTGATACTTCGATCATTATTCCGTGGCTTAAAGAAACATATCCCGGCTGCGAGGTAATCTGCGTAGCGGGAAACGTAGGTCAGGACGCGGAGCTTACCGGTCTTGAGGAAAGAGCGAAGAAAACGGGCGCTTCAAAGCTTTATATCGAGGATATTCAGGACGAATTCGTAAACGACTTTGTATTCCCCACTCTTAAAGCGGGAGCTAAATACGAGGGATATCTTCTCGGTACTTCCTTTGCTCGTCCTCCTATCGCTAAGAGAATCGTCGAGATCGCGAAGAAAGAGGGCGCGGACGCTATCTGCCACGGCTGCACCGGAAAAGGCAACGACCAGGTTCGTTTTGAGCTTACGATAAAGGCGCTTGCACCCAATATGAAGATAATCGCTCCCTGGAGAGTCTGGGACATCAAGTCGCGCGACCAGGAAATAGACTACGCCGAGGCGCATAATGTTCCTATCAAAATCACGCGCGAGACCAACTACTCAAAGGATATGAACCTCTGGCACCTTTCTCACGAGGGACTTGACCTTGAGGATCCCGCAAATGAGCCGCAGTATAACAAGGAAGGCTTCCTTGAGCTCGGAGTTTCTCCCGAGCAGGCTCCCGACAAGCCTACTTATGTTACAATTCATTTTGAAAAGGGTGTTCCCGTTTCTCTCAACGGCGAGAAAATGGACGGTGTAAAGCTTATAAAGACGCTCAACAAAATCGGCGGAGAAAACGGTATCGGCCTGTTCGACGTTGTGGAAAACAGACTTGTCGGCATGAAGTCGCGCGGAGTTTATGAAACTCCCGGCGGAACTATCCTTTATCACGCACATGAGGTTCTTGAAACTATCTGCCTTGATAAGGAGACTCAGCACTACAAGTACGGGCTTGCGCAGAAATACGCCGACCTGGTTTATAATGGTCAGTGGTATACTCCCCTGCGCGAGGCTATGGACGCTTTTGTCAACAAGACGCAGGAAACCGTTACTGGCGACGTAAAGCTCAAGCTCTATAAGGGCAACATCATAAACGCGGGCGTTACTTCGCCGTATACTCTTTACAGCGAGGACTTTGCTTCTTTCGGCGAGGACGATGTTTACAACCAGATGGACAGCGCGGGCTTTATCAACCTGTTCGGTCTGCCTATCAAGGTAAAGGCAATGCTTGACGCTGAGAGGAACAAATAATAACATTTAAAGTTCAAACCGCAAAGCGTGTAAACCCACGCTTTGCGCATTTTCAAACGGGAGATAATACGTTATGGCAATGTGGGCTGGAAGATTTTCCAAAGAGGTCGATGAAGGCGTAAACGCTTTTAATTCTTCTATTTCTTTTGACGCGAGAATGTACAGACAGGATATTGCGGGAAGTATCGCTCACGCGACGATGCTTGGAGAAAAGGGCATTATAAGTATGAGCGACAGTCTTGAAATAATCGGCGGATTAAAGGAAATTCTCGGCGATATCGAAAGCGGAAAGCTTCAGTTTGACCCGAACGCGGAGGATATTCACATGTTTATCGAGGCGGAGCTTACAAGCCGCCTTGGCGACGTGGGAAAAAGACTGCACACCTCGCGTTCGAGAAACGATCAGGTCGCGCTGGACATCAGACTTTATCTCCGAGACGAAATAAAGGAAATAAAAAAGCTTCTGGAAAAGCTTATCGAAACGCTGTGTAAAATTGCCGAGGAAAATTCCGACACTATTATGCCGGGATATACCCATTTACAGCGCGCTCAGCCTATCACCTTCGGTCATCATCTTATGGCATACGCGCAGATGCTTTTAAGAGATATTGACAGGCTGAAGGATACGGAAAAACGAATGAATGTAAATCCTCTCGGAAGCTGTGCGCTTGCGGGAACCACCTATGACATTGACCGTTTTCGCACTTCTGCCCTGCTTGATATGAACGAGCCGATGGAAAACTCTCTTGACGGAGTTTCTGACAGAGATTTCTGCATGGAGCTTGCTTCCGCGCTTTCTATCTGCATGGTCCATCTTTCGAGATTTTCCGAGGAGATAATCATGTGGTGCAGTTGGGAGTTTAAGTTTATTGAGCTTGACGACGCGTTCTCTACCGGCTCGAGCATAATGCCGCAGAAGAAAAATCCCGATGTTACCGAGCTTATCAGAGGAAAAACCGCGCGTGTTATCGGCGACAATATGACGCTCCTTACGATGATGAAAGGGCTTCCGCTTGCGTATAACAAGGATATGCAGGAGGACAAGGAGGCAATTTTCGACGCTGTTGATAACATTAAGCTTTGTATATCTACATTTACTCCTATGCTTGCGACGATGACGGTGTTGCGTGATAATATGCGAAACGCCGCCGCAAGAGGCTTTATAAATGCTACCGACTGCGCGGATTATCTGGTTAAAAAGGGAATGCCGTTCAGAACAGCGTATAAGATAACGGGCGGTCTGGTTGCGCTTTGTATAAGCAAAAACACCACCTTAGAGGAGCTTCCCCTTGACGAGTACAAAAAAGCAAGCGAGCTTTTTAATGAAGATATATACGACGCGATAAATCTTGATACCTGCGTAAAAGAACGCAGATCGTTCGGCGGGCCCTCGCCCGAAAGCGTTCTTTCGCAAATAAAATCGGTAAAGAAAAAGCTTGAGGAGCAAAAAAATGGTTAAGGTTTACATTGACGGACAGGAAGGAACAACAGGCCTTAAGATCCTCGAAAGATTTGAAGGCAGAAACGACATCGAGCTTCTTAAAATTGACGAAGCCAAGCGCAAGGATAATGATGAGCGAAGAAAAATGATAAACTCCGCTGATTTTGTTTTCCTGTGTTTGCCTGATGACGCCGCGAGAGAGGCTGTCGCTATGGCCGACGATAAAGTAAGAATTATTGACGCTTCTACCGCGCACAGGATAAATCTCGAATGGGCATACGGCTTTCCCGAGCTTGGCGCGGATTTCAGAAGCAAGATCGAAAACAGCAGCAGGACCGCTGTTCCCGGGTGTTACGCGAGCGGGTTTATCTCAATGGTCTATCCGCTGGTCAAGCTCGGAATCATGCCGAAGGACTATCCCGTAGTCTGTCACGCGGTTTCGGGGTACAGCGGGGCCGGAAAAAAGGCTATTGCCGTATACGAGGGAGAAAACCGTCCCGCAGATTTTGACAGCCCGCGTCAGTATGCGCTTTCACAGCAGCACAAGCACCTGCCCGAAATGCAGAAGATATGCGGACTTGATTACGCTCCCGCGTTTAATCCGCTTGTATGCGATTATTATTCGGGAATGGTCGTGTCGCTCCCGATTTTTACGAGAATGCTGACGAAAAAGTATTCTTTAAGCGATGTGAGAAAAGCGCTTAAAGAGTTTTATGAGGAAAACGACTCTTATTTTGTAAAGGTGATGCCCGAGGGCGAGCCTAAAGATGGCTTTATCGGAGCTAATAATATAAGCGGCACGAATATGATGCAGATTTTCGTAAACGGAAACGACGAGCGGCTTATTCTCTGCTCGAGACTCGATAATCTCGGAAAAGGCGCTTCGGGAGCGGCAGTTCAGTGTCTTAACATAATGATGGGGATCGACGAGAAAACGGGGCTTATCTGATTAGGTGATTTTATGTACTATAAGGAAATAAGAGTGTGGGTTCCGGACGAGGAAATTTTGGATATCCGTTTTTTAAAGCATGAAAAATTCTTTGTATATAATTTCCTTAATAAGCCGTATATAATTACGGCAGAAATTGTTGATACAAGAAATTATATCGGCTTTGGAGCTGACGGTAAAATTTATCTTCTTGACATAGAAAATAACCGCGAGGTTTACGCCTCGAGCGCTCTTGCGGTTTTCGGCAGACAGCTTAAGTTATATCGAGATTTAACTGCTATTGCCGAACAAACTGACGATGAAAAAACACAACCCGAAGATTTTGCAACGGAAATACAAAAACTGGACAATAATGCGTTTTCAAACGGAAACAGCTTTTGGTCTGAGGTTTTGAAACAAATAGAGCTTGATTCAATACATGAGGTAAAGATATGGTAAAAATAAAGGGATTTGATTTTATAAACGGCGGAGTTTGCGCCGCAAAGGGCTTTACGGCTTCGGGAGTGATCGCGGGGATCAAGGCGGGAAACACAACAAAACGCGATCTCGCACTTATCAAAAGCTCTGTTCGGTGTAAAACCGCGGCGCTGTTTACGAAAAATAAGGTTAAGGGCGCGCCCATTCTTGTATGCAAGGAACATTTAAAAGACGGATATGCGCAGGCTGTAATTGTAAACAGCGGTAATGCAAATACCTGTAACTCAAACGGGATAGAAATAGCCGAGCAGATGTGCGGTTTAGCGGCGGAGGCTCTCGGACTTGATAAGGACGATATTCTTGTTGGTTCTACCGGCGTTATCGGACAGAAGCTGAGTATTGAGCCTATAAAGGCTGTTATTCCCGAGCTTGCCGCTTCGCTCAGCGAAAACGGCAGTACCCTTGCCTGCGAGGCGATCATGACAACAGATACACGCAAAAAAGAATTCGCGGTCGAATTTGAGCTTGACGGAAAGAAGTGCCGCGTCGGCGGTATTTCCAAAGGCAGCGGAATGATAAACCCGAATATGGCTACAATGCTTGCGTTTATCACAACCGATGCGGCAATCAACGGCGAACTGCTTGAAATGGCTTTGAGAAAGGTATGCGGAGTAACCTACAATATGGTAAGCGTAGACGGAGACACATCTACAAACGACACGCTTATTCTCATGTCATCGGGTCTTGCCGAAAACAAGGAAATTGTCTGTGAGGACGAGAGCTACGAGGTATTTGTAAACGCGCTTTACGCTGTTATGATGAACCTTGCGCGTGAGACCGCGCGCGACGGCGAAGGCGCTACAAAGCTTATAGAATGCGTTGTAAGCGGCGCTCCCGATGAAAATACCGCGAAAACCGTCGCGAAGTCCGTTATTTCCTCAAGTCTTGTAAAAGCCGCGCTGTTTGCGGCTGACGCTAACTGGGGAAGAATATTGTGCGCTATAGGCTATGCCGATGCCGAGTTTGATATCGCTAAAACGGCTGTTGATCTGGCAAGCGCAAAAGGACAGATTGCTGTCTGCGAAAACGGCGCGGGAGTTGATTTTTCCGAGGACAAGGCAAAGGAGATACTTTCCGAAGAGGAAATAAAAATTCTCGTAGATCTCGACAGCGGCGATTCTTCTGCAATCGCGTGGGGCTGTGACCTTACATTTGATTACGTCAAAATAAACGCAGAGTACAGGACATAATTTTTCTTAAACGTCTATATTTTTTTAATTTAAGAGGTTTAAAAATGGAAATTGATTACGATATTCGGGCTAACGTGATGGTAGAGGCTCTGCCCTATCTTCAGAAATATAACAACAAGGTTGTTGTAGTGAAATACGGCGGAAACGCCATGACAAACGAAAGACTCAAGCAGGCGGTCATGCAGGATATTGTTCTGCTTTCGCTGGTTGGTATAAAGGTCGTGCTTGTCCATGGCGGCGGTCCCGAGATAAACGATATGCTGAATAAGATCGGCAAGGAGAGCAAGTTTGTAAACGGTCTCAGATATACCGATGAGGAAACTATAGATATTGTTCAGATGGTTCTTGCGGGAAAAGTAAACAAAGACCTTGTTTCAATGCTTGAAAGTCACGAGGGCAAGGCGATAGGACTGTGCGGTCTGGACGGAAATATGATCGAAGCAAAAACGCTTGACGAGAATTTAGGCTATGTCGGGGAAATTACCGAGGTTCACCCCGAAATTATCCAGAACGCGCTTGATAACGGCTATATTCCCGTAATTTCGACGATAGGGCGCGGCAAGGACGGAACTGTCTACAATATAAACGCCGATACGGCAGCAGCGAGAATTGCGGCGGAAATGAAAGCTCCGAGCCTTATCCTTCTTACCGATATCAAGGGACTCTTAGAGGATAAGGACGACGAAAATACTATCATCAGGACTGTAGGAGTAAGCGAAGTCCCGTATCTTAAAAAGCAGGGAATTATTTCCGGGGGAATGATACCGAAGATAGAGTGCTGTGTTGAGGCTGTACGCCGAGGGGTCAAGCAGGCGAATATAATTGACGGAAGAATACCGCATTCGATACTGATTGAACTTCTTACTGATATCGGCGCGGGAACGATGATAATTGCGTGAGGTAAAAATGAATACAATCGAACAATTTAATAAATATGTCATGCATTCTTACGGCAGGTATGACCTTGTTTTAGACAATGGCGGCGAGGTGATATCTGTTGATGAAGAAGGCAAAAGCTATATTGATTTCGGCTCGGGAATAGGCGTAAATTCATTGGGCTACTGTAATGACGAGTGGGTTGAAGCGGTTTGCTCTCAGGCGAAAAAGCTTCAGCACACTTCAAATTATTACTATACAAAAATTCAG
>JAFLUF010000003.1 GCA_022508925.1 Oscillospiraceae bacterium | reverse complement strand
CCGTTGACCTCAACTTCCGCAAGAAGCTCTGGAGCAGCGAGAAGGCTCAGAAGGTAATGAAGAACCTTATGCAGTATGTTGACGTCTGCATCGGAAACGAAGAGGACGCGGAGCTTGTTCTCGGCTATAAGCCCGGAAACACCGACGTTACTTCCGGCGACCTTGAGCTTGCGGGCTACAAGTCGATCTTCGAGCAGATGGTTGCCGATTACAACTTTGAGTATTGCATCTCCTCTCTGCGTGTTTCTCACTCGGCTTCCGACAACGGCTGGTCGGCTTGCATCTACAGCAGAGACGCAAAGGAGTTCTACCACTCCAAGGAATACTCCATTCACCCGATCGTTGACCGCGTAGGCGGCGGCGACTCCTTCGCGGGCGGCGTTATCTGCGGTCTTGTAGACGGAAAGGATTTCAAGTCCGCGCTCGAGTACGGCGTGGCTGCTTCCGCTCTCAAGCACACCATTCCCGGCGACTTCAACCTTGTTTCACGCAAGGAAGTTGAAACTCTCGCGGGCGGCGACGCTTCGGGACGTGTTCAGAGATAATGAAGCTGTTTATTCGCGCCCACGATCTGGGCGTCAAGGGCGAGGAAAATATCGCCGCAAAGCTCGACGAGCTCGGGCTTTGCGGCGTGCAGCTCGTCGCGTATAAGTGCCTTGACGGTATCTCTTATGCGCCCGGCTCTATGACAAAAGAACGCGCGGGAGAGCTTCGCAAGGTCTTTGAGGAGCACAACAAGTCGGTTCCGCTTATCGGCGCGTATTTCAATCCCGTTCACCCGAATGAGGAGAAGATAACAAACGGCGTCGCGGTGTTCAAGGACTATCTTAAGCTGTCGCACGATTTAGGCTGCGACACAGTGGGGAGCGAAACAGGCTCCTTTAACGGAGACAAATGGACCTACCACCCACAGAACCGCACCGAAGAGGCAGTACAGCGCGTTATTTCGACGTTCTCCGAGCTTGCGGACTACGCGAAGGACTGCGGCTCGTATATCGGCATGGAGGGCGCGTTCGGTCATGTCTGCTGGAATGTAAAGACGCTCGACCGAGCGGTTAAGTCCATCGGCAGAAGCAATATCAAGATCATCTTCGATCTGTACAATTATCTTGACAAATCGAATGTAAACGAGATGTACGATATTCTTCACGAAGGTCTTGAAACATTCGGCGACAGAATTGTGGTGTTCCACATAAAGGACTGCGTGATAGCGGAGGACGGAACGCTTAAACAGGTCGGCGTAGGAAAGGGAATTTTCGATTATTCGAGGATAATCCCCGAAATAAGAAAAGTCTGTCCCGACGCGAACCTTGTTTTTGAGGGAACAACAGGCGACGATATTCCCGACGCTGTTGCCCATTTAAAGCAATTCATTTAAGGAGAGCAATTCAATGACATTAGACATCAGATACGGAAATCATCCCGATGATTCCAAAAAATACGATACGGAAGCCTTAAGAAAGAATTATCTTATCGACAAGGTTTTCGTAAAGGACGAGATCGCGCTGACTTACTCGCATCAGGACAGAATGATAGCCGGCGGCGCGATGCCCGTTGACAAGGAGCTGACTCTCGGAAGCACCAAGGAGCTCGGCACAGAATATTTCCTTGAAAGACGCGAGATGGGAATGATAAACGTCGGCGGAAAGGGAACAGTAGTTCTTGACGGAAAAGAGTACGCCCTTGATTATAAGGACGGTCTTTATATCGGAATGGGCACGAAGGAGATAGTGTTCAAGTCGGCCGATAAGAATAATCCCGCCAAGTTCTATCTCAATTCCTGCCCCGCGCATAAGACCTATCCTACCGTTTATATAACCAAGGATATGGCTGTTCACCGTCCCCTCGGAACCGCCGAGAACATGAACAAGCGCGTTGTAAATCAGTATGTAAATCCCGCAGTCTGCGAAAGCTGCCAGCTCGCGATGGGCATGACCGAGCTTGCGGTGGGAAGCAGCTGGAATACGATGCCCTCTCATACTCACGAAAGAAGAATGGAAGTTTACTTCTATTTCGAGCTTGAGGGCGACAATGTAGTGTTCCATATGATGGGACAGCCGCAGGAGACCCGCCATATCATTCTCCACAACGAGCAGGCGGTCATATCTCCGTCGTGGTCTATCCACAGCGGCACGGCTACCTCAAATTACACCTTTATCTGGGGTATGTGCGGCGAGAATCAGACATACGACGATATGGACAATATAGGCAATCTTGATCTCAAGTAACGGGAGAAATCGCGTTACCGGAAATAAATTTAAAGTGGGAGTACCGTTATGGCATATTTAACTTTACAGGGAATTAACAAAATTTACCCGAACGGATTTCATGCCGTTCACAATTTCAATCTCGAGATTGAAAAGGGTGAGTTTATCGTATTTGTCGGCTCTTCGGGCTGCGGAAAGTCTACAACTCTGCGAATGATCGCGGGACTTGAAACCATAAGCAGCGGCGACTTTCTCATAAACGGAGTAAGAGCCAATGAAAAGGGTCCCCGCGAGCGCGGTATCGCGATGGTGTTCCAGAGTTACGCTCTTTATCCTCACATGACAGTATACGATAACCTCGCGTTTGGACTTACGCTTGAGGGCGTAGACGATGACGTTATTGAGGACAGAGTAAATAAAACCGCGAAAATTCTCGGTCTTACGGACTATCTTGACAGATTCCCCCGCGCTCTTTCGGGCGGACAGAGACAGAGAGTTGCGGTTGGACGCGCGATTATCCGTAAGGTAGAGATATTCCTTATGGACGAGCCGCTTTCCAACCTCGACGCGAAGCAGAGAGTTACGATGCGCTCGGAGATCACGCAGATCCACCGCGAGACCGGCGCCACGACTATCTACGTTACTCACGACCAGACCGAGGCTATGACGATGGCTGACAGGATCGTTGTTATGAAGCTCGGCTATGTACAGCAGATAGGAACCCCGTACGACTTGTACTTCAACCCCTCGAATATGTTTGTAGCGGGCTTTATCGGAGAGCCGCCTATGAACTTTATCGAGTCTACCGTAAACGACGGTCAGCTCAACATCAACGACAACATGGTCGACCTTAACGCTATTGCCGATAAAGAGGTGATAGACAAGTATGAGCACGAGGAGGTTGTGTTCGGTTTCCGTCCCGAGTCGGTAAAGCTCGTCGGAGCTGAGGGAGTAAGAAACGCGTTTAAGTTCTCGGCAACGGTTGAGCTTACAGAGCTTCTCGGAGACAACACAAACGTTTATGTCGATATTCGCGGCATAAAGGCTATCCTCAAGGTCGAGCCTCACGAGTCTCCCGCGATCGACGCTAAGATCGAGTTTGCGGTACCCTTTGAGAGCGTTTATCTGTTTGACAAGGCGACAGAAAAGCGCATAAAGCTCAGAAAAAACTAAGATAGATATAATATAGAAAAGTAGCAGACTGTTGAGAAGCCTCCATATGGCTGACAAAGCAGATGGGGGCTTATCGGCAGACTGATAAAAAAGAAAGGCACTTAATGGCAACAAGCACAGATAATGCTGCCGTAAGCGAAAAGGATAGGAAACGAAGGGAATTTATCCTCACGGGAAACCCCATGGCGGTCGTTCTGAGGATTTCCCTTCCGCTTATGGCATTGGGAGCTTTCTCGTACATAAGCAGCGTGATCGACACGTTTGTCGTTTCTACAACGGACAGTGACGCGCTTTCGAGCGTGGTAATGATCTCGCAGATAAAATCGCTTATAACCGCGCTTGGCGCGGGATTTGCAACGGGAAGCTCCATTATAGTCTCAAGACTTATAGGACGCGGAGAGTACGATAAAGCAAAAAAAGCCGCAAACACGACGATCGAGTCGTTTTTTATTTTGGCGATAGCGGTCATAGCGCTGATACAGGTTTTCGCTGTTCCGATCTTAAGGCTTGCGCAGCTTAACGATGAGATGATCGATATGGGACTCGGATATTTTCGGGTTCAGATAGTTTCGATCGGAGTGGGACTTTTCAACCAGGTTTTCATGGGACTTGAAAAAGCCCGCGGAGCTATGATGAATATAACTATCATCAACATTACTTCAATGTCGATAAAGCTTGTATTCACAATAGTTTTCGTAACGTTATTCAGCCTCGGAACAACGTGGGTCGCGGTAGCCACGCTATGCGCCGACCTTTCCGTGACGACATACGCGTTGGTAAATATATTCAGAAAAAATTATCTGTTTAAGTTCAACGCTAAGAACGTCATGTTCAACAAAGATTTTTTCAAACCGCTTTGTTCGCTTTCCATTCCGGTTTCGTTGGGAAAATTTGTTTTTTCAATGGGCAAGGTAATTGTAAACGGTTTGGGTATGCGCTATGAGGATAACGAGCCCGGCGCAGTAGGAGCGCTTGGTGTTTCCAACCAGATAAGCGGATCCGTAACGCATCTTACGACCTACAGCGAGGACTCGGAAAGCTCGGTAATAAGCTATAATCTCAGTCAGAAGCAGTATAAGCGTATGATACAGGTTTTTTTCTGTACGCTTGCGCTTAACCTTTTTATAACGATAGTCGGTTTTATACTGCTTACAATTTTCAGCGCGCCCCTTTCTTTGTTTTTCGCGGGTGACGGCGGACAGGAAAAAGCGGAGCTTATCGAAAAGATCTTCTCCTATGAGAGAATTGGAATTATCGCGCTTGGCGTAAATTCGGCTGTAAACGGGCTGATTTACGGTCTGGGCTACACAAAGCTCTCGATGATCGTCAATTTGTCGAGGCTGTTTGTGTTCAGAATTCCGGCAATGCTTGTTATGATAAACGCCTTTCCCGAAATGGGCGCCGAAAGTCTCGGCGTGGCGATGCTCATATCAAATGTCGGGATAGGACTTATGTCGGTGGTAATAGGCATTGTCTGCCTTATCAGGATAAAAAACCACAAGACCAAGGACAACATAAAGATGTAATTTTTTTGAGGTGCTGAGTATGAAAGAATTGAACAAAAGCAATTATCAGGCGGTCGACAGACCCGTAAAGATCATGCAGTTCGGCGAGGGCAATTTCTTACGCGCGTTTGTGGATTGGATATTGCAGAACCTTAACGACGCGGGCGTTATAAACGCGGGCGTTGCGGTGGTTCAGCCGATGCCTGCGGGCAGAGTGGGTGAGCTTGCAAAGCAGGACGGACTTTACACGCTCTGTCTTGAAGGTATCGACAAGGGCGAAAAGGTTCAGAGCAAGCAGATAATCGACGTAATCAAGGATTTCATAAATCCGTTTGAGCAGTATGACAAGTTCTTGTCCTACGCAAAGAGCGAAGACCTGGAGATCGTTATTTCCAATACGACCGAGGCCGGTATCGCTCTTGATAAAAACGATACCGATTTTTCAAAGTGCCCCGTAAGCTTCCCGGGTAAGCTCCTTGCTTTGCTTAAGGCAAGATATGACCACTTCGGCGGCGATATGAGCAAGGGTCTTGCTATCATTCCCTGCGAGCTTATCGACCACAACGGCGACGAGCTTAAGAAATGCCTTGTTGAGCTTGCGAAGATCAACAATATGGACGCGAAGTTCATTGATTGGATGACAACCGCCTGCCATTATACCAGCACACTCGTTGACAGAATAGTTCCCGGATATCCGAAGGATAACGCGCAGCAGATCTGCGAGGAAACGGGATACAGCGACAACAACATCGTAAAGGGCGAGATATTCCACCTCTGGGTACTCCAGAAAGAAGCGTTCGTTCAGGAAAAGCTCCCCGCTGACAAGTCGGGACTTAACGTGATCTTCGCCGACGATATCACTCCGTATAAACAGCGCAAGGTAAAGATACTCAACGGTTCTCACACCGCAATGGTTCCCGTGGCTTATCTTTCCGACATCGACACTGTTCGCGAGAGCGTAGAGGACGAGGATGTGGGACAGTTTGTAGCGGAGCTTATAAACGATGAGATAAAGCCTACGATAAATCTTCCGAAAGACCAGATGGACGCGTTTGCAAACAGCGTTGTAGAGCGCTTTAAAAACCCGTTTATCCGTCACGAGCTTATGTCTATCGCTCTTAACTCGACCACCAAGTTCAAGACGAGACTTCTTCCGACCTATAACGATTATCGTGAGAAGTTCGGAAAGTCGCCTAAGCATATTCTGTTCTCGTTCGCTTCGCTGGTGGTATTCTACCGCGGAAAGCGCGGCGACGCGGATATAGCGCTTGCGGACGACCCCAAGTATATCGAGTTCTGGAAAGAGCTGTGGCAGATGAACGATTACACAGCCATGGCTAAAAAGGCTCTCGGCGCGGTCGATCTGTGGGAGCAGAACCTTGACGAGGACGATAACGCTCAGCTTGTTGCGGGCTATCTCGAAAGCATTGTAAAGAATGGAGAAAGAAAAGCGCTTAAGGCTTTTCTCGGTAAATAAGCTATGAAGAAAACTATTAAAATTTCCCCGATAGACAGCGTCGCGGTTGCTCTTGAAAATATCAGAGCAGGCGAAGAATATGAGGGCGTAAAGCTTCTTGAGGGTATTGAAAAGGGTCACAAGTTCGCTCTTAAGGAAATTAAGATCGGCGAAAAGGTGATAAAATACGGCGAGGTAATAGGAAGAGCGACAAAGGATATCGCCGCGGGCGAGCACGTCCACAGTCACAATATGGCTACCAACCTTGAGGGAACTCTTGAGTATTCCTTTAACAAAAAGGAAATATCTCCTATGGAGAAAAAGGCCGCTCCCAAGGTTAACGTTTACGAGCGCCCGAACGGCGAGATAGGAATAAGAAACGAGATATGGGTCATTCCGACGGTAGGATGTGTAAATTCTCAGGCTCGCAAGATAGTCGAGGAGTTTATCAAAAAGCACCCCGACCACGAGGGCGTAGACGGCGTTTTCGCTTATACTCACCCCTACGGCTGTTCGCAGATAGGCGAAGACCACGACCGCACCCGCACTATTCTCCAGAGAATGGTAAAACACCCGAACGCGGGTGGCGTATTGGTTCTCGGTCTCGGCTGTGAAAACAACAGAATGGACGTTTTCAAGGAAACTCTCGGCGAGTACAACAAGGACCGCACGGCGTTCCTTATCGCTCAGGACGTTGAAGATGAGATATCCGCGGGCGTTGCGCTGCTTGAAAAGCTCTATAATAAGGCAAAGGATGACAAGCGCGTTGAAAAGGATATGTCCTGCCTTAAGGTCGGACTTAAATGCGGCGGCTCGGACGGACTTTCGGGAATAACCGCAAATCCGCTTGTCGGAAGGCTTTCGGACTATATGGCGTCTATCGGAGGAACGAGCGTTCTTACCGAGGTCCCCGAGATGTTCGGCGCTGAGCAGCTCCTTATGGACAGAGCAAAGGACGAGGAGACCTTCGAAAAGATCGTAAAGCTTGTAAACGGCTTTAAGGAGTACTATCAGAAGCACGACCAGCCCGTTTATGAAAACCCCTCTCCCGGAAATAAGGCGGGCGGAATAACTACCCTCGAGGACAAGTCGCTCGGCTGTACGCAGAAGAGCGGAACCCAGCAGGTATGCGATGTTCTGTTTGACGGCGACGTGCTCACCTGCCACGGTCTTAACCTGCTTAACGGTCCCGGAAACGACATGGTCGCGGTCACAAACCTCGCGAGCGCGGGCTGTCATGTGGTTCTGTTTACTACAGGACGCGGAACGCCCTTCGGAGGATTTGTTCCGACGATAAAGATCTCTACCAACAGCGATCTCGCAAAGCGCAAGAACAATTGGATCGACTTTGACGCAGGCTCTATCGTAACAGGCGACAGCTTTGACAAAAAGCTTGACGAGCTTGTTGACCTTATCGTAAACGTCGCAAACGGACGTCAGACCGTAAACGAACGCCACGGCTCGCGCGATATAGCGATATTCAAGACAGGCGTTACCTTGTAGTATTCAGAGATTAGCGATTAGAGATCAGTTATAGAAGCACAACGCGCTCGGATTAAGGAGCGTGCGATATAGAAGTATCGCACTAATCGAGTTACAGCGTTTGGCAGCGTTCCGCGTGCGGAACGGATTGCCAAAGGCGGCTCGCCTTAATTTCGGGCGCGTTTTTTGCATAATAAAATATTCGTAAAATTTTTTTGTACTAATTGCCAAAAGAATTGTGTTATTTAACTGAAAAAACAAAAAAACCGTTGACTTTTTCGGTAATATTTTATATAATAAAAATGTTAAATTATATTCTATTAACAAAGTGAGGTATTGCAAATGAAAAAGTTTATGGACGAAAATTTTCTTCTCTCGACTGAAACGGCGCAAAAGCTGTTTCACAATTACGCGGCAAAGATGCCTATCATCGACTATCACTGCCACATAAATCCCCGCGAGATCGCCGAGGACAGACAGTTTGAAAGCATTACGCAGGTGTGGCTCGGCGGAGACCACTACAAGTGGCGTCTGATGCGCTCCGCGGGAGTTGACGAGAAGTATATTACGGGCGACGCTTCCGAGCGCGAGAAGTTCCAGAAATGGGCTGAGACCATCGCAAAGGGAATCGGAAATCCTCTTTTCCACTGGAGCCACCTCGAGCTTCAGCGCTTTTTCGGTTATAACGGCGTTTTAAACGGCGATACGGCTGAAGAGGTATGGCAGCTCGCGAATAAAAAGCTTGCTGACAAGAGCATGAGCGTAAGAAATCTTATCAAGCAGTCAAATGTTGAGGTTATCTGCACGACCGACGACCCCATTGACAGTCTCGAGTGGCATAAGAAAATAGCAGATGACGCAAGCTTTGACGTAAAGGTTTATCCCGCTTGGCGTCCCGACAAGGCAATGAATATCGAAAAGCCTGACTTTGTTGATTATATCAAGAAGCTCGAAGCTGTCAGCGGCGTTAAGATTGCCACATGGGCTGACCTCAAAAAGGCTCTTGAAAACAGAATGGATTTCTTCGGCACAATGGGCTGCCGCGTTTCCGACCACGCGCTCGAGTATGTTTATTTCGCTCCCGCGTCCGATGAGGAGATCGAGAAGATATTCGCCAAGAAAATGAGCGGCGAGCAGGTTTGCTGCCCCGAGTGCATAAAGAAGTTCAAGACTGCGTTTATGCTGTTTATGGGCGCTCAGTGCCACAAGAGAAACTGGGTAATGCAGCTCCACTATGGCTGTAAGCGCGACAACAACACGCCCATGTTCAACAAGCTCGGTCCGGATACCGGCTTTGACTGCATAAACAACTACGCTCCCTCGAGCGAAACGGCGGACTTCCTCAACGCTCTTGAAATGGAGAAATCGCTCCCCAAGACGATAATCTACAGCCTCAATCCCAATGATAACCAGGCAATCGACACCATTCTCGGCTGCTTCCAGAGCAGCGAAGCCGTAAGCAAGATACAGCACGGCTCGGCATGGTGGTTCAACGACAACAAGGTAGGAATGCAGGATCAGATCACCTCGCTCGGAAATCTCGGCTATCTTGCGGGCTTTGTAGGAATGCTCACCGACTCGAGAAGCTTTTTGAGCTATCCCCGTCATGAATACTTCCGCAGAATTCTGTGCGACGTATTCGGAAACTGGGTTGAAAACGGAGAGTATCCCAACGACGAAAAACTGCTCGGCGAGATGGTTTCCGACATCTCTTACAACAACACCAAGCGTTATTTCGGCTTCTGATTAAATATTAAAACCGGCACTCCTCAAGAAACGTGCGGTATATAAGTATCATATTATTCGAGTGTCCGCCTTTGACACCGTTCAACAGAACGTATTGCCAAAGGCGGCACGCCTCAAGGAACGTGCGGTATATAAGTATCATATTATTCGAGCGTCCGCCCTTGACATCGTTCAACATTTGGAACGTATTGCCAAAGGCGGCACGCCTCAAGGAACGTGCGGTATATAAGTACATATTATTCGAGCGTCCGCCCTTGACATCGTTCAACATTTGGAACGTATTGCCAAAGGCGGCACGCCTCAAGGAACGTGCGGTATATAAGTACATATTATTCGAGCGTCCGCCTTTGACACCGTTCAACATTTGGAACGTATTGCCAAAGGCGGCACGCCTTTTTTTGTAAGTTGCTGTTGACAACCGTGTAAATTTATGTTATAATTTCTTTAAGTATATATGCGGTGATCATATCGGAAGGGGGCGGTGAAAGTGGATCTTGTTCAGGATAAACTAAAGCGCTTTTTTGATGAGACCGGAAGCGAACATCCCGAGGATTTTGCCGGATTTAACTCCGCTGCGCGGAGACTAACCGAAGAAACCGCGAAGTTGTTTGGCATAGCTGAGGCGGAATATTTTCTGTCGCTCTCCGACAGATGTTTTTCAGATATCGATTATCCGCGCAGTTTTGTTTTGTATGACGATAAAACCGATGAAAAAGGCGAAACGCTGAGATTTGAATATTCGATAACAGAGGGCGGCAAGGTTGAGTTTGCGGTTTGTATGAAAGCAAACAAAGCGGATGATAACGCGTATTGGCTGATGGAAATACATTTCAGACAGCTTTATTATATCCTTAACGAGCTTGTTTCCAAGCTTTCAAAGGAAAGTCTCTCGTTTACGGATATCCAGTCCGGGATACCTAACTCAAAGGCGTTTATGAGCTTCGCTTCCAGGATCGTGGAAGAAGGAAGGGCAAGCAGTTATACAGCGCTTTTTTTCAATATACATAATTTTAAGAGTGTTCACCGTTCGCTTTCATATCTTGAGGGAAACGAGGTCCTGGTAAAATACAGCAGGACCGTTGCGGATGCGGTTACGAAAAATGAAATTATCGCTCGTACGGGCGGCGACAATTTTATTGCGCTTATTTTAAACGACCACCTCGATTATTTTCTTGACCTTTTGCAGAATATGGTTATTTTCTACGAAAAGGACGGGAAAACGCTTACGTTTATGTTCAGCGCGACAGTCGGGGTTTTAAGGCTCACAGACGATTATGATACGGGTTCGATCATGCTGAATACGCATGTCGCCTATCAGGGCGCGAAAGAAAGCCGTACGCTGTCCAAGCTGTACGACGAAGAGATGAGCGAAAAGCTTATAGAGCGAAAGATCCTCCTTTCCAAATTCCATAGAGCGCTGAATGAAAAAGAATTCTATGCCGTGTATCAGCCAAAGGTCGGCGTAAAGGATCTGAAGCTTCACGGGGCAGAGGCGCTGGTGCGTTGGAAACAAGATGGAAATGACATCATGCCGGGGAGGTTTGTGCCTATTTTCGAGCAGGACGGCTGTATCTGCACCCTCGATTTCTTTATGCTCGAAGAAGTCTGCAAGTTTATCAGAAAGCTTATTGATAACGGGATAGAGCCGGTGAGAATTTCCGTAAACTTCTCTAAGCGCCACCTTTTGAACAACAAGCTGGTAGAGGAAATAGCCGAGGTAGTTGACCGTTATGGTGTTCCTCACGAGTTAATTGAGGTCGAGCTTACAGAGAGCGAAAATTCACAAAGCCAGGGCGCTATGATCGATGTTGTAAACGGTCTTGGAGCACTCGGTATAAGAACGTCGATCGACGATTTCGGAACGGGTTATTCGTCGCTCGGAATGCTCCAACAACTCGATCTTGAAATTCTGAAAATAGACAAGAGTTTTGTCCCCAAGGCTCCCGTAAGCGGCGACGACAAGGGCTTCCTTATGCTTAAAGGCATAATAGCGCTCGCGAAGAGCTTAGGGTTTGCGATAGTCGTGGAGGGCGTTGAAACAATCGCGCAGTTTGATCTTATCGAAAGCCTCGGCTGTGATATAGTACAGGGATATTTTTTTGATAAGCCGTTATCTGAAAGTGATTTTATTGAAAGAATGAAGAACAAGGTTTACGCGCTTTGATTAGCGCCGGCAGGGGAGGTTTTCCTATGATAAGAAGCAGCTTTGGAGTGGGTACGGATATGGAAAACGCCGAGTTGTGCGTTAAAGAAGCCGTTAAGGATTTCGTGGATCCTAAGCTTATCGTTTTCTTTTCAGAAGATAACTTTTTTTGCGAATACGCGCGAATCATACATTCGCTTTTTCCAAATGCTGTCTCGATCGGCTGTTCGTCTTACAGGATGTGGGGAGACTGCGGAAAAGGCAAGAAAATACTTGCGGCGATGGCGGTTGAGGACGGTATTGAGGTATCCGCGGGCGTGATACCAAAGGCGGATGAGTTCGCGCTTACCTATGCCGACAGGGTGAGGAATTGTGCAAACAGCTTTGATAATACCGAAAACACAGTATGCATAGAGTTTACCATACCTTACAAGAATTATGAGGAATACGCTCTGGTCGCGCTTAACAGTGTTCTTCTGAGAAAAGAGATCCCCATAATCGGAGGTTCTGCGGCAAACGACAATACGTCGGAAAGGGCCTATGTGGCGCTTAACGGCGAGGTTTACGATGATGGCTGCGTGTTTGCGCTGATAAAAAATCTCGGCGGAGCGGTAAGGCTCTATCGGGAGAATATTTACGTTCCGCTTACCGAGCGGCAGTTTTTGACGACCAAAGCCAACAGCGTTTCAAGAACGGTCATGCGTTTGGGCGATAAGACCGCCGCGGAGGTTTACGCCGAGGAGCTTGGGGTTGACATAAGCGAGATAAAGAATTACTTTTTCTATAATCCTTTGGGCAGGCGCGTGGACGATGAGACATACGTTACCGCAGTTTACGAGGCGGGCTCAAACGGAAGTCTTAAAAACCTGGCGCGAATACATGAAGGTACGGACATTTCGGTGATGAAGGTAGGAGATTTCAAAAAAATCACCGAAGAGACATTCGCAAAAATAAAGCGCGAAAATCCGAACCCGTCGCTTGTTCTTTTTTTCAACTGTCTTGCGCGAACGATCTTGTTTGAAGATGAAAACGCTGATGACGATTATCAGAAGCGTCTTGTGGAAGAATTTCCGAGCATTATCGGCTTTTCGTGCTGCGGAGAACAGCTCGGCACAAAGCACTTCAATCACACCGCGCTGTTTGCGGTGTTTGAGTAAAAAAACTGCCTTGCGGTTGCAAGGCAGTTTTTTTATCTCACGTTTTACAAAATGTTTTCCGATAAATCAGAATTTATCTCATCAATTGCACTTAACTAAATTTCTACGCCTAAACAAGTTCTATTATATTGGTTGTAATTTCATAAATGGTTTCTGTTTTTTCATATGTGGAGTAGGTAATTGCAATGATGTCACCCATTTTCAAGGCACTGTTTTCAGGAGCAATTTTATCATAATTTACGCTTACAATATCATTTTGGACAAAGTTCTGATCTGCTCCAATTACTTTTACTTCACAGCGTCCGTTTTCAAAAACTTCCATAACTTCAGCGCTCACACCATATAGTGCGGTTGACGGAATTTCGTTTTCATCAGAAATTATTTCGTCCGGTTTGCTTTCGCACCCCGCAAGACCAATTATATTGACCAATGCTAAAGATAATACTAATAGCTTTTTTATACCCATTTCAATTCCTCCTGTAAATTCCGATTTATACTACTGACAACATAATGGCGCTTATATGATAAATTATAATTTTACGGGGGAAACCTTTCTGTAGAAAGTTAGCGTTTTGCGCGTAGCGCATAATGCGCCCAGTACCCTTTTCCAAAGACTTTTTGTATGCTCTGCAAGACGTTGTTTTACTGCTTCCTTTTCCTGAACAGCGGCTCTGAGCGCCTGCCCTTTGCCTTGGCCTCTTCTTTGGCTCTTTCCTGTTCTTCAAGCGCCTTTCGCCTCGATTCAACGATCTTATCGAGCTTGGATTTGCTCTTTTGAGCCATATCCAAAAGCATAAGCCTGTTGTTGAAGGACGGTTTGTCTAAAACCACATCGAAAAGCGCGTTCATAAGCTGCTCTGCCTCCGCGTCGTCCTTTACAAGACGGCGCTCGATAAGCTCGCGTTTATCTATGGCAAGCTGACTTATCTCATAGCATTCGCCGTTGGTGATTATCTCGTTGAGTGCCTCGAGACTTGCGCGCAGCTTTACGGTCATATCGGTCTCTGTGTCTATCTTCCGCGCTCTGCTGTCAGCGATCTCACACTGCAAAAGGCTTCTGAGATCCGTATGACCAAGCTCGCGGATAAGCGCCTTAAGTCCCTTTCTGTCCTCCGGAATGGGATAGTCGTGGTGATAGATAAGCCAGCTTATCTGGTCGGACATATCCTTTGAAAACTCCAGACGGTGCATTATACCTTCAGCTAACAGCCGTCCGCGCTCGCCGTGGCCCTTGAAATGACCCGCGCCCTTTGCGTCAAAAGCCATACAGTCGGGCTTTCCGAGGTCGTGAAACAGCATAGTAAAGCGAATTATCGGATCCGGAAGAGCATATCCGACCGATTTGGAAATGTGCGTCCATACGTCAAAATCGTGATACCGTGAGCACTGCTGAAACCCTATGCACGGTTCTATCTCGGGAATAACGTATTTCAGGATAGACGCGTTTTTTTCGAGCGCCCTTGCCGCGAATTTCCCCATGATGATGCGCTGGAGTTCCTCACGCACAGCGCTTTTTTCGGCGTATTCAAAGCATGAGGAGTTTGCCTGCATACATTCACGCGTCTTAGTTTCTATTTCATACTCGTCCTCAGCGCAGTAGCGAATCGCCTCAAGCAGCCGCGACGGCTGTATCGTAAAGCTTTTGGACATATCGTAAATGACTTCGGATGTCGTTTCTTTTCCGACCTTTACGTTTATCGTAACGTTTTCGCCTATAGCGACGACCTGCTTTACCTCGCCCGAAAGCGCGCCTTTTCCGTTGTACGGGTCAATAAGCCCCGTTCTGGGAGAATACGCCATGGCGTTCATTGTAAAGCCCCTGCGCGACAGGTCGGTCTCGAGGTCGTCGGCGTACATAACACGGTTTCCGACAACTTCTCTGCGGTACGGCGAAATTTGAATCACCATTCCGAGAATAGTGACTAATATCTCACCGCGCGCCGCGCCCTCCTCAGATATCCTGTAATTTCGGAACGTAAACAAAATATCGTTTATTTTCGCGTTTGTAACAACATCAAAATCCTGAGGCGAGTTTCCGATAAAAAGCTCTCTCAGACAGTCTCCGACTACATAAGCCTCAAAGCCTACGTTTTCGAGCCTGTCCAACACTTCAATTACCTGCTCAGGCAGAATTATCACCGAAACTCACCTCCTAAAATCAATAAATTTCTATTCTAATTATACTACATTCTGCACATATATTCAATAGGAAATTGTGAAAATTTGAAAAAACCGACAAAAACGCTTGCATTTTGTGAAAGAATATTGTATAATATCATTAAACAGTGCCAAGAAAATTTTATCAGACTGTCGATAAACCCTCATCTGCTTTGTCAGTCGCACCACGGCAGCCACAAAGGCTGGCCGTGGCGCGCCTTAGGGAATTTGCTTGCAATTTCCCGTGCATCTGAGGGCTTCTCAACAGTCTGATATAAAGTTTTATATGTGGCATTGGAAAAACATTCTTCGGGAGGTTCATTCACTATGAAAACATTTTCGGCTGACGCTATAAGAAACGTGGTTCTTGCGGGTCACGGGGGAAGCGGAAAGACCGCGCTTGCGGAGGCGATGCTCTATAAGTGCGGGTTGACGGACAGGATAGGCACTATTGCCGACGGAAACACCGTCTGCGATTTTGACGCTGAGGAAATAAAGCGCAAGATATCCATAAACGCCGCTGCCGCCAATATGGTCTGGAAGGACAGAAAGATAAACGTCATCGACGCTCCCGGACAGTTTGATTTTGTCGGCGGAATGTATGAGGGTGTGCGCGCGGCGGAAAGCGTTATAATCTGCGTAAACGGAAAGGACGGCGTCTGTGCGGGCACACAAAAGGCATATAAGCTCGCTCTTAAACATAACAAGGCTTGTATGCTGGCGGTTACCTGCATGGAGGTTGAAAACAGCGACTTTTACCGCGTGTTCACGCAGATGAAGACCGAGTTTGGCCCTACTGTCTGCCCGATAGTTGTTCCTTTCGATAAAAACGGTCCCGTAGAGGCTTACATAAACCTGCTTACAATGAAGGCTTATAAATACGATAAAAAGGGCGTTCCCACCGAGGTCGAGATGCCCGCGTCCGAAAACCGCATAGCGGGACTTCGCGCGGCAATGGCGGAGGCTGTAGCCGAGACCAACGAGGAATTCATGGACAAGTTTTTCAACGAGGAGGAATTCACTCAGGATGAGCTTGTAAAGGGAATTCACGACGGCGTGGCAAACGGAACGATAACGCCTGTTGTGTGCTGTGCGAACGACACACTTTCGGGAGTCGATATGCTGCTTGACGCTGTCGCGGCAATGCTCCCCTCGCCGAATGAAAGAAAGCTCGAAAAGATCGAAGGAAAGCCCGTTGATTACGACGAGACAAAGCCGTTTAAGGGAGTTATTTTCAAGACCGTAGCAGACCCGTTTGTAGGAAAGATCAGCTATGTAAAGGTAGTGCAGGGCAAGCTCACCTCAAAAACCGTTCCTGTTTCCACAAGCGGCGCGGAGCTTCGCTTTGGAAAGCTTATGACCGTTGTCGGGAAAAATCAGGAGGAAGCCTCCGAAATAAACGCGGGCGATATCTGCGCGCTGACGAAGATAGAGGCTAACACGGGAGACACGCTCTGCGATCCGTCCGACCTCAAGGCTCTGGAAGCAATGGAATTCCCGAAAGCGTGTTATTTCCGAGCGGTAAAAATTGCCGCGAACGGCGACGAGGGCAAGCTCGGCTCGGCTATACGCCGCCTGCTTGAGGAGGACAGAACTCTCGAATATATCCACAATCACGAAACGCACGAGCGCATTATCGGTGGTCTTGGCGAACAGCACCTTGACGTCGCTGTTGCCAAGCTCAAGAGCAAATTCGGCATCGACGTAGTACTGTCCGAGCCGAAGGTAGCATATCGCGAGGCTATCCGCAAAAAGGTGCTTATCGAAGCCAAGCACAAAAAGCAGTCGGGCGGTCACGGTCAGTACGGTCATGTTAAGATCGAGTTTGAGCCGTATGACGGCGAGGAAATGAAGTTTGAGGAAAAGATCTTCGGCGGCTCTGTTCCGAAGAATTTCTTCCCCGCGATAGAAAAGGGCTTGCAGGAATCCTGCGAAAAAGGCTCTATCGGCGGTTATCCCGTAGTAAGGCTCAAAGCTACGCTTATTGACGGAAGCTATCACCCCGTGGACAGCTCGGAGCTTGCGTTCAAGACCGCGGCTTCAATGGCGTTTAAGAGCTGTATGGAACAGGCAGACCCGTATCTGCTCGAACCGCTCAGCAGCTATAAGATACTCGTTCCCGATGACAAGCAGGGCGACATTATAAGCGTATTGTCCAAGCGCAGAGGCTCGGTTCTCGGAATGAACAGCATAGGCGACGGAATGACCGAGCTTAACGCCGAAGCTCCCGACGCGGAGATGACCGACTTCGCTCTGGTGCTTCGTCAGATAACTCAGGGTCTCGGCGAGTTTACGTCCGAGTTCTCGCGCTATGATATGCTGCCCGCGGGCACTGAGATCAAGAAGTAATAAACGTATGCAAGGGGAACCCTTTTGAAAAAGGGTTCCCCTTGACCCCTCCCAAAACTTTTTTGTACCGCCGCTTGCGCGCATTATGCTTCGCAAAACGCTTTGCGCGGCGGTTTCTGCCTATAATCGAAAATCCGCCCCAAAAGGCGGATTCATTCTTTATGCATCGAGTTCAGAAAATCGGCGAGATTCTGCTGTTGTTTGTCGGAGAGACGTTTTATTGCGGTCATAAGGCACGGGTTTATCTCACACTCGTTTTCGCGGAAAAATTCTTCAAGGCTGATACCGAGCGCCTCGCAGAAAAAGGAAAGTGTTTCAACGGTAGGGTTTCGCTGTCCGAGCTCAATTTCCCGCAGATGGCTTTGGGATACTCCCGCGAGGTTTGCCAATTTATTTGTAGTTATACCTCTCTTTTCGCGGAAGTATATTAAGCGTTGTGCAATATTCATAAATACTTCCCCCTTTTGTTAATTATTATAAACTATATTAAGATAATAAATTACACTTATACGCTTGACAAATTATATTTATAATGATATAATATTATCGGAATAAAGATAAATTCCTATTTTTATAAAACAAAACGGAGGATTTGGCATGAAGTTAAGAAAACTTGGCGCGGCGGCTCTGCATTGTCTATGCTGTCGACAACAACGGCGGAGGGCGTATTCTTCTGCTTGACCGGAATATTCTGTGGTATAACGGTAGTGTATTGTTGCGGATATCCCGCAGTAAAAGAATTATAAATTAAGGAGGATTTTTTCAAGTGAAAATCATAAGAAAAATTTTTGCGTGCTTTTTGGCGGCTGCTGTTATGTGTTGTTCTTCCATAGCAACCGTAGGCGCAGTTGACTACGTCGTTATTAAGCTTGACGACGTCAAGCCCAAGGCGGGCGGTACTCTTGCTATTAGCGAAATCATGAATGCAATTAAAAGTGGTAACCCTTATTATGTTGAGATAGAGACCGGTACCGATACTAAGCTCGACGAGAACAGCATCGCGCTTCTAAAAACCAGTGGACTGGATGTAAAACTTAAAAATCTTGCTCCTACAGGCGTAGACGGTCTGACCTATAATGTAGATATCGCCGCTAACCAGGTTGCTAAAATGCCTAATAAGTCTTTCGATTTTGGTACGGTTATCCAGCAGACCACTGAGGATTGTATGATCGCGGTTGGCAATACGATTATTAACAGAGTTATAGCTAAGGATTCTTACATCATCATGTCCCGTGCTTCCGGCAACTTCGGCTTTGCGTATGATCTTAAGTTCAATGTCAATGTCGACAGCAGGAACAGAATGTATCTCTACTATATCAGTGATGATGGCAGGGTTCTGGATGCTGCGGCTCTTCTCATCAATAATAACGGCGCTATCACCATCACTATGAGCCACGCTTCTGCGTTTATACTTACTGCTGAGCAGATCTCGAGCGACGGTTCTTACAGCGGAGCTTCCAGCGGTTCCGGCAGTTCTTCCGGTGGTAGCTCTGCCGGCGGTTCTTCCGATGATAACACAGGGGAAGCCGGTGATACTCCCGATGATAACACAGGGGAACCCGGTGATACTCCCGAAGATAACACAGGAGAAGCCGGTGATACTCCCGATGATAACACAGGGGAAGCTGATGATACTCCCGATGTCGCAAAACCCGACGAGTTTGAGTCCAACGGCGTTACCGCTACTGCTGATGATGGCGTGATTCCCGCGGGCGCGGTGTTCACGGTAGAACCAATCAGCTCTGATAACAACAGCAGATTTTCCTACGAAATCAATTTCACGGTAAACGGCGAAAAGGTTCAGCCCAACGGCTATGTTACCGTTAAGATACCCGTTCCCGAGGCGCTCGCCGGCAAGACGATATTTGTTTACCGCGTATCGGACAGTGGCACATATATCCGTCTGAGCGCCGAAGTCGTTGACGGTTATGTGGTATTTAAAACCAACCATTTCAGTGAATATATCCTGTCTGCCACACGACTTTCAAACCCTATTGAAGATGACGATGATGATGACGATATATCCGCAAGCAACAGCACTGATACCTCAACTGACAATAACAACTCCGGCACCGCTGCAAATCCCGACACGGGTGTTGCGGGAGGAATTACGTTTACCTTAGGGCTTGCGACTCTCGCGGGCGCGACGGTTCTGCTTTCCAAGAAAAAGAGATAAGGCTATTTCACAACAGACATAAAAAATCCACCGTTTGAACGGTGGATTTATTTTTTATCTCTCACATCAGTAAGCCCGAGAATATAGTCTACACTTGTGCCGTAAAACTTAGCTAATTTTATAAGCACCTCGGTCGGGATATCCAGGTCTCCGCGCTCGTAATTGCTGTAAACACGCTGACTGCAAAAGAGAATTTCGGCGAGCTCACGCTGTTTGAGGTCGTTGTCCTCACGAAGCTCGCGGATACGTCTGTAAAAAGGCATATAAATCACCAATTATATTATCGGAAAAATTAAAAAAATACTTGACATTTAGCGGATTTTCCGCTATAATATGTTTATCCGCTGAAAAATATACTTGCGGATAATAAATAGGGCATTTACCCGCAGAAAAATGGAGGATATTGTATGAAGTTTAAAAAACTTGGCGCGGCGGTCATCGCGGCAGCCATGGCGGCTGCTTTAATGCCGGCGACAGCGCTTGTGTCGAGCGCGATAGTGGTGGAGGAAAGTATCGTTTCGGACGGACTTATTTTCTTGCCGAACACCGACCCTGACTATCCGGATACTCTGGTGGTAATGGGCTTGGAAGATGAAAGCGTTACCGAAGTTAATATTCCCAGTACGGTAAACGGTCAAAGTGTAGTTATGATCGGTTATGAAGCTTTCAAAAACTGCAGAAATCTTACAAAAGTAACTATTCCCAACAGTGTGACAACGATTGTAGATCGTGCTTTCATTGACTGTGACAACCTTACAAGCATAACAATTCCCGACAGTGTGACCATTATTGGCGATCGTTCTTTTTACAGCTCCGGTCTTACAAGCGTAGTAATTCCCGACAGTGTGACCTATATTAATTCCTACGCTTTTGCCTTTACAAACCTTGAGAGTGTAGTCATTCCTAACGGCGTGACTTATATTTCCGATGGAACATTTTATTACTGCAAAAACCTTAAAAATATAACCATTCCGGATAGTGTTACTGCAATTAACACCAAAGCATTCAGTAGCTGCATAAGTCTTGAAAGCATAACTATTCCCGACAGTGTGACTTATATTCAAGACTCCGAAGTTTTCACCGACTGCAGAAGCCTTGCGGCAATTTCCTACAAGGGTAAGGAATACAGCACAGACGAGATATATGATCTATGTGACGCGATCAATATTTCCAGCGGAAATTATGACGAAAACGGATTGTTTATCGATAGAAATTATCTGGTTAGGTGTTTGTACAGTGTTAAAGAAGTTATAATTCCGGATAATGTAGAAAGTATAAGCGAACGCGCTTTCTACGGACACACTAATCTTACAAAAATAACTATTCCTGATAGTGTGAAGTGGATTGGATCACGCGCCTTTGAAGGCTGTAGCGGTCTGACGGAAATAACGCTCCCCAATAGCATAACAAGAATCGGAGAATATGCTTTCGCACACACAGGTATTGAAAGTATAACTATCCCCGACGGCGTAACTTCAATTGATATGTACGCTTTCAGCGGCTGCAAAAGCCTTACAAGCGTAACTATTCCCGACAGCGTAACAAAGATTGATACGTTTGCGTTCAGTAATTGTACGAATCTTAAGAGTGTAAACATACCTAATGGCATAACTTCAATTGCGAATGATCTCTTTGTGAGCTGTGAAAGTCTTGAAAGCATAACGATCCCCGACAGCGTAACAAAGATTGGGCGGTGGGTTTTCCATGGTTGTAAAAGTCTTAAAGACATAATAATTCCTGATGGCGTAACCGAGATCGGAGAAGATGCATTCTATGGTTGTGAAAGCCTTACAAGTATAGTAATTCCCAACGGCGTATCCAAAATTGACGATCTTACTTTCGCATGGTGTTCAAGCCTTACAAGCGTAACAATTCCGGACAGCGTGACGACAATTGGAAGTTATGCTTTTGGTTCTTGTCCAAGCCTTACAAGCATAGACATTCCCGAAAGCGTTACGGTTATTGACCCGTTGGCATTTTCAAGCTCCGGTCTTAAAAACATAAACGGCACGCCCGGTTCTTACGCCGAGACTTTTGCTAAAGCAAACGGTTACAGCTTTAACGGCGAAGCCACTGAAGCCCCTGAGGTTACAGAGCCGGACGATGATAAAGAGCCGGAAGTTATAGAGGTCGAGTCTAATGGCGTTTCGGCTGCATTTGAAGAGGGCGTATTCCCTGCGGGTGCGGAGTTCTCGGTAGAGCCGAAAAGTTCTAATGAAAGCAATACTCAGTTCTCCTACGAGATAAATTTCACATTAAACGGCGAAAAGATCCAGCCCAACGGCTATGTTACCGTTAAGATACCTGTTCCCGAGGCGCTCGTCGGCAAGACGATATTTGTTTACCGCGTATCGGACAGCGGCAGATATACACGTCTGAGCGCCGAAGTTGTCGACGGTTACATCGTGTTTAAGACAAACCATTTCAGCGAATATATCCTGTCTGCCACACGACTTTCAAATCCTGCCGACGATGATGACTACACAGTCTCCGACACAAGCAGCACCAACAATTCCGCCAATAATTCCGGAACAACGGCTAACCCCAACACAGGCTTTGCGGAGCTTTCGCTCACAATGGGGCTTCTCGCTCTCGCCGGCGCGGCGGTTGTTGTTTCCAAGAAAAAGAAATAAGACATATCATAACAGGCATAAAAAATCCACCGTTCAGTCGGTGGATTTTTTTGTATGCAATTCACAGATGTCTCCTCTTCTGCGAAACTCGCAGGTCTCGCGAAGATTACAGCTTTCACAGCTTTTTTCGTGAGCGACGAACGGTTTTTTTGAAAGTCCCGCTATTCCTACAATGGATTTCGAGGGGATAAGAGTGTTTGACGCGGTCGTTGAGATACCGACCTTGCGCGCCGCGTCCGCCGCCGAGATAAGCTTCGGAAGAACCTCGAGCGGAAAATCCCCATAGCCCGCCCCGAATATCCATGTCGAGGAATACCCCGCGTTTTTTTCAAGCAGGTCGGAAAGCGCGTCTTCGCTTATCTGCTCGATATACGCGCTTGCGAGAGCGTCGCTCACCAGCATTTCAAGCGCCCCGCAAACGCTCATTTTTGAAATAAATTTGTCGCAGTCCGCCGACAGCGTAGAGCAAACTATCGCAAGCTTTTCACAGCCGTCAAGGTGCTTTTCGATGCTCTTTCCCTCAAGCGCGAAGTCACAGCCCTCGGGAAAAATCCCGTCCTTGTTACGAATGATATTGAAAACACGCCATGTAAACCTCGGCTTAATTACCGATAACAGCTCCGCCTCGCATTTGTCAGCGGTCTCGGCTGTTTTTTCGTCAACGTTTTCCGAAAACGGCTCGCGAATGCCCATGTACCTGTACGCGTCTTCGCGGTTTATTACGGGTTTATTGCTCATAGGATTTCGTCAGTCTCCGATAAAGCCTGTAAGCGGAGAGCTTGCGCTGGCTTTGTCCAGAACTCTGCCCATTCCCGCAAGATAAGCCGCGCGCCCCGCGTTTATCGCGTTTTTGAACGCCTCTGCCATTTGCACGATATTTCCCGCGGTAGCGATAGCCGTGTTTGCCATAACCGCCGCCGCGCCCATTTCCATAGCCTCGCACGCCTGAGAGGGTCTGCCTATGCCCGCGTCAACAATTATCGGAAGGTCGATCTCCTCGATCAAAATGCGGATAAACTCCTTTGTCGCAAGCCCCTTGTTGGTGCCTATCGGAGCCGCAAGCGGCATTATCGCCGCGGCGCCCGCGTTCTGCATATCGCGCGCCGCGTACAAGTCGGGGTACATATACGGAAGCGGCGTAAATCCCTCCTTCGCCAGCAGTTCGCAGGCTTTGGCGGTTTCGTAGTTGTCGGGGAGCAGGTACTTAGAGTCGTGAATGACTTCTATTTTTATAAGCTCTCCGCAGCCGACTTCGCGCGCAAGCTTCGCGATCTTGACCGCCTCCTCGGCGTTTCTCGCGCCCGAGGTATTCGGAAGCAGCGTAACACCCTCGGGAATATAGTCGAGTATATTCCCCGAAAAGCTGTTTGTTCTTCTTACCGCCAGCGTGATTATCTCCGCTCCCGCGTTTTTTACCGCCGCGTTTATAAGCTCAAGGTCAAACTTTCCGCTTCCGAGAATAAACCGCGAGTTAAATTCTTTTCCGCCGATTTTCAGTGTGTCGTTTTCCATATTTATACCTTCTCTGTGTTTGAGTTTAAAACGCTTGAAACGCTCTCGCTGATCTTCCGCGCGACATACGGGTTGTTCATCGTATAAAGGTGTATGCCGTCAACGCCGTTTGCCGCGAGGTCTATTATCTGGTCTATCGCGTAAGCTATTCCCGCGTCGCGCATTGCTTCCGCGTCATCTCCGTAGCGCGCGATAAGCTTTGTAAACTTTTCGGGCAGCGACGCTCCGCAAAGCGCTATCATACGCCTTATCTGATTCGCGTTTACGCACGGCATTATTCCCGCCTCTATCGGCACGTTTATGCCCTTTGCGCGAACCTTGTCAAGAAAGCTGTAAAACGCGCCGTTGTCGAAAAATAATTGTGATATAAGATGCTCCGCGCCCGCGTCTACCTTTATTTTCAGGTTTTCGATATCCTCTTCGAGCGAGTCCGATTCGACATGACCCTCGGGATAACAAGCTCCCGAAACAGATATATCACTGCTGTGTGATTTTATGTACGAGATCAGATCGGACGCGTGCGGAAAGTCCTTCTTAGGCTCGATATCGGGATTTATATCCCCTCTGAGCGCCAAAATGTTTTTTACGTTTGACTGCCTGAATTCCTCAATAGCGCGGTCAATGTCCTCTTTTGTGGAGTTTACGCAGGTGAGATGAGCGATACATCTCGTGCGGTATTTTTTCTTAATTATTCCTGCGATCTCATGAGTTGACGCGCCCGCGGCGCTTCCTCCCGCGCCGTATGTAACGCTTATAAAATCGGGATGCAAGTCGGAAAGACCGTCAAGCGTTTTGTAAATACTCTCGATAGAGCCGTCCTTTTTTGGCGGGAATATCTCAAACGAAAATACCGTTTTCCCGTTTTTAAAAAGCTCGGGGATCATTTGCTCTCCTCCTTTATCAGCTTAAGCGCGCTTGCAAGCTGGTCGGGGCAGGAGGTGGGCTTCATTCCGCAGCGTATCCCCTCAAGCCTTTTGATGACCTCGTCTACCGAAAGCCCCTCTACAAGCCTTGAGATACCCTGTAGATTTCCGTTGCAGCCGCCCAATACCTTAAGGCTTTTTACCACGTTGTCCTCAATGTCAAGTATCATTTTCTGAGAGCAAACGCCGCGCGGTGTGTATTCATAAGTCATGATAAAACTCCTTTATATTTCAAGTTCGTAATGCTTAATGCGTAATTCGTAATTATTTTTCAAATTCGGTTGGTTTATGCCCTGTGGACAGCGTACCGGTCACAACCTTAATTCCGAATTCCGCATTGTTTAAATCACGCATTGTTTTTCTTCCAACACTCGGATACAGCCTTCGCCACCGCGTCCGCTACGCTCTTGTCAAGCGCGGACGGGATTATATAATCCGGCGACAGCTTGTCCTCGGGCACAAGCTCAGCGATTGCCTTTGCCGCCGCGAGCTTCATTTCCTCTGTTATCGCCTTGGCTCTTACGGCAAGCGCCCCCTTGAAAATTCCGGGGAAAACAAGCACGTTGTTAATCTGGTTCGGATAGTCGCTTCTGCCTGTGCCGACGATATACGCTCCGCTTTCCTTGGCGAGGTCGTAGGTTATCTCGGGATTGGGGTTTGCCATAGGGAACAAAATGGGTTTCTCAGCCATTGACTTTACCATTTCCGGCGTAACGAGATTCGGCTTTGAAACTCCCACAAAGGCGTCCGCTTTTACAAGCGCGTCCGCGAGAGTGCCTTTTAAGTTCTTCTTGTTTGTAAGTTGTGCAATTTCGGCGTGCGCGGGATTTTCGTATTTGTCATCACGGTTTATTATTCCGCAAAGGTCAACCATTATGAGGTTCCCCACGCCCAAATTCAGCAGGAATTTTCCTATCGCTATCCCCGCCGAGCCGGCGCCGTTTATCACGACAGTAATATCACCGAGGTTTTTGCCCGCGCATTTAACGGCATTGATAAGCGCCGCCCCCACTACGATAGCCGTTCCGTGCTGGTCGTCGTGGAACACGGGAATGTCCAGTCTTTCCTTCAGCTTCGCCTCTATCTCAAAGCATCTCGGCGCGGAAATATCCTCGAGGTTTATTCCGCCGAAGCTGTCCGAAATAAGCTCTATCGTGCGGACTATTTCATCGGCGTCTTTGCTCTTTACGCAAAGAGGGAACGCGTCGACCCCGCCGAACTCCTTGAACAGACAGCATTTTCCCTCCATAACGGGCATTCCCGCAAGACCGCCTATGTCGCCCAGACCCAAGACCGCCGTTCCGTCGGTAATTACCGCGACAAGATTTCCTCGGCGTGTGTATTTGTAAGCGAGTTCGGGGTCTTTCTGTATCTCAAGGCACGGCTGCGCAACTCCCGGAGTATACGCAGTGGATAAGTCCTCGCGCGTCTTTATCGGCGCGCGGGAGATGACCTCTATCTTGCCCTGCCATTTTTCGTGCATTTCAAGCGCTTTTTCCTTGATGTCCATTTTTGTTCTCCTTAAAAATTTAATCTTCTTTCAGATAACTGATATAATCCAGAATTGATTTTTCAATTTTTTCACTGTATTCATTAAGGTGATTGTATAAGCCTGTTTCCCTTTTTCCGATCATATTATATAGCGCGTAAAGCATTTCGGTTTCTATCCATTTGTCACTGCCGAAAGCTATTTTCTCTTCCCTTAATATCTTTGGATAGGTAAGTCCTCTTTTTACCTTTTTTGAAAAATAGTAGTCCAATAAATTAGGTGGGATATCGCGGCTTCGCTCCTCGTCAAAAAGTTCTCTCGCAATACGGATCTCAAGCCCGTACATATCCGCAATACCATCGACCTCATATTCAAGCGAGAAATCCGTATTGAGTGCAAGCTCGCATATCTCCAGCGCAAGCGCCTTTTTTCCGAAAATATAAAGCCAATATGCTAAAGCTCTAAGGCTTCTCATATCCGAAGCGCTTTTGCAGGAGCATTTCTGAATGAGTTGTTTACAAGGTTTTACAACCGTATTATACATTTTGGAAGTCGGATTCTTGTCATATTCATCTAAAACCTTTTTGAGTACAGGTTTCAGCATCTCTTGAAACTCTTTGATTTGCTGCTGCACTTTATCCATTTATTCAAAACTCCCTATAAATCGGACCTACAACACAAATGCATGATTATATTATTCCAAGGTAATTATCTTTTTAAGCTGTTCATCGGGAGTATTAAGCGAGCCTATCTGTATCGCGTAGTGGTTGTAAAAGCCGTGGAAATCCGAGCCGCCCGTCTGAATTAGACCGTATCTCTCGCAGATATCCGAAACCTCGCCGCGGAATTTTTCGTCCGCGCTCGAATGCCAGACCTCCGCCCCGTCTATCACTTTTTCTTTCGCCAGTTCCTCAAGCAGATCGAGGCTGTCGAAAACCTTCGGGTGAGCCATTACCGAAATTCCCCCCGCCGCCTTTATCATGGTAAGCACAAATCTCACGTCGGGATAAAAATCCGCCTCGGACTGCACCTGCTCGGCGCAAAGTCCCTCGTTTGCGTCAAAGATCTCGTCATAAACGTTTCCGTAAAGCTCTGTGGTATAGCCGTAATCCATAAGCGCGTGCATTATGTGGCACTTGTAGATCGCTTTGCTTCCCGCCGAATATCGCAGAATGCTCTCAAGCGTTATCGGATACTTTTCAAGGACTTTCATGGCAAGGCTTTTGCCGAGCTTCATTCTGCCCTCGCTCGTCCTTATGCAGAGCCCCTCGAGCCTGTCGGGCTTATGAGGCATATAACACATGATATGTACCTTTTTCTTACGGTCGTTGTCAAAGGCTGAAAATTCAACCGCGGGGATAACAGTCACATTATACCGCTGTCCCAGCACGGACGAGCGCGACAAAGAAGCAAGACTGTCGTGGTCTGTGATAGCTATACAGCGCACACCGTCCCTGTCCGCCTGTCTGATAATATCCGATATTCCGAGCGAGCCGTCCGAAATAGTGGTGTGGCAATGCAGATCCGCTTTCATAAATTGACTCCCTTCATCAAAGCAAAAATCCTTGTATAATAATCGTTTTGTGAGTTTTTCTTAATACAACATACACGGGTACATTATATCACTTTTCAAGCCTTTTGTCAATACATTATCACAAACGGAGACAAGGTATAAAAATATTTTAAAAAAATGTTGATTTTTTGGCGGTAATATGTTATAATTTCTACGAATGTACAGATTATTTTATAAAATTTTGCAAGGGGGATTGGGAAGTGGAGAAAAAGCTGTCTTTGTATGGGTTTAATAATCTTACGAAAACGCTCAGCTTTAACATCTACGATGTTTGTTACGCGAAAAGCGAGCGCGAGCAGAAGGATTACATCTCGTATATCGACGAACAGTATAATTCCGAGCGTCTTACGCGCATTTTGTGCGATGTTACGGAAAAAATAGGAGCCACCGTGCTTAATATTTCCAAACAGGACTATGACCCTCAGGGCGCGTCGGTAAACGTTCTTTTTGCGGAGGGACGCATAGACCCCACGCATATCGACGAATCCTGCAACAAAGGAATGGGCTTTTTTTCCAACATTAACGGCGATACTATTCACGCGCATCTCGACAAAAGCCATATAACCGTTCATACTTTTCCGGAGTATCACCCCGACAAGGCTATCTCTACCTTCAGAGTGGATATAGACGTAGCTACCTGCGGTGAGATATCTCCGCTCAATACCCTTGATTATCTTATCGGTTCGTTCGATTCGGATATCATTATCATAGATTACCGCGTCAGAGGATTCACTCGCGACGTTTCGGGAAAGAAGTTCTTTATGGACAGCAACATCACGTCCATTCAGGATTTTATAAATCCCGAGACGCTCACAAGATACGACGCGATGGATGTAAACGTCTATCAGTCCAATATATTCCACACAAAAATGCTTATAAAGGAAATAGAGCTTCAGAACTATCTCTTCAACACCGACGCTTACGAAGTCCACCCGCAGGAGCGTCTCGAGATCACAAACCGCTTGAGACGCGAGATGATAGAAATTTTCAGCGGAATGAATATTTACTGATAAGGGAGCATGGCTCTTTGCTCTCGCCGAGAAAGGCGGTGTGGCTTTTGAAGCTTGACCAGACCCGTGCGCCTCTGTATGAGGCTATGACGGAGCACCGTTTAAACCGCGTTGTTCCGTTTGACGTTCCGGGGCATAAGGGCGGGAGAGCGGACGCGGCTCTTACGGATTTTTTAGGGCGCGACTGTCTCAAAAACGACGTAAACTCGATGAAGCCCCTCGATAACCTCTGCCACCCGGTTTCCGTTATAAAGGAAGCGCAGGAGCTTTGCGCCGATGCTTTCGGAGCGGAGCATTCGTTTTTCATCGTAAACGGCGCGACCGGCGCGGTCCAGGCGATGATAATGTCCGTCTGCAAAGCGGGGGAGAAGATAATCCTTCCGAGAAACGTCCACAGAAGCGCCATAAACGCGCTTGTCGTATGCGGGGCGGTGCCGGTTTATGTAAATCCCGGCGAGAACAAACAGCTCGGCATACCTCTCGGAATGACCCCCGAGGACGTTGAAAGGGCGATAATCGAAAACCCCGACGCAAAGGCCGTGCTTGTTAACAATCCCACTTATTACGGCATCTGCTCGGATCTGAAAAAAATCGTTGACATAGCGCATAAACACGGTCTTATGGCGCTATGTGACGAGGCTCACGGTACGCACTTTTATTTCGGAAGCGAGCTTCCTCCGAGCGGAATGAGCTGCGGCGCGGATATGTGCGCCGTTTCGGTCCATAAAACGGGCGGAAGCCTTACTCAGAGCGCGGTCTTGCTTATGGGTAAAAACGTTGATTCCGACTATGTGCGCCAAATAATAAACCTTACTCAGACCACCAGCGCGAGCTATCTTCTTATGGTCTCGCTTGACCTGGCTCGCAGGAATCTGGCCCAGAACGGTGCGGAGTTCTACGAAAAAACAGTAAAATTTTCCGAGTATGCCCGAAGCGAGATAAACAACCTCGGCGGATACTACGCGTTTGGCGGCGAGCTGTGCAACGGCGCGGATTTCTGCGCGTTTGACAAAACAAAGCTTTCTGTTCATACACGCGCGATAGGTCTTGCCGGAATCGAGGTGTACGATCTGCTTCGCGATGAATACGGAATACAGATAGAGTTCGGCGATATCGGAAACATTTTAGCGATAATAACGGGCGGCGACCGCGCGCTTGAGATCGAGCGGCTTTTAGGCGCGCTCAGCGAGATAAAGCGCATTTACGGAAAATCTCCTACGGGTCTTTTCGACCACGAGTATATAAACCCTATAGTTGTAACAACTCCGCAGCAGGCGTTTTACGCCGAGCAGGACACAATGCCGATAGAGCAGACCGCGGGCAGGGTATGCAGCGAGTTTGTCATGTGCTATCCCCCGGGGATACCCATTTTAGCGCCGGGAGAGAGAATAACGGACGATATTCTCGATTACATCAGGTTCGCTAAGGAAAAGGGCTGCAGCGTAACAGGCAGCCGCGATATGAATGTTGAATATTTACAGGTCGTAAAATAGACGAACAAATGAAAGGAGCGGTTTTTTGGAGCTTTGGTTTACTGAGGATCATACCTCCGGAGTGAGGTTTTCCATAAAGATAAAGGAGCATCTTGTGTCCGAGCAGAGCGAGTTTCAGAAAATCGATATTCTCGACAGCTTCGATTTCGGCAGGATACTCGTTCTCGATGGATATCTTATGCTTACGGAAAAGGACGAGAAGATATATCACGAGATGATAACCCACGTTCCGTTAAGTGTAAATCCGAATATAAAGCGCGTTCTGGTCATAGGCGCGGGCGACGGCGGAACGATACGGGAGCTTTGCAGGTTCAAAAACGTAGAGCATATCGACATGGTTGAGATAGACAGGCGCGTTGTCGAGCTTTGCAAGGAATACCTTCCGCAGACGACCTGTTCGCTCGGCGACCCGAGGGTCCATATACACTATGAGGACGGGCTGAAATTCGTCCGCGGAGCGGAGAATGAGTACGATCTGATAATAGTTGACTCGACCGACCCGTTCGGTCCGGGAGAGGGTCTGTTTACAAAGGAGTTTTACGGAAACTGCTATAAGGCGCTCAAAGATGACGGCATCATGGTGAATCAGCACGAAAGCACGTTTTACGACGAATACGCGCAGATAATGAAGCGCGCTCACAGCCGCATAAAGTCGTTTTTCCCGACGGCGCTCGTTTATCAGGCGCATATCCCGACCTACCCTTCGGGACACTGGCTGTTCGGGTTCGCGTCTAAAAAATACCACCCCGTCGATGATTTCAACGCCGAGTGGTGGCTTTCTCAGGGACTTAAGACCTATTATTACAACCGCTTTGTGCATACGGGCTGTTTCGCGCTTCCGCAGAATGTGAGAGATGTTCTGCGTGAGACCAACGGAGCGAATTTATGAGCGTTAAGGTAAAGATCGGTCTTATCATAGGCGCGGTTTTAGCGATAGTGGCTTTTTTCTTTACAATAGTCAGCGGAATTTCCGAGCTTTACGCAAGTCCCGCCGACCCGGACAGGGCAATGACCGGAGAGGTTATCGAATACAGGGTCCTGTATGCCAAGGAGATCGTTGAGATAAAGCATATGCTTTTCGGTGTGATACCGACATATTCCGAGAGGTTTTACATCACGACAAACGAGGACGGGGTAAATTCTCTGGCTGTGAGAGCCGATGAAAAATGGTTTGAGGATAATTTTACGCCCGACGGCTTAGCTATCGCGCCCGTTCAGATAAGCGCGCTTATAAAAAGCGCGGGCAGTAAAAGGGGTCTGAATCTTGTAAGCGTAAACGAAAAGCTCGGCGACTCGGTGCGCGTGGATACGGGGCAGTACGCCGACGCGGAGTATGTTTCGGAGGCTACGCTTAAGATCGTTTCGGGTATACTTCTTATTACGGCGGTCATCACCTTTATTCTTTTGCTTATTCTGGTTTTAAAAGGCGTGTTGGCAAAAGGCGGAGCGGGAGCAAACGCAATGGCTATAGCCGCGATAATTCAATTGGCGGCGTTTATCATAATTCTGTTGGCGATTTGAATATTTTTCGGGAGGTATTATTATGAGCAGAGCATTGATCATAGGCGCGGGAGGCGTAGCCTCGGTAGTTGTGGCGAAATGCTGTCAGAACAGCGAGGTCTTCTCGGAGATAATGATAGCGTCAAGAACAAAGGCAAAGTGCGACGCGCTCAAGGAGAAATGGCAGGACAAGACCAAGACCGTTATTTCCACCGCGGCGGTAAACGCGGACAACGTACCCGAGCTTTGCGGGCTTATAAAAAGCTATAAGCCCGATATCGTGATGAATATAGCTCTGCCTTATCAGGATCTGCATATTATGGACGCCTGTCTCGAATGCGGGGTGGATTATCTCGACACGGCAAACTACGAGCCGGAGGACACCGCAAAGTTTGAGTATTCGTGGCAGTGGGCGTATAAAGAGCGCTTTGAAAAGGCGGGACTAACCGCTATTTTAGGCTGCGGCTTCGACCCGGGAGTTACGGGTGTTTTCTCGGCTTATGCAATGAAGCATGAGTTTGACGAGATAAATTATATCGACATTCTCGACTGCAACGGCGGAGACCACGGCTATCCGTTCGCGACGAATTTCAATCCCGAGATAAATATCCGCGAGGTATCCGCAAAGGGCAGCTATATCGAGGACGGCAAGTGGGTAGAGACCGAGCCAATGGAGATAAAGCGCGTGTATAACTTCAAGGGCGTGGGCGAAAAGGATATGTACCTGCTCCACCACGAGGAGCTTGAAAGCCTTGCTCTGAACATAAAGGGCATCAAGAGAATACGCTTTTTCATGACCTTCGGACAGAGTTATCTCACACATCTTAAGTGCCTTGAAAACGTCGGCATGACGAGTATAGAGCCTATAATGTACGAGGGTAAGGAGATAATCCCGCTTCAGTTTTTGAAGGCAGTCCTCCCGGACCCCGCGTCGCTTGGTCCGAGAACGGTGGGAAAAACCAACATCGGCTGTATCTTCCGCGGCAAAAAGGACGGCAAGGACAAAAACTACTATCTTTATAATATATGCGACCACCAGGAGTGCTACAAGGAGGTCGGCTCTCAGGCGATAAGCTACACCACGGGCGTTCCCGCGATGATTGGCGCGGCAATGGTGCTTTCGGGAGAATGGAAAAAGCCAGGCGTGTGGAATGTAGAACAGCTCAACCCCGACCCGTTTATGGACGCTCTGAACAAATGGGGGCTTCCGTGGGAGGAAGACCGCGACCCCGTGCTGGTTGATTGAAATGCGACAGGAAAGTTGGATAAACAAAGTCAGAACCCCATGCTATGTCATTGATGAAAAACGGCTGAGGGAAAACCTTGAAATACTTAAGAGCGTTAAAGAGCGTTCGGGCTGTAAAATTCTCCTCGCGCAGAAGGCGTATTCGGTCTTTCAGACATATCCGCTTATCGCTGAGTATCTCGACGGCTGTACGGCGAGCGGACTTTATGAGGCACGGCTGGGTCATGAGGAAATGGCAAAGCCGTTCGGGCGCGAAAATCATGTGTTTTCTCCCGCATATCTTGATGAAGAATTTGATGAGATAGCAAAAATCTGCGGCCACATCAGCTTTAACAATATTCGGCAGTTCGAGAAGTTCAAGGACAAAGCGAAAAACGCGTCCTGCGGTATCAGGATAAATCCCGAGCATTCGACACAGGAGCACGCGATTTACGACCCTTGCGGAGAGTATTCAAGACTTGGTACGACGCTCGCGAACTTCCCCGACCTGCCCGAGGGCGTGGAGGGTCTGCATTTTCACACGCTCTGCGAGCAGAACGCCGACGCTCTCGCCGAAACCATGGCGGAGGTCGTGAAGAAGTTCGGAAAATACCTAGGCAGGATAAAGTGGCTGAATATGGGCGGCGGACATCACATCACGCGCCCCGATTATGACATTGACCTGCTGGTGGAAACGATAAGGTTCTGGAAATATGATACCTACGGCTTTGAGGTGTATCTTGAACCCGGCGAGGCTATAGCCCTTAACGCGGGCTATCTTGTAACTACGGTGCTCGATACATTTACGAATGGAATGGATATTGCCATAACGGACGCGTCCGCGGCGTGTCATATGCCCGATGTGCTTGAAATGCCCTACCGCCCTAACATTCGGGGCGCGGGAGAAAAAGGCGAGAAGCCGTTTACTTACAGGCTCGGCGGCAATACCTGCCTTGCGGGTGATGTAATCGGTGACTACTCGTTTGAGAACAGGCTATCCGAGGGTGACAGACTGGTGTTTGAGGATATGGCGATATATTCAATGTGCAAAAACAACACCTTTAACGGCATGGCGCTGCCGTCGATATACTTATTAAAAGACAACGGTGAAACGGAGCTTATAAGACGTTTCGGCTACGAGGATTTTAAAGAAAGGCTGTGAGAAAATGCCCGTACAGTATAATATGGATCCGTTTTCGGTATTGAAAATTATTTACGGCGACACAACCGACGGTTTTGAAAGAGAAGAGTTTGAGACAAATGAAAACGAACGCGGTATCGTTCCGCCGTTTTTGCTGAAGGACTTTCTGTTTAAATACGCGTATCTGCCCGTAAACCGTCAGAGCAAAAGCGTAAAGTTTTTTCACCCGAATCTTATGAACGTCATGCGCTTTTCGGCGGAGAACATAGGCGAGCTTAATCTGTTGTGCGTAGGGCGCGTCGGAGAGTATCAGATAGCCGTTAAAAACGAGCAGTCCGAAGACCCGCGCGTTTTCCTCGTATATCTCTCAACCCAAAGCGATACGCAGGTCCTGCCGTCCGATGATATTATAAGCGAACTGATAAAGGTAATGCTTTGCAACCTGCTTCTGACAATGAAGGACGCGACTATCGCCGAAACTCCCGAAGACGCCGTGCGCTTGCTAAGAGAAAACGGCGTCAACCTTGACGAGATCAGGTGCGACCCCACTCTTTCACGGGAGTATTCAATAAATTATTCAGAGGAAACGCAGACCTTTGCCGTCGCTGAATTTGTAAAAGGAGAGTTTTTCAGATTCTTTTTTGTAAAAAGCAAAGATTTTAAATGAAGTCAGCCGGAGACCTAAAAATGAAACCGACCCTAAAACGGGGTCGGTTTTTTTGTCTTAAAATGCCGAAAAATATCATTGAAAACGCAATATATAGTTTTTGGACAAAAAATAAATCCTATATATTGCGGAAAACGTTGATAATTTTGATTGATTTTCTACATAGTTTAATGTTCTTTTTTGTTAAAACTGCACAAAAATATGAACAAAAGTTTATCTCATCTTTTCTGAAAAACATTAAAAACTCTCTTGCAATTCGGGAATATTTACGATATAATATGATTGTGGGGAAAAGTGGTTAAAAATTTACTAAAATGGTTGATAAATCAACCGAAAATCACTTTTCTCAAAAAATGGGGGATTTTTTCTACGGAAACGCCGTTTGAGGAGAACGGCACAAAAGGCAGTTTTCAAAGGGGATTAAGGCTTTTGGAAAGGGGGAATGGAAATGTACGGCCAATATGAGCATACTCTTGACGCCAAGGGAAGAATGAACTTTCCCGCAAAGCTGTTAAAAGAGCTCGGCGAGCATTTCTATATCTCCAAAAGCATTAATGAAAAATGCCTGACAGTTTACACCAGTGAGAGCTGGGAGACCCTGCGCGATAAGCTAAAGGGAAATTCCTCGAAAAACGCGCTGGCGGTTCAGAGATTTATTTTCGGAAGCGCGTGCGAGGTAGAACCGGACAAGCAGGGCAGGATCGCTATCCCGTTGGCGCTCAGAAATTACGCGGAGATAACCGGCGAAGTCGTCGTGGTAGGTATGGCGGACCGCGCGGAGATCTGGCAAAAGGCCAAATGGGAAGCGTATATGGATGAATTTGATACCGCGGATCTTGACAAGGTGCAGGAGCTTCTGGGAATTTAATGGGGATTGAATTCTCGCACGTTTCCGTGCTTTTGAGAGAAACAGTAGACGGAGCTTTTGGGGCAGAAAGCGGCGTCTATGCCGACCTTACAACAGGCGGCGGCGGTCACAGCTATGAGCTGGCGAAAAGATTAGACCCGAAAACGGGCGGAAGGCTTATTTGCTTCGATGCCGACCCTGAGGCCATCGAAGCCGCCGAAAGGCGTCTGAAGGGATTGCCCGTGACCTTTGTAAGGTCAAATTTCAGGAAGATCGGCGAGGAATTGGACAAGCTGGGGATAAAAGAGCTTGACGGTATAATCGCGGATTTAGGCGTGTCGTCGCATCAGCTTGACGACGCACAGCGCGGATTTTCGTTTCACAGCGACGCGCCGCTTGATATGAGAATGAGCGGCGAGGGCTTGTCCGCGCGTGATGTAGTGAACGAATACGGATTTGAAGAGTTAAAAAGGATATTGTCAGAGTACGGAGAGGAAAAGTTCGCGCAGAAGATCGCGATGGGGATCGTCGGTTTTCGTGAGAAAACGCCGATAGAAACAACGGGACAGCTTGCAGAGATAATCAAAAGCAGCGTTCCCGCGGCGTACAGGCGCGAAAAAAATCCGTGCAGAAAAAGCTTTCAGGCGATAAGAATTGAGGTAAACGACGAGCTTAACGCACTCGGCGAGGCGCTCGAAAGGGGATTTGAGCGTCTAAAAACAGGCGGGAAAATGTCAGTAATAACGTTTCATTCTCTTGAAGACAGGATAGTAAAAAACCGCTTTAAAGACTTTTGCACGGGCTGTACCTGCCCTCCGGAGTTTCCCGTGTGCGTATGCGGAAAACTTCCGCGCGGAGAGCTTATCACCAAAAAGCCCATAGTTCCCGGCGAGCGCGAGATCTCGGAAAATCCGCGCAGCAGGAGCGCAAAGCTCAGAGTTATAAAGAAAATAAGAGAATAGAAGGGGAATATATCGATGAGTTATCAGAACAACACAAATCTTGCGTACGACTTGTCGCTTTTTGATAGATCAAACAGAGAAAGGCACGAAAAAAGCGTGCAAAAACCCGCCATAAAGCTTAAAGAAGCGCCGTCGGTCTCAAAAAGCGGCTCTAAACTCAAGGTTGCCATGGCGGCGATCACGGTTTTTGCGGCAATGTGCGCGGTCAATTATTCAAACGCAAAGGTTGACGATATCTCGCGGCTTTACGAGCAGCAGCAGGCTGAGTTTCAAAACGTGCTTGATGACAACGCGATTTTGCAGAACAAGCTCGAATCAATGGTAAACACGTCGTACATTGAGAAGTATGCCGAGGATACGCTTGGAATGTCCAAGGTCTCTCCTTCGCAGAAAAAATACATAAGCGTAAACACCGAGGGGCTTGTAAAGATCGACCGGGAGGATGATCTCGGTTTTATAGGCTCGGTCAAATCATGGTGGGACGGAGTTTTGGAATACATTGGATTTTGACGGCATAATATAGAGTTGACAAGCTATGCCGTCGGCTGAAAACAGCAAGGCTGACCGTTGCTTACTCCCGCGCTTTTAACAAGCGCGGAAATGAAGGTAAGTAAACATAGGCTTTGCTTTTTTGGTTTTTTGAGAGGTGGATCTTAGTGATAAATTCAAACAACAATAAAAACAAAAATATCCCGCCGCAGAGCGCGCAAAACCGGCAGAATACGCAGAACGGCAGAAATCCGCAGCAGAACGCTTCAGTGCGTAAAGCCGCGCGGAAAAGCGAGCCGCTTACCTTTGGCGAGCGCTTTAAGCGTCTTACCAAGAGATTTTGGGATTTTCTGGTCAGAAAGGATAAAGAAGAAGTCGATAAGAAGCCGATCTTAGGATATCGCGGCAGACAGATGCTGATCATGGTCGGCGTTTTCGGGTTTGCGGCGTTTGTGGGCTATAATCTGCTGAAATACACCGTGCTTGAGGGAGACAAGTGGAAGATGCTTGCCACTTCGCAGCAGACGCGTGAGCTTTCCCTCATGGCAAACCGCGGAACTATATACGACGCGAACGGCTCTGTTCTGGCGCAGAGCTCTACCGTGTGGAACGTCATCTTAGCGCCCAAGGCAGTCTATCTCGCCGAGCAGGAGCGCTACAAATCGTATCAGAAGAAGCTCGAGCGGTGGAATAACGACAACAGCCCCGACAAAGAACCGCTTGAGAAATATGTTACGCTCGACGAGCTTATTGCGGATAAGCTGACAGAGATCTTAGAGGGCGTAGATCACGACAGGATAATCGAAGAGTGCGAAAACCACGACAAGGCGTATTACATCGTAAAGCGCAACGTCGAAAAGCCCGAGGTCATGCTGATACAGGACTTTATGGACAAAAACGGCATAAAGGCGGACTGCGTTTACACCGAGCAGTCAAGCAAGCGATATTATCCCAACGGCTCGCTTGCGTCGTCGGTAATAGGCTTTACGAATTTTGACGGCGTGGGTGTTTACGGACTTGAGGCGTACTATGACGAATATCTCCGCGGAACGGACGGAAAGGTATATTACACCACCGACGGAAGAGGACAGGGCGTTCAGTACGCGGAGGACGATTATCACTCCTCGGTCGACGGATACAGCCTTGTGCTTACGCTCGACGAGGTCATGCAGCACTACTGCGAGAAATATCTCGAGCAGTGCATATCTCAGTATAAGGTAATAAACCGCGCCAGCGCCATTATGATGAACTGCAAGACGGGCGGCATAATCGCCATGGCTACGACGCCTTCGTATGATCTGAACAATCCTTCGGAGATAATGGGAAGCTATGAAAAACAGCAGCTTGCCGACCTTGTCGCTTCGGGAGCTGCGGACGAGGAGATAAGCGCGCTTAACGCCGTTCTCAGAGAACAGCAGTGGAAGAACAAGGGCGTAAACGAGCTTTATTATCCCGGCTCGGTCTTCAAGACGATAACCTGCGCTTCGGCTCTCGATCAGGAGGTCGTAAGCAAAGGATCAAGCTTTTTATGTACAGGTACCGCTGTCGTAGCAGGACAGGATATAAGCTGCTGGAAAGCGGGCGGACACGGAACAGTAACGCTTCAGGGTGCGATAACCGCCTCCTGCAACCCCTCGTTTATCGCGATAGGTCAGGCGCTCGGGCGCGATAAATTCTGCGATTATTTCGAGGCGTTCGGCTTTACCGCGCCTACGGGGATAGACCTTCCCGCCGAGGCGCAGAGCCTTTATGTGCGCCGCGCGAGCATGGGACCCGTAGACCTCGCGGTTTCGGCGTTCGGTCAAAGTAACAAGATAACGCCCATACAGATGGTTACCGCCTTTGCGGCGATAGTAAACGGCGGATATCTTGTAACTCCGCATCTTGTGGATAAAATACTCGACAGCGACGGAAACGTGATCGAATCAAAGGAAACTCAGATCAAGCGTCAGGTCATATCCGAGGAGACCTCGGCGCAGATGCGCGAAATACTCGAAACTATAGTAACGCAAAACGGAGGAAGCAACGCCTATATTCCCGGATACAGGATAGGCGGAAAGTCCGGAACAGCCGAGCGTATAGATGAGTACAACGCCGCGGGCGGAAAAGCCGCGGGCGCGAAAATGACCTATGTTTCAACCTTCGCGGCGGCAGTACCCATGAACGACCCGCAGATAGTTATGCTCGTCATGGCGGATACGCCGACAGGTTCGGCATATTACGGCTCGACCGTAACGGCGCCTGTCGTTTCCTCGGTGTTCAACGAGGGACTCGAGCATATGGGGATATATCCTACCTACACCGCCGAGGAGCAGGAGAAAATGGACGCGGTCGTTCCGAATGTCATCGGAAACGTACCGATAAACGCCGAGAGCTATATCGTTTCAAACGGCTTTAAGGTGCGCTTTGTCGGAAACGAGACAGGAACCGAAAAGGCGACCGCCCAGATACCGCTTTCGGGTACGAGCATACCCAAGGGCTCAACTGTAGTGGTGTATTTCGGAGACACCAAGGCGGAAACAGGAAAAGTGCCGAATGTTGTCGGAATGAGCGTGGCTAAGGCAAACGAAGCAATAGTAAACGCGGGCTTTAACATCAAGATATCGGGCGGCGCGGCTGAAAACGCGAACGCCGTGGCTGTCGAGCAGAGCCTTCAGCCGGGACTTATAGCGTATAAAGGCTCGGTAGTGGAAGTTACGTTTATGGTAAATGACCGCGGAGATTGATCGGAATGGTTGAAATGAGAGCAAGCGAGCTTTTTGAAGGTATTACCCGGATCCCCGGGGAATTGCGCGAGAAAACAGTCGCGGGAGTTACTTCGGACAGTCGGGAGATAGAAAAAGACTTCGTTTTTGTATGCATAAAAGGCGAAAGCTTTGACGGGCATTCCGCCGCCGAAAGGGCGCTTGAGCTTGGCGCGGCGGCGGTCGTTACGCAGAATAAGCTTGGAATTGACCGTGAAATAAACGTAGCCGATACGCGCGAGATCTATCCCGAGCTGTTGTCCGCTTTTTACGGCAGACCCGAAAAAAGACTTAAGATATGCGCTGTTACGGGAACAAACGGAAAAACGACTATCGCAAATCTCTGCGCTCAGCTTACGCGCTTAATGGGTCACAGAACGGGTGTTGTCGGAACGCTCGGGACCGATACCGGAAGCGGGCTTGAGTACTCTCACGACGGCCCTCCCACAACTCCGGAGCCGCGAAAGCTTTATTCGCTTTTCGGGGAAATGGTAAAGGAAAACACCGAGTATTGCTTTGTCGAGGCTTCAAGTCAGGCTCTTGTACAGCACCGCTTCGCGAAAAACAGCTTTAAGGTCGCCGCGTTTACAAACCTCACCCGCGACCACCTCGACTATCATAAAACGATGGAAAACTACTTTGCGGCTAAGCTCATGCTGTTTGACAACTGCGAGTACGCGGTGGTAAATATCGACGACGAATACGGCGGGAAAACCGCTGAGTATTGCAGAAAAATCGGAATTCCCGTTAAAACTCTTTCGCTTAAAGGCAAAGCGGATTTTTATACCGAATTTGTAAAGATATATCCCGACAGGGCTGAGTTTATCTTCACCGACGCGGAGGCGAAAAAAAGCTATCCCGTGCGGTTTGCTCTTACGGGAGAATATAACGTGTTAAACGCGCTTACCGCAATAGTGATGTGCGGCTTGCTCGGCTTTTATAGCGACGAAGTTGTAACCGCGCTCGAGCGGATAAAGGGCGTGAGCGGACGGCTCGAAACGCTTTACAGCGGCGAGTTTACGGTTGTCCGCGATTACGCTCACACGGAGGACGGACTCGAAAAGCTGTTGTCTACGCTTAAACCCCTCGCGAAAAACCGCCTTGTCTGTCTGTTCGGAGCGGCGGGAGAGCGCGACGCGGGAAAGCGTCCCGACATGGGAAAGACAGCGGCAAAATACGCGGACTTGCTTATTGTGACCACCGACAGTCCGCGCCACGAAGACCCGCAGAAAACCATCGACGATGTTGTAAGGGGAATACCCGACGGCATTTTGTTTGAGGAATACACAGACCGCGGGAAAGCGGTCATCCGCGCGCTTGAGACCGCCGAAAAGGGAGATATCATAGCGCTCTGCGGAAAGGGTCACGAGGACTATCAGGCAATCGGAGACGAATATCTCCACTTTGACGAAAAGGAAATAGTTGATAATTTTTTTAAAGACGGCAGGTGATAAAGTGTTTACCGCAAAAGAAATCGCGAAAGCTACAAACGGTGTTCTTGTCGGAGCTGACACAGAGGTAAGCTCGGTTTCGACCGATACGAGAACGATAGAAAGCGGCGCGCTTTTTATCGCCGTAAAGGGAGAAAACTTCGACGGAAATGATTTTATCGGAAAAGCGTTTGAAAACGGCGCGGCAGCCGCGATATCCGACGCTGAAAAAAGAGCCGGAAATGTTGAAAAGCCTGTTATATACGTTGAAAACTCGAGAACAGCTCAGCTTAAGCTCGCGAGATATTACCGAGATAAATTCAAGGTGAAGCTGTGCGCGGTCACGGGCTCTGTCGGAAAAACCTCTACAAAGGATATGATCTTCGCGGTGCTGTCCGCAAAATTTCCGACCCTTAAAACCGAGGGGAATTTCAACAACGACATAGGACTTCCGAAAACGCTTTTTCGACTGAACGACAGCTTTAAGGCGGGCGTTATCGAAATGGGCATGAGTGACCTCGGAGAGATAAGCGAGCTTTCAAAGGCAACGCACCCCGACTGCGCGGTTATTACAAACATCGGCTGGTGTCATATCGAAAACCTGAAAACACGCGGGAATATTCTGAAAGCAAAGCTTGAAGTTCTCGACGGAATGGATAAAAATTCTCCGCTGATAATATACGGCGACGATGAAATGCTAAAAACCGTGAGCCTTGACAGAAAAACGGTACGTTACGGATTTGACGGCAAAAACGACGTTTACGCGGACAACATCGTCCATGAAAATAACGGCGAGAAGTTCACACTGCATTATAACAGCATGAGTTTTCCCGCGGAGGTTCCCGTTTTGGGAGAGCATCACATTTTAAACGCGCTCGCGGCTTTCTGCGTCGGAATTGAGTTCGGAATGACTCCCGAGGAGATCATTCCCGCGTTTATGGATTACGAGGCCTCGGGAATGCGCCAGAAAATCGAAAAACACAAGGATTATACTTTTATCCTCGATTGTTATAACGCGAGTCCCACCTCTATGCAAAGCTCTCTTTCCGTTCTCGGGACGATGAGCGGCAGAAAGATCGCCGTTCTGGGCGATATGCTCGAGCTTGGCGAAATGTCCGGAAAGCTCCACGCGGGGCTTGCGGACTATGTTGAAAAAAACGCGGACATCGCGTTTCTGTTCGGAACGGAAATGAAAGCTCTTCGCGACGAGCTTTTCAGGCGTGAATTCCCCGTGTTTCACAGTGAAAACAAAGCCGAGCTGACAGATCGTCTGGTGCAGAATTTAAAAAGCGGCGACAACGTTTTGTTTAAAGGCAGCCGCGGAATGAAGATGGAAGAGATAGCTCAGAAAGTTGAGTAAAAGAGGAATTTTATGAACGTTTGGACTAATGTGATAGCGGCTTTAGCGTCGTTTCTGATATCCTGGCTTATGGGCTTTGTGGTTATCCCGTGGCTTCATAAACTGAAATACGGTCAGACTATCCTCGATATAGGACCCAAATGGCACGCGAAAAAGCAGGGAACAGCCACAATGGGCGGAATTATGTTCATAACCGCGGTGATAATTACATTTGCCGTGGGAATGGTCATAATCGGCATAAACGGAGCGGATATCTCCGGCGAGGACAAGCGCGAGTTTACCGTTTCGCTTTCGGGTGCGGTAATGGCGGTTTTCTTCGGCGCGATGGGCTTTCTCGACGATTTCATAAAGGTCGGGAAAAAGCGCAACGAGGGACTTACGCCGATACAGAAGATAATCTTTCAGGTGCTTATCATCGCCGCTTATTTCGCGACAATTTACATCAGCGGCTTTGCGAGGACCGTGATAGCTTTTCCGTGGGGCTGGCAGTGGGATCTTGGCATTTTCTACTATCCTGTAATGGGGCTTGGGATACTTTATCTCGTAAACGCCGTAAATCTCACTGACGGCATAGACGGGCTTTGCTCGTCGGTCACGGTGGTCTACTGCGCGGCGTTTGCGGCAATAGCCGGCATACTCGGAATGTTCGGGCAGTCGCTTTTAGCGTTCTGCACGGCCGGGGCGCTTATAGGCTTTTTAGTGTGGAATTTCCCGCCCGCGAAAGTGTTTATGGGAGACACCGGCTCGATGTTCTTAGGCGGTATCGTCTGCGCGCTCGGGGTCGGCTGCGGTGCGGAATTTCTCATGGTGCTCGCGGGAATAATCTATGTTTTCGAGGCGCTTTCGGTGATTATCCAGACTACGGTTTTCAAGATAACAAAGAAAATATATCACACCAAAGAAGGCAAGCGCGTTTTCAAAATGACCCCTATCCACCATCATTTTGAAATGAGCGGCTGGAGCGAGATAAAAATCGACGTTGTGTTTTCAATTATCACGGTGATAACAGGCGCGCTTTCGGTTTTCTTTGCCGTGATGATGTTTACAAGATAACAACAAAAGACTGACGAGAAGCTCCCAGATGCACGAAAGCCTTGCTACGGCTAGGCTTTGTGCCTGCCGTAGCGAGGCTGACAAAGCAGATGGGGGGTTATCGGCAGTCTGAGTGAGATGATACGGAGGTTGCCTATGCAGCAGGCTCAAACTACCCGCGCGCCTCAGGGTGCGGTCAAGGACAAAAAGCAGAAAGACCCGAACAGGATACGCTTTTTCTCCGCGCAGGGCAGAGTGGATATGCCCATGACGGTGATAATATTAGTTCTTCTGGTTTTCGGGATAACCATGATGTTTTCCGCGGGACACGCACAGTCCTATGTCGACAATGACGGCGACAGCTATGCTTATACCGTAAGACAGGTAGTCGCCGCGGGGATAGGTCTTGTGGGAATGATCTTTCTGTGCTTTTTCGATTATCGTATCTTAAGGCACGAGTTCAAGTGGTTCGGCGGAAGAGTAAAATTTACCTTGGCGTCGCTGTTTCTTGTTATTACGCTTATACTCAACTTTATGTGCATTTTCGGAGTTGAGGCGGAGGCGGGACAAAAGCGCTGGCTTCAGATCCCGGTTTTCGGAACGTTCCAGCCGTCCGATTTTCTGAAGATCGGTCTGATAATATTCATGTCATACTACATTCATAAAAATGCCGACAATATCAGAAGATTTCATATAGGCATCTTAAAGCCGCTGCTTTTGTTTGTGGTGGTTGCGATAATAATGGGAAGGATCCAGTCGCACCTGTCGGGCTTGCTTATCATGACGGCGATATGCGGCGTTATCCTCTTTGTCGGCGGAATAAACATGAAGCCCGTTATCCCCGTGGCAATTCTTGCCGCCGCGGTAATTATCATAGTGATCGCGCTTTCGGGCTTTACCTACTTCGGCGACAGAGTTCTGTACATGGACCCGCTTTCAGAGCCGGGAGACAGATCATTTCAGAATTATCAGTCCGCGCTCGCGATAGGCTCGGGAGGAATATGGGGCAAGGGCTTCGGAAATTCCACGCAGAAATATCACTATCTTCCCTTTGCGGTAAACGACTTTGTGTATTCGATTCTTGTTGAGGAATTCGGGCTTATCGGCGGAATGGCGGTAATGATCCTGTTTGTGGTTTTCGTTATGCGCGGATTTGTTATAGCTTCTAACGCGGAGGACCGCTTCGGCTGTCTTGTCGCAACGGGAATTACATTTCATGTAGGACTTCAGGCATTGCTCAATATGGGCGTTTGCCTGTGCTGTATACCCAATACGGGAATTTCGATGCCGTTTTTCAGCTACGGCGGCACGGCGCTTATGCTTCAGCTCTGGGAAATGGGACTTCTGCTCTCAATAAGCAAGCGCGCAAAGCTGAGATAGTTATATTGGTGGTGATTCAGATGAACGTATTATTTGCGGCGGGTGGCACAGCGGGGCATATAAACCCCGCGCTTGCAATTGCCGATAAAATGAAGAGCGTTTTCCCCGAAACAAACATTCTGTTTGTCGGAAAGCCCGACGGAATGGAGAAAAAGCTTGTGACAAAGGCAGGCTATGATTTTCGCGGAGTGGAGATGATGGGCTTTCAGCGAAAGCCCACACCGAAAAACGCCGTAAAAAACGTAAAGGCGGCGTATTGCTATTTCATTTCGGCAAAGCGCGCCGTGCGCAAAATAATCGAGGAGTTCAAGCCCGATCTGGCGGTAGGCACGGGCGGTTATGTAACCGCCACGGTTCTGTCCCAGACGGCGAAAATGGGCATAAAGACCGTCACCCACGAAAGCAACTCCTATCCCGGTCTTACCACGAAAATGCTTTCCAAAAAAGCGGACAAGGTCCTTCTGGCGACCGAGGACGCCGAAAAGTATTTCAAAGATACCTCGCGCTGTGTTGTAACGGGAAATCCGCTTCGGACAAACATTCCCATAGAGGATAGGCAGTCGGCGAGGAAACGTCTCGGGCTTCCGGACAATTTCACTATCTTGTCTTTTGGCGGAAGTCTCGGCGCGAACCGTGTGACATCAGCGGTAGCCGAGCTTATTGCATGGGAGCTTGAAACGGGAGATATGAACCATATTCATTCGTACGGCGCAAGAAGCCGCGATATGTTTTACGAGGAGCTTGAAAAGAACGGCGTTACGGAGGATAGCTCCCGCCATATTTTCCGCGACTATATCGACAATATGTACACCTGTATGTGCGCGGCGGATCTGATAATCTCGCGCTCGGGAGCGATGACGATAACCGAGCTTGCTGAAATAGGCAGAGCGTCGGTTTTGGTGCCGTTCCCTCAGGCGGCTGAAAATCACCAGTATTTCAACGCAAAGACATTAGCCGACAAAAACGCGGCTATAATAATAGAGGATAAAAATCTGACGGGAGAGCTGCTTGTCGAAACAGTATCAAAGCTGTATTCCGACAGAAAAACGCTCCTTGAAATGGAGCAGAACGCAGGCTCCGCCAAAAAATCCAACGCGGCTGATAAGATACTCAGTGAGATAATGGAATTGTTTGAGGATAACGTCACCTAAGTTAAAACAAGTGGCTCGGTTTTTGCTTTAATCACAAAAAAATCCCTTTCAACATATTATGCTTCAGCATATTTGTTGAGAGGTGATGTTATGGATAATCAGCCGAAGCTGATAATAAACGGCGGAAAGCGTATCGAGGGTGAGATTTCCGTACAAGGCTCTAAAAACAGCGCGCTGCCGCTTTTGTCGGCGGCGGTGTTGGTACATGGGGAATGCGTTTTTCATAATTGCCCGAGACTTACGGATGTGGACGCGGCGATGAGGATCCTTTCCTGTATCGGCTGTAAATGTAAAAGAAGCGGCAATACGGTTACTGTAGACGCTCAGCAGGTATCGGAAAACGAAATACCCGAAAGCCTTATGCGCCGTATGCGCGCAAGCGTGATATTCCTCGGCTCGGTTTTGGGCAGGACGGGACGATGCAGCCTGTCCTTTCCCGGCGGCTGCGATATAGGCTCGCGCCCTATTGACCTTCATCTGTCCGCTTTGAGGCAAATGGGCGCGGTCATCACCGAAGAGCACGGTGTTCTGACCTGCGAAGCGCCGAACGGACTCAGAGGAGCGAAAATAACACTGTCGTTTTCTTCGGTCGGAGCGACCGAAAATATAATGCTCGCGGCTGTTCTCGCAAACGGAACTACCGAGATACATAACGCCGCGCGCGAACCCGAGATAATCGATCTGGCGGAATGCCTCAACAAATTCGGCGCGAAGGTAAGCGGCGCGGGAGAGGGAACGATCTATGTCGAGGGAGTTTCACGGCTTGAACCCGCCGAGCATACCGTCATTCCCGACAGGATAGTCGCCGGCACATATATGTGCGCCGCCGCTATAACCCGCGGAGAACTTATTCTTACTCACTGCGAGCCGTCGCAGATGAATGGCTTTATCCCTGTTTTAGAGCAGATGGGAGTACGGGTCTACGCCTACGGCGGAGGTAAGATATACCTTAACAGTAAAAAAAGACTCACTGCTCCTCAGACCGTAAGGACAATGCCATATCCCGGGTTTCCTACGGACGTTCAGGCGCCCTTTACGGCACTTTGCACTACCGCCGAGGGAACGTCGGTTTTTGTTGAAACAATATTTGAAAACCGCTTTCGTCACCTTTCCGAGCTTATACGTCTCGGAGCGTCGGTAAAGGTAGAGGGAAGAGTGTGCGTTATCGAGGGTGTAAAAAAGCTTTCGGGAGCGAAGCTGTGCGCTTCGGAGCTTCGCGGAGGCGCGGCGCTTGTGGTGGCGGCGCTCGCCGCCGAGGGCACAACCGAAATAAGCGGCGTAAATTATATCGAGCGCGGCTATGAGGCTATCGAAAATGAGCTGCGTTCCGTAGGCGCGGATATCAAAAAAGTTCAGACAATTTAAGATACGGATGGAAGTGAAAAAATGTTTAAAAAACACGCTAATAAAAATATCAGAAAAAATCTGTCCCGTAATCCGGCTCAGCGCAGTCAAAGCCGGAATGTAAACGTCCGTAATCAGTCGGGACCCGCGCCGAAAACGAATATTCCCGCAGGAAGACCCGTGCGGAACAATACTCAGAGACCCGCGCAAAATACCGTGAGACAGCCCTCTTCACCGTACAATAAAAAAACCGACAAAGAATTATCACGCGTAATTAACGAGAAAACTCCCGTGCGCAAAAGACGTAATTACCGCGGCGGAAATTACATTCTGTATTATCTTTTCGCGCTGATAGTTATCGTTATAGTTATGATAATTTTGTCAAATACGGTTTTGTTCCGCTGTACGGAAATAGAGGTAACGGGAAATATTAGCTACAGACCAGAGCAGATAATAGCCGGCTCCGGACTCAAGACAGGCGATAATCTTCTGCATACGGACACGGACGCGGCAGCGAAAAACGTTGTTGACATATGTCTTTTCGTAGACGAGGCAGAGGTTAGAAAATCCTTTCCGACTAAGTTTATTATCAGCGTGAAAGAGGCGGAGGTCTGCTTCTGTGTTTCGGAAAACGGGAAAAACGCCGCCGTATCCCGAGGGGGCAGGGTGATAAAATATCTCGAAAACGCCGACGGCGTTATTGTCCTCAAAGGCTTTGAGCCGGAAAGCACCGAGATCGGCGCGTGGCTTACATCGCAAAATGAGACCAAAACCTCTCTTCCGTGGGAAATGCTTGAGCTGATGGAAGAAGCAAAGCTTACGGGTATAACCGAAATTGACATAACCGACAGATATTCGCCCAAGGTCACCATTGACGGCAGGATACTGCTTAATTTGGGCGGGACATCTCAGCTCGAAAGCAAGTTTATAGTCGCGAAAGCGCTTATCGACACGGAGATAGCGGCAAACGACAGCGTGATAATCTCGCTTTCCAATCCCGAGCAGCCCGCTGTCCGTCCTAATAACGGAAATTACGCGCAAAATCCCATTGATGATATTCCAAACAATACGGAAGAAAACTCTCAGGGCGATAACGTGGAAAATTCTTCGCATGAATAAACAGGGCAAAATTCTCCCTCGTTCGATATTATTTAGGAAAAATATAAAAAAATAGTTGCAATTTTTTATGAGATGTGCTATAATGGGTAGTAGCGCATAAATTATGTGTGTACTAAATAGAGTGTTTGATCCGAGGAATTACAAAAAGGGAGGATTTTAAAATATGGCTTTTGCACCGGATAATATAGATGACGGGTTTGAAATTGTCGAAGATTTCCAGCTTGCAACGCAGATCATGGTTTTCGGCGTCGGCGGAGCGGGCGGAAACGCTGTAGAGCATATGGTAAATTCCGGAGTGGGCGATGTTGAATACGTTATCGCAAACACCGATGTCGCGGCGCTCAGAAGCAAGGACGGAAGCAAGATGACCCGCATTCAGATAGGCAGAAAGACCACCCGCGGACAGGGCGCGGGAAACGACCCTACAAGAGGAAGACAGTCTGCCGAGGAAAACAGAGAGGATATCGCGGATAAGCTCGACGGAGTGTCGATGCTGTTTGTTGCCGCGGGAATGGGCGGCGGCACAGGTACGGGCGCGGCTCCCGTAATATCCGCTGTCGCGAAGGAAAAGGGAATTCTTACCGTAGGCGTTGTTACAAAGCCTTTCGACTTTGAGGGAAAGCCTAAGATGCGCGAGGCGATAAAGGGCGTAGAAGAGATGAAAAAGAACGTAGACGCCCTCATCGTTGTTCCAAACGAGCGCATAAAGGAGCTTAAGGGAAGCAATATTACTATCAAAAACGCTTTTGAAAAGGTTGATGAGATACTTACAAAAGCGGTTATGGGAATTATTTCGCTTATCCACCAGACGGGTTACCTTAATATTGACTTCGCGGATATCTGCTCGACGCTTCGCGAGAGCGGCATAGCGCATATGGCTATCGGCACGGGAAAGGGTGACAGAAAGGTAGAAGAGGCTATCGAAGAGGTTATGAACAGCCCGCTTCTGGAAACCTCCATCAACGGAGCGAGACGCGGACTGCTTAATGTAAGCCTTCCCGAGACCTTCGAGCTTGAAGAGTTTGACGCTCTTATGAAGAAGATAACCGAGAATTTTGATACCGAGGCGAAGTATAAGTGCGGAGTCGTTTTCGATGACAAGCTCGAAAAGGATGAGATCTCGATCATCGCTATCGCTACCGATTTCTGCGACGACGAGCCCGACGCTGTTGTAAACGTGGCGGTAAACGCCAAGGCAAAGAGCGACGACTTGGATGAAGATTCTTCGGACCCCGCGGCTGCTTCTGTTTCAACCGGAGTTCAGAGAGTCGGCTTTGTTGAAAAAGAGACGCAGGAGATCGACACTCTGCTGCAGAAATTCAACCAGAGCAGATATAACTGATTTATTAAGTAATGGATTTGTCCCCGTTTAAGGAAGATGCGGTACGAAAGTATCGTTTGAGTGTCTGCCTTTCGGGGGCATTTTGTTTTCTTATTTTTCCATAATACGCAGAAATTTTTATAAAGGACTTGATTTTTTCTCGAATTTGTTATACAATATATTATGAGTAATATTGTATTTTTATTCATGAAGTGTTTTTCCGAAACTCAGTAATGCAGTTATATTTTTCGGTTTAGCGAGGACAATATATGGACAAGGTTGTAGCTTTTATTAAAAATGTGTGGTTCCGCCGGGGAGTGGCGTTGGCGTGTTTTGGTTATACGGCGTTTCTGGCGTGGATATCGTGGCTTTGTTTGGGATATTATTTCGTGCTTGAAAATCCCGCGCCGCTGTTTATTCTTTATTTGTTTGTAAATATCGCGGCTCTGGGACTTCTGGTGTTTACGAGAAAACAGCTTATAACGCAGATAAATACGTTTCTTATTCCCATTGTGGTGCTTGTGCTTATGATTTTCGGCTTCGGTCAGTGGTTTATCATTGTGCCGCCTATGGCAGTAATGGTCGTGGCATTTTTCGCGGCACGATCAAATGAAACGCTCAAAACCGTTTTCGGAACGCTCTATCTGTTGTTTTTCGTAATATGCGTGGCGGCTTATATCGGAATTAATATGTTTATCGGAAGCGTAAGCTTTACGGATGTGGACTTAGATAAAAGAGACCCGTCATACGAGTATGTTTCACAGACGGGTGAATACCGCATAGTCCGCTATTTACAGGAGAGCGGAATGCGAAAAACCGTGTCGTACTATGTTGAAACGGCTACAGAAGACGTGGAGATTCCGTTCGGAGTATGCAAAAAGGTTATCTTTTGCAAGCACCTTCATACCGCTGAGTATGAAACGCTCAACAACGAGCTGGTAAGCTGGGGAACGGAAAATGTCGGCGGCGAGACAAAGGACGTTCCGTTTGTCGAGGGTATCCGCCGCGAAAACCCGTATCTTATCCAGGCGCTTGACGAAGACAGTTAAAGTATCGTCATACAGGGAACCCGAGAGTTCAGTCAAAAAAGTGGCAAAGGAGCATAACGGTGGATAAAACGTTAAAGCTGGTCGGGCGAAGCTCGAATGAAATATATGTGCTGAGATATCCGTTGTCGCTGCTCGGCTTTTGCGAGTACGATCTGTCGTATTTCGCCAAAAAGGCTGTTGAGGCCTGCAGTGAGGCGCAGAAAACAGGACAGATAGATTTTGACCGTTTCGCGGAGTTGAGACGTGATTTTCAGACCTCCCACTGTTATATCGAGCACCATATCCGCACAGTTTACGAGAAAATACCGATAGACTGCTACATCGACTTTCTTTGCCGCCGTGACAGCGTAGGCACCGGCACGCTGTGGAACAGATATGTCTCCTGCCGCACGCCCTTTGAAAAGATGATTTTCCAGCGTCTTTGCGAGCTGAGATATAACCGCGCGATAAACGAATGGCTTAATATTCTGCGCGTAAGAGATTATGCCGTCAGCAAGATAGACTTTGTTTTTCCGGACAGTGTTAAATCCGCTTCGGAAGCCGCCGCGCGCAGGAATTACTTTGACCTTATGTTTTCCGTTACGGCGAGTGAAATGGGCTGCCGTCTTGATGAGCTTGGACAGACAAAGGTCTTTACCGTCGGGAGACTGCCCAACTCCCCGTTTATGTTTCCGACTATTTCAAAAGACATTGTCCGTAACGTTCTGGCTGATTTCGACTATACGGACGATTATTCCGATATAAAGGACTACAGCGGCATATCGGACGAGATCGCGATGGACGCGTTTTCGCGTATGAAAAACGGTCTTGCCGCGGAGCTGTCAAGCTATAACATTCTGCGCAGTAAAATGGAAAAATATGATAAGATCTATATGCCGTGCAGTTTAAAGGCTGTTGTAGACCTTGAGATAGACGCCGTTATCGAAGCAGGAGGCTGGCTTGCAGTCTGCAAAAAGTGCGGAAGACGCTATTACAGAGACAAGGACTACAACGAGGATTACTGCAATTATCTCCACAACGGAAAGAGCTGTCTCGATGTATACCTCGAGGAAAATCCGCCTAAGCGAATGACCGAAGAGCTTGAGGAAAAGTCGCGCGCTGTTACGGACGAGGTCTATGCTCATGTGGGAAGCACCATGAATACCAAGGAATACGAAAATTGGTATACGTATATGAACGCCATGAAGGGCAAGGTGCAGACAGGCGAGATATCTCCCGAAGAATTTAACGATTTTCTTGACTATTCACTTAAAGTCGATATATCCCGAAGCAAGCCCATTGTCGAGGTCCCAAAGGCAAGTTCGGGAAAAGACCGTATTGTAAAGCCGTTTATTCCCGAGAGAATAGAGCGAAGCTCGGTAGCGGCAAAACATCCCGAAGAACCCGAAGAGCCGGAGTTTGCGGAATTTACGGATAGCTCCAAAAAACAGCATCAGGACGGATTTTTCGTTTCTCCGACAGTTGCCCGCCGAACCAGTGAGCGCAGAATTTCACATATCATTCGTGCGGGAGAACCGAGGGGAGATGACAGCTATGATTCCCACCCCGATCCTGCGGATTTTCATCCTTTCGGAGAGCCGATCGTAAACTCTCCCGATGTTAAAAGAAATAACTCCCGCGGTAACGCGAAGAACGCGTTTCAGGATGATGTGGCGCGTAGTTCGGTAGTCAAAAAGGAATCAGAGCCGAACGTATACGGCGAGATCTTCAGCGGTGAGGAGTTCAAGCCTGCCGAAAAGCCGCGCGCCGTTCAGACGGAAAACGAAGACAGCTTTGAAAATCAGCTTCTCGCGGAGCTTGAGGCGCTTCGCGGAAAAACAGAGCAGAAACAAAACGCCGGCGGATTTCAGCCGTTCGAGGAAACTGATTTCGGCGCAAACGCGGTAAATAACGCCGATGTCTCGGACGACGCTACGGTGGTAAAAGAGAAAAAGAAGTCTGTCGAACCCGTCAGCACCGAAGCCGATGAAAAGGCTCGGCCTGCTCCGCGCGCCCGAGTGATAAAGAAAAACGCCGCGGCGATCTCGGCATACGGAAAGATGTCCGGCGCGCCCGTTATTTCCGCACCGCCCGAAATGGAGCTTGTTTCACGGGCAAACGCCGATGAAGAAAGCTCCGCGCGGCCGCCAAAAGCGGCTTCGGCGGAAACAGCCCCGGATACCGAGCCGTTTAAGGATATAGGAAGTATTTTTGACGTTCTCGAAAACTCATCTCAGGAAGGCAACGATTCTTCCCGCTCAGAGCGGCCGCCTCGTGAGCGCAAACGGCGCCGTTCCCAGAACCGCGGATTTGAAGCGGAAGCGGGCGAGCCTGTTCCCGAGTGGTCTGAAAGCAGCGACGAGCGCGAATATCCAAGCGAGGTCACGAAGCAAAACGCGCCCTCTGGCATCTGGACCGAGGACCGTGATATTTATCATGAGGAAGAGCGCTCCGAGCTTGATATGCTTAAAGCTAAAAAACAGCATACAAAGTCAAATAAAACAAAGCGTCTGGTTGACGCTATCATGCGCGAACCCGATAATAATCCTAACGTAAGGAAAAAATAAGAAATTCAAAGCCCGCGGGAAAATGCTTCCCGCGGGTTATTTTTTTCTCTTGTACGGAATATAATCTTTTTAGAGCAATGGCTACGCGTAAAACGCTCAGGTCTCCTGCGCCTTCTCGACCGGCATAGCCTTAAGCTTTTCGAGACAGCTTACGCAGATGTTTTTCTCGTTAAACTTGACGATATTTCCCGCGTTGCTGCAAAAAATGCACGACGGCGAGTATTTTTTAAGAATGATCTGGTCTTCTGACACAAAGATTTCCATACTGTCCCGTTTATCTATGTTCAGATTTCGCCTTAGCTCGATAGGAATGACAACTCTCCCAAGCTCGTCCACCTGACGGACAATTCCCGTTGATTTTACCATAACAGCAAATCCCCCTCTAATGTCATTTGTCGTACATATTTTAACATAATATGCCAAGAATGTCAATAAGTTTTTTGACAAATTTTAACAAAAATATTATTTTTTCCCAAAAAAGGTGAAAATATGAAAATTATTTTGCTGATAATTCCGATAGTATCACTTATTTTTGCCGCTCTCAACGGAAGAATAGGCGACCTGTCCGAAAGTATTCTGTCAAAATCGGGAGAGGCGGTCGAGCTTGTTATTTCGATTTGCGGCATAATGTGCTTTTGGAGCGGACTTATGCGTGTCGCGGAAAAAGCGGGCTTGCTTGAAAAGCTTTCAAAGCTGTTATCCGCGCCGCTTGGTCTTTTGTTTGGCGGCATTAATAAAGGCGGAAAGGCTATGAGTCTTATCTGCGCGAATATCGCCGCAAACATTTTAGGTCTCGGAAACGCCTCTACACCTCTCGGAATTGCCGCGATGAAAGCCATTGCCGAGGAACAGCAAAGCGGAGAACATGCTACCAACGACATGATAATGCTTGCGGTGTTAAACACAGCGAGCCTGCAGATAATTCCCGCGACCGCCGCCGCGCTTCGTCTGGCAAACGGAGCGCGCGACCCTATGGAGATCTTGCCGTGCGTGTGGATAGTGTCGGCTTATTCGCTTTTTATCGCGGTTGCCTCAGCGAAGCTTATGTCGAAAATCAAGTTCCGTAAGCAAGGAGAACCATGACAGACTGGATAATTCCCGTATTAACGGTAGGGGTGCTTATCTACGCGGCGATCAAGAAGGTTGACGTTTTCGGGGCGTTCTGCGAGGGGGCTTCGGAAGGTCTTAAAACCTGTGCGGATATTCTTCCGGCACTTGTGCTTCTTATTGTGTGCGTTGGAATGTTTCGCGCGAGCGGCGCGGTCGACGCGCTTACAAAATTGCTTGAGCCTTTGTGCGGCGCGGTCTCGTTTCCGTCCGAGGCGGTCCCGCTCGTAATTCTGCGGCCGTTTTCCGGAAGCGGCGCAATGGCGGTATACAACGAAATTGCCGCGGCAAACGGCGCCGACAGCTTTGCCGAGCGCGTAGCCGCGACGCTTATCGGATCATCAGAAACAACCTTTTATACTATCGCGGTTTATTTTTCCGCCGTAAAGGTAAAGAAGACGCGCCATGCGACCGCCGCCGCGCTTACCGCCGACCTTACCGCGTGGATAGTCTGCGGAATAACCGTAAAACTTCTGCTCGGAGCGGAATAAGAACCTGTCCACATAGCCGCTCAACGCTCGTCTTTCGGCTGATTTTCCGCATAACTTCGTTAATTTTTCTTGAAATACATCAAGTATACGCATTATGCCTGCGGCAAAACGCTGCGAAAAATTGCCTCGTTCTGCGAAAAATCCGCTTCGAAATCCGAACATTTCGGGCTATGTGGACAGGTTCTAAGTATTTGTGAAAATTGCTTTATCAAATAGGAAAATTTTATTGCAAATAAACAAATGTCAGATATATCAGATTTTAAATATCAAAAAAAGACAGTATTTTTTAGTGAAAATAAACTTATTGGATCGGTTCTTATCCCTCAATAGTCCGCATACAGATTATTGAGGTGAGAGTTATGACGTTAAATGATCTTTTGCTTAAGTTCAGGATACATAAGAATTCAGCAGATGAGAAGAATAAAAATCTTCGCCGTGAATATAACGAGCTTTTAAGCCATCTTTCCGATATACGCAGCAATTATAATTTCACTGACAACCCGTCCGCAATAGACGCTCTTATTTACGAGGAAAACGCCGCGCTATGCCGTTTACAGGAGCTTTACCGCGAAGCCCGGGAGCTGAATATGACGCTTGAAGCTTTTCCTGTGGATGAAAAATAAAAAAGTTGAATATTATCAAAAAATCTGTGCAAAATATGTTTGCGGAAGAAAATCCGTATAATATTTGTGAATTTTCACAGGAGGAATTTTATCATGTCTAATCAGAACAAGCAGAATCAGCAGAACCAGCAGAATCAGAACCAGAACCAGCAGAATCAGAACAACAACGATCGCTGATCACAGTTGACATTTAACATTATTTTGTAAAACAAACGCGCCCGGATAGATCCGAGCGCGTTTTGACTATATACCTAAACAAAAAAATCTCAAAATAACCGTACAGAAAAAACGTTCCCAATGAAAACAGAGTTTCATTGGGAACAGGGAGCGGCAACCTGCCGCTGGCGGAAAGAGAGGGATTCGAACCCTCGAACGGGTATTAGCCGTTACACGATTTCCAATCGTGCGCCTTAGACCAGCTCAGCCATCTTTCCACAACTATTACCGTAATATTATATCATAATATCTGTCATTTGTCAAGCGTTTTTTTACTTTTTTATTGTTAATATCTATACAGCGGACGATATCAAACGAGATCTGTTTTATAATGACGTTTGGATAATAAACAATACCGTCCGCCGGCAGCCGTTTTCTTTCATTAAAATCAACAACCGAATCGTCAAATTATGCATGATCGGGCCGAAAAACTTTTTGTCAAAAGCACACAAAAACCTTAAAAACCGCTTGGCAATCGGAAAAACACTCGTTTTTAAGAATTTTGCGTCTATTGACTCGAAGTGTAAAAAATGCTATGATATGTTTAATACACTCTTGACAAAGGAAGTACAAAAATATGAAAAAAAATGAAGGAAATGAGATCCTGATCATTAAGAAGGTTTTCGGAATGACAGCACAGGAAAAGCGCCTAAAAAGCAAGATCACACAAGAGCGTCTTTCCGAGATGATCGGAATAACCGATGTCTATCTGCGATGTATAGAAAGCGGTAAAAATGTTCCAAACTGGATAACATGGCTGAAGCTATGCACGGCGCTTGGAGTCGACATTTTTGAAATACAGCAGAAGTACATAGAGCCTTGTCTTAGAGTTGATTTAAATATCAGTGATTTTTAAACCAGTTTCTTATCCACCTTCCGCTTTCGGAGAGCTGACTGTCAGACCAGTTGCCGTTCGCTCCGCCCGAGCCTGTGACAGCGCAGCAGGTCTCGTTTTTATCAGCCAAAGCCCAGTTGCAGTAGCTTATTTTCAGGCTGTCAAGCAGGGAGAGCCACTTTTCCGTTTCGGTAAAGTTGTTTCCTCCTCCGCCCGAAGCATCGCAGCAGCCGAACTCGGAAACAAATACCGGCAATCCGCCGTTTACACAGCTTTGCAGTCTGTTTCTGAGGTCGTCTCTGTGGGTGTCCGCGTAGAAATGGAGCGCGTACATAACGTTGTCAAAGCTCAGCGGATTTGCGAGCGCCTCGTGGATATCCTGGCTCCAGGTAGGCGTTCCTACTATTATTACCGCGTCGGGGTCGTTCTTTCTTATCACGGGGATAACCTGCTCGGCATAAGGCTTTACAGAGCCGTTCCAGCTTGCGCCGCTGTTCGGCTCGTTGCAAATTTCGTAAATAACGTTAGGACTGTCGGCGTATTTTTTTGATATACTGTCAAAAAAGGCTATAGCCTCATTTGTGTATTTAAGCGGGTCGCCGGGATTAAGAACGTGCCAGTCGATAATGGCGTACATATCGAGCTTTATGCAAAGCTCCACACCCTTTTCAAGAAGCTCGCGGCTGCCCTGCTTGTTGTTCATATAGCACTGGCCGTTGTTCCACTCGTCAACATACATCGCAAGGCGCACAACGTTTGTGTTCCAATCGTCGCGCAGCGTCAGAAACGCCTGCTCGTTTACGAAGGCGGGAAACCAGGTAAGTCCGTGGGTGCTCATTCCGCGAAGCTGGTAGGGATTTCCGTTTTTGTCAACTAAATTCGTGCCCTTTACAGAAAGCTGTCCGTGCGCGGAAACAGGCGTTTTAGCGGTGTCAACCGGAACTTCGATAAAGCCGGGGTCGGAAGATACGGTCGAGTCTGTTTTGCTGTCAGAGCTTTCACTGTTCGCGCCGCTGTCGGAACTGTCTTGGGAATTGCTGTCCGAGCTGCTTTGCGTTTGTGAGCCTGAGTTTCCGCCTCCGTATCCTCCGTTTCCGCTGAAATCGCGCGTACAGCCGCACAAAAGCGAAATTGACATGAGTGCGGAAAGCATGATCTTTCCGAAATTTTTTCTCATAAAATGACCTCCGGATCGTTTAGTTTTTATTTTTTCCGTATAAAAACGTTGTATTCGAGTATAAAGAAATCGTCCCGCAACAACATGCGGGACGTACTTGGTGCAGGGCATTGCCCTGCTGGAGCTGATAATCAGATTTGAACTGATGACCTCATCCTTACCAAGGATGTGCTCTACCAACTGAGCTATATCAGCATCGCAACAATAGAATTATATCATAAGGGGAGAAATTTGTCAAGGGCTTTTTGAAAAAATTTTGGAATGGAATTGACAATTTTAAGGAATTGTGTTACAATAAGTAGGATTTATTTACAAAGGAGAAAGAATTATCATGTCCATGACATTTAAAAGAAAGCTTCCTATTCCTCAGGAGATAAAGGAAATGCATCCGCTGTCCGAAACTGTTGTGTCTGTAAAGGCAAAGCGCGACAAGGAAATCGCGGACGTATTTATGGGCGCCTCGGACAAGTTTTTGCTTATAATCGGTCCGTGCTCGGCTGATAATGAAAAGTCTGTTCTGGATTATGCGTCGCGTCTCGCGAAGGCGGCGGAGAAGGTAAAGGACAAAATTCTCATAATCCCGCGTGTTTACACGGGAAAGCCCCGCACAAACGGCATGGGTTATAAGGGAATGCTCCACCAGCCCGATCCTACCAAAGAAGAGGATATGCTTGAGGGGATTATTAAAATCCGCGAGCTTCACGCAAAGGTGATCGAGGAAACTCACCTGACCACGGCGGACGAAATGCTTTATCCCGAAAACTACCGCTATCTTTCGGATATTCTTTCGTATGTGGCGATAGGCGCGAGGTCGGTTGAGGATCAGCACCACCGCCTTGTCGCTTCGGGAATGGAGTGCGCAGTCGGAATGAAAAATCCTACCAGCGGCACGCTTTCGGTCATGTTCAATTCAATTCAGGCGGCTCAGGCGGCGCATACGTTTGTATACAGGGGCTGGGAGGTAGAGTCGGACGGAAACCCCCTCGCTCACGCTATTCTTCGCGGCGCGCAGAATAAGCACGGACAGTCGCTTCCCAACTACCATTTCGAGGATCTGCAGTTCTGCTGCGATCTTTATAAGGAAAAAGGACTTGAAAATCCCGCGATAATCGTCGATACAAACCATTCAAACTCCGGAAAGCAGTATCTCGAGCAGATACGAATAGCCAAAGAGGTCCTTCACTCCATGCGACATTCCGACGATGTCAAAAAGACGGTAAAGGGTCTGATGATAGAAAGCTATATCGAGGACGGCTGTCAGAAGATAGAAGAGGGCGTTTACGGAAAGTCCATTACCGACCCGTGTCTCGGCTGGGAAAAATCCGAGCGGCTGATTTACGAGATTGCCGATCTGCTGTGACCGAGCGTTTGTAAAATTGTTTCAAAACCACTTGACAAAATAAAATGTGTATGATATAATCAGTTAGATATTTAAAAGCGTTGACGGGAAACCAGTAGTTTACGAAAAGCCTTTTCAGAGAGCCGCCGGCAGGTGTGAGGCGGCAGGGAAGCGTAAGCGAATTACCTCCCCGAGCGGCTTTGCGAACGGAGTTTTACGGCTCTTATTAGCAGGCACGGGTAAGCCCGTTAAAGCTGTTCAAGACGGCGATCTCGCCGCAAACTGAGGTGGTACCGCGGTTTTTCGCCCTCTTTGAGCTTTCGCTCGGAGAGGGCTTTTTGATTAAATGTTGAAAGAGGGTGTTATCCGTGAGATTTAAATATCTCGCTGTATGTCAGTGAAATTTGGTTTTATATCAGGAAAACAGTAATTTATAAAAAAATATTAACGGAGGTAAACTATGATTAGAAAAGCAACCCTGGAGGATGTTAAATCGTTAGCAAAGCTGTATAAGGATTATCTGGTATTTCATAATAATCTTGATCCGGTAGTATATACCGTGCTCAGCGATGAGGATTGTGAGAAGAGAGTAAAATGGTTTTTGGAGAATACGGAAATTTTTAATGCGCTCTGTCATGAAAACGATGATAATGTAATTGACGGTTATATTACTTATATGCTGCCCGATAAAAACAGCGCAAGTGAAAACAGCGACGGCACCATAACGATCATCAGCATTGTTGTTGCGGAAGACGCGCGCGGCAAGGGAATAGGCGAAGAGCTTATTGATCAAGTGTGCAAGCTTGCAAAAGGAAATTACGCCAATTGCATTTCTGCCAGCGTGAGTTTGTATAACGGTATCGCGCGGAGATTCTTCGAAAGAATGGGAATGATCCCAACGACCATACATCTGGAAAAGAGGTTATAAGTTATAATATGGAGTTATACGACGAGCTTGTCGCGCGCGGACTTATCGCGCAGGTGACGGACAAAGAAGAAATAAGCAAGATGATAAACGCGGGTAAGGCTGTGTTCTATATCGGATTTGACCCGACGGCGGACTCGCTTCACGTCGGACACTTCATGGCGCTCTGCCTCATGAAGCGGCTTCAGATGGCGGGCAATAAACCGATAGCGCTGCTCGGCGGCGGCACGGGAATGATCGGCGACCCGTCGGGAAAATCCG